>JBGPOZ010000251.1:0-6267 GCA_041488295.1 Allostellaceae bacterium
CCTCGAGGTCGGAGATCGCCGTGTGCAACTTCGGATCCCAATTGACGAGGCGCTTGTCACGATAGATGAGGCCTTTGCGATGCAGGGCGACGAACACCTTGCGCACCGCAGCCGACAGCCCCGCATCCATGGTGAAGCGCTCGCGCGCCCAATCGGCCGAGGCGCCGAGGCGGCGGAGCTGACGCGAGATGGTGCCGCCCGATTCCGATTTCCACTGCCAGACGCGCTCGACGAACTTCTCGCGGCCGAGCTTGTGCCGGTTTGTCTGCTCGAGTTCGATCTGGCGCTCGACCACCATTTGCGTCGCGATGCCGGCATGGTCGGTGCCCGGCTGCCACAGCACGTCGAAGCCGCGCATGCGATGATAGCGGATGAGGATGTCCTGCAGCGTGAAGGTCAGCGCATGCCCCATATGGAGGCTGCCTGTGACATTGGGCGGCGGCATCATGATGGTGTACGGCTTGGCCGGCGAGCCCGGCGAAGCGGCGAAGGCGCCGCTTTTTTCCCAGATATCGTAGAATTTCGCTTCGACCTCGGCCGGGCGATAGCTCTTGTCCAGCATTGCCGAACGCCTCTATGTGCTGAATTTTCGGAAACTCGCCGGAGAGCCCGGGTGCACGGCGGGTTCCGGAACGCGACCGGGCCCCCGCCACGCCGGTCGCGTCAACGCTTCGGTACGCCCTGTACCAGCCGCGCGATCTCGCTCCTGACGATGCGCTCGACGATGCCGGGCAGATTGGCATCGAGCCAATCGCGCAGGATGGGACGCAGCTCGGCCCGCACCAGCATTTCGAGCGTGAGATGCCCGGCGCCGAGCGGAATATCGCGCTCGTGCACTTCGTGCGGCGACAATTCGGTGATGCGCGACAGGGCTGCGACCGACGCTGCCGCCGTCGCCGGCGACACGATCGGCGCCTCCGCGGACATCTCCTCCGGTTCCAGTTCGGGCTCGGGCTCGGGCTCGGGACGAGCCGCCACCCGTGGCGGTTCCGCTGCCGCGACCGGCTCATTCACGCTCACGACCGAGCCGTCGGGCTCGACCATCTCGGTCAGTTCGAGGATATCGTCAGGAGCCGGGTCGCTCGCCGGCTTGGCTGCCGGCTCTACCGATACGGCGGTCGGGACCGGGACTGGGACCGCAGCCGGAGCCGGCTTCGGCGCCGCTTGCGGCGCCCCTTCGGGCGCCGGTGCCTCGCCATCCTCGGCGATGATGCGCCGAATGGAGGCAAGAATCTCCTCCATCGAGGGTTCGTGCTGGCCTTTGGCTTCGGACATCAATTCAACCGAGATCGCGATCGTTCTGTAACACTAAGGCAAAGCTTCGAAAAACGCCAGCCGATCGGACCCGTCCGGCACCTAGTCCGGACTGAAACCGATCCATTTTCCGCGCACGGCTTTGTAGTGGCGGTCGAAATCATAGACCTCGACCGGCAGTTTGAGGTCGGCGGCGGTGAGGCGGCCGATCTGCTGCCCGAGGTCGAATTCCGTTACCGCCTCATCATGCTGAGCACGCACGAGACTGACCCGGTCGGTGAAGAGCTCTTGCTCGGCATTGAGAATGTCGAGGATGGTGCGCGAACCGACGAGCGCTTCCTGCCGCGTGCCCTCGAGCCCGATCTCGGCGGCTCTGATCGTCTCGATCAGCGAGCGGATGTTGGCCCGGTCCGCCTGCAACGTCTCCCAATCCTGCTGAGCTGCCTGCACGACCTGACGACGCGTGTCGTCGAGTTCGCTGCGGCGCTGCCCGATCGCCTCGATGGCTTGCCGTGTCTGCGAATAGACCGACCCGCCCTCATAGAGCGGGACGGTGAGACGTGCGGTAAGCGATGCCGTATCGGTGGTGAACCCATGGAGGCTCGTCGAGGTGTCGATGCCCCTGTTGAGGTCGCCGACAATGCTCACCTGCGGCAGCAGCTGGCTGCGGACGACACGGACATTGTCGCGCGCCGCGGCTTCGACGAATTGCGCGGCGATGACGTTGGGATTGTTGCTGGCGGCGAGCGTGGCCGCCTCGGCACGGCTGGCCGGCAGGACCGGACGCTCCGCCGGCGCATCGAGTAGGCCGGCCGGCTCGCCGACTGCGCGCTCGAACGCGGCGCGGCTGGTCTCGAGCGTTCCTTCGGCCTGAAACCGACTTGCCGTGGCGGCGGCGAGCCGCGACTCGGCCTGCGCCACATCGGTGCGCGTCACCTCGCCGACCCGAAATTGGTCCTGCGTCGCTTCGAGCTGACGGCGCAGGACCTGCTCGTTGTTGATGCTGAGGTCGAGCACGGCCTGGTTTTGGACCACGTCCAAATAGCTCGTGACGACCGTGAAGAGGATGCCTTGCTCTACCGCCAAGGTCTGTGCCCGGGTCGAGCGCACCGTGTTCTCCGCCTCGCTTGTCGATGCGGTGGTGCGGCCGCCATTGTAGACCGGCTGCGTCACGTTGAGGTCGAGGACGCGCGGATGCTGGGTGACCGTCGGAAACGGATCCGTCGTGCTTTGCTGAACGCCGGCGGACCCGGTGAACTGCACGGTCGGACGCCAGCCCGACAGCGCCTGCGGAACGCCTTCATCGCTCTGGCGCAGCCGCGAGCGCTGCGCTTGCAGCGTCGGGTTGTTGTTGTAGGCGGCGGCGAGTGCCTCGGTCAGCGTCAAGGCACCGCTTTCGGACGCGCTCGCCACGACGCCGAAACACGCCCCAACCAGGATGAAAGCGGCACGGCTCGCGAGCCGCGCGCGAAAACCGCGATGAAGGGAGGCTGGGTGCTGCATCAGTATGTCCTCATCGTTCGATCGATCTGCTGCGCCCAGGCATCGATGCCGCCATCGAGATTGACGGCGTTGGCGAAGCCGTTCGATTGTAACCATCGCACAGCATGAGCGCTGCGCATACCATGATGACAAAGCACGACGAGCAGGCCCGAGCGCGGCAGCTCGCCGAGGCGGTCGGGAAGAAGCGCCAGGGGGATTGCGAGACTGTCGCGCAAACGACAGATCTCGAGCTCCCACGGTTCGCGCACATCGAGGATCCGCAGCTCCTCGCCCGCCGCCAAACGGCGATCGAGATCGCCGACCGCAAGCGCGAAGGGCTGGACCCCGTCCATCATCCTCCGCCCCCCATCAGAAGACGAAGCCCGGCTGCGCGGCAAAGCCAGGAAGCATCGGCGTGCCGGCGTCGAAGACGATTCGCCGCCCGATACCACCCTCGGTCCGCGTCATCAGCACGGCCTTGCCCAATCCCGGCCCTTGCTTCACGACCGCGACAAGGCGGCCACCCTCGGCGAGCTGCATCGCGATTGCGGGCGGGATCTCCGCCACCGCGCCGCCGAACAGAACGACTTGGTAGGGCGCGCGCTCCGGATAGCCCGCCGTCAGGGGCCCCTCGACAAGGGAAACGTTGGCGACGCCGAGCTGAGAAAACCGCTCGGTGGCCTGCCGGGCGAGGCTCGGATCCTCCTCGAGCGCGACGACGCTGCGGCCAAGCCGCGCCATGACGGCGCTGGCATAGCCGGTGCCGCAGCCGATATCGAGGATGACGTCCTCAGGCGCGATCGCCGCAAGCTGGAGGAGACGGGCCAGCACCATCGGCTCCGTGATGAAGCGTCCGCTGCCGAGCGGTACGTCCTCGTCGATATAGGCGATGCCGCGAAGCTGCTCGGGCACGAAGATTTCTCGGGGCACCGCCAGCATCGCCTCGATCAGCGCCGGATCGGTCACCTTGTTGGGGCGGATCTGGCTGTCAACCATGTTCAAGCGGGCCGATTGATAGTCGATCATGTTCGGCGGGCTCATCAAATCGTTGGCGATACCGATGCCGCGAAGCAGCGGATGGGTTATATCGCGCAGAGCACGCGAAAACAATTGCGGTGCGCACCCGTTCGGGCGCGTTCGAGCACCACTCCCGGCATCTCGCCGGTCCACTTTCCTTCAGCGACCTTCGTTCCAGCTCCGCGCGTCGCCCGAATTTACGGACATTTTACCTTTCCATTGCCATAGCTTGTAGAATCGCAGCGTCCGAGATTACGAGAAGATGCACGCTGTGCCTTGATATTGCATGGAGTCGGCAATGAAATCTGCTTATGCACTCATCGCCCTGCTTTGCACCGCGCTCTGGATCAACTCGGCCGATGCGGCGGACAGAGCGACGAAAGCCGAGGCCGAGGCAATGGTCAAGAAGGCGGTCGAGTTCATCAAGGCCAACGGCCCCGAGAAGGGTTACAGCGAAATCAGCAACCGGCAGGGCCAGTTTATCGACCGCGATCTCTACATCGTCGTTTACGATATCGACGGCAAATGCCTCGCCCATGGAGCCAATGCCAAGCTCATCGGCAAGGATCTGTCGGAATCGACGGATGCCGACGGCAAGTTCTTCGTGAAGGAACGCATGGAGCTGACGAAGACAAAGGCAAATTTCTGGCAGGATTACAAATTCTCCAACCCGGTCGACAAGAAGATCGAGCCGAAGGAGACCTATTGCGAGCGCCTCGACAACGTCGCGGTCTGCGGCGGTATTTATAAATCCTAGGCTGAAAGGACCAGTCCGATCAAAGAAGAGGCGGCACGCGCCGCCTCTCGCGGTGGGGGAAGGATGCGGCTCGATTTCGCGAACTGGATGATCCGGGCAAAGGTGCTCGCGATTCCGATCGGCATGACCGCCCTGTTGATCGGTCTCGGCGCCTACGGCTTCCTGCTGTTGAGCGATAATCAAGACCGCCTCGACAAGCTCAATGCCGGCATTCTTCGCCAGACCGCGGTGGTCACCGATTTCCAGAAGGGTGCGAAACAGTCGATCGCCAAGCTCTATCGCCTGACCTCGGTGGCGGCCAATGAAAGCGACGAGAAGAAGCTTGGCGAGATGTCGATCGCCGAGAAGGCCGAATTGAAGAAATTCGGCGCCGGTTTCGCCGCGACCAAGGCGGTGATGCTCGAGGCTGGGATTGCCGAGGACCAAGCGAGCGCGCTCGACAAGACCTTCGCCGCCTATTTCAAAGCCGGCGAAAGCGTCGCCGACATGGCCGAGAGCGATGCTGCGACGGCTATGGGCTGGATGACCGGGACCGAGAAGAAGTTCGACGACCTCGATGCGAAGCTGACCGAGATTGCCCTAACCCTCGCGGCCGAGAAGGAGCGTCGGGTCGCGGCGATCGGCACGGAGATGCGGCAGGGGCGCGTCATTTTCGCCGCCGCCATCGCGGTGATCGCGCTTCTCGCTCTGACCCTCTCGGTCGTCGTCGGCGGCGCGATCGCGCGGCCGATCGTCACCATGTCGGGAGTCGTGACGCGCATCTCGCAAAAAGACTACGACGTCGTCATTCCGGCGCTCGGCCAAAGGGACGAGCTGGGTCAGATGGCGACCGCGGTCGATGTCCTCATGCAGCAGAGCATCCGCGCCGATTCGCTGGCGGCTGAGCAGCAGACTGCATCCGCGGAAAATGAGCGACGGTCGCATCATCTTCAAGAGCTGGCGCAGCACTTCGATCGCAGCGTCACCGGCATCGTTGAAGCCGTTACGGCGGCGACGGGGCAACTGCAATCGACTGCGGCTACAATGTCGAGTGCCGCCGAAGAGAGCACCCTCCAGGCGGCCACCGTGGCCGCCGCCGCCGAGCAAGCGGCCACCAACGTCAACACGGTCGCTGCCGCGACCGAAGAGCTCGGTGCCTCGATCGAAGAGATCGGCCGCCAGGTTACCCAATCGACCGAGATGGCGAGCAGGGCCGTTGCCGAGGCCGGGAAGACCGACGAGACCGTGCGGATCGTCGCCAATGCCGCCCAGCAGATCGGCAAGGTCGTCGAGCTCATCAACAACATCGCCAGCCAGACCAACCTTCTGGCGCTCAACGCGACGATCGAGGCGGCGCGCGCCGGCGATGCCGGCAAGGGTTTCGCCGTAGTCGCCGGCGAGGTCAAGAGCCTCGCCAACCAGACGGCGAAAGCGACCGACGAGATCGAAGCGCAGATCGCGACGATGCGCGAGGTGACCGCCGAGGCGGTCGACAAGATTCAGCGCATCGGCGGCACCATCACCGAGATCAACGAAGTGACGATGACGATCGCTTCGGCGGTGGAGGAGCAAAGCGCATCGACTCAGGAGATCGCGCGCAACATCCAGCAAGCCGCGGTCGGGACCGGCGATGTCTCATCTCACATCGGCGTGGTGACGCAGGCGGCGACCAATACCGGGACGGCGGCGAGGCTCGTGTTGGACGCCGTCCGCGATCTCACGCAGCAAGCCGCGAGCCTGCGCGAGCAGGTCAACGAGTTCCTGGCAAACGTCCGGGC
>JBGPOZ010000252.1:0-6150 GCA_041488295.1 Allostellaceae bacterium
CGAGATGTCGGCGCCCGAGACGAAGGCCTTGCCTCCAGCGCCCGAGAGCACGACGACGCGGATCGCCGGATCGCTTGCGAAATCCGCGAGGATCTCCTCGGCCGCGATCCACATTTCAAGCGAGACGGCGTTGTGCCGCTCTGGATTGTTGAAAATCATCGAGCCGATCGGGCCGTCCTTCTTCGCGATCATCTTGTCGGTAGGCATGGGATGGTGTGCTCCTCGTGAAGGCGACTGCGTCAGAGGTCCGGCTCAGACGACCTCGCGCTTGCGGAAACCGGCGATCTCCTCGGCGGTGCAGCCGAAATCTCGCAGGATCTCGTCGGTGTGCTCGCCCATCTCGGGCGGTGCCGTGCGGAACGAGCTCGGCGTGCGCGACAATGTCATCGGCTGGGCCGTGAACGCGACGCGGCCGCGGCTCGGTATCTCGAGCGGCTGCGCCATGCCGAGATGCTGCACCTGCGGATCGGCGAAGACCTCATCGATCGCGTAGATGGGACCGGTCGGGACGCCCGCCTCGTTGAGCGTATCGACCCAGTCCTGGCTCGTCCGCGTCTTCAGGATCTCGGCGATCTCGGCGTTGAGCGCGTCGCGGTTCCTCGAGCGGTCGGCGGCTTTCGCATAGGAAGGGTTCGCGACCAATTGCGGCGCGCCGATGCCCTGGCAGAAGCGCTCCCAGATCTTCTGTCCGGCGGCAGCGATGTTGATATGGCCGTCGCGCGTCGCGAAGACGCCGGTCGGGATGCTGGTCGGATGATTGTTGCCGGCCTGCTTCGGCACTTCGCCATCGACGAGCCAGCGCGCGGCCTGGAAATCGAGCATGAAGATCTGCGCCTGGAGGAGCGAGGTCTGGACCCATTGACCCTGCCCCGAGGCTTCGCGCTCGAGCAGCGCGACGAGAATGCCTTGGACGCAAAAGATGCCGGCGGTGAGGTCGGCGACCGGAATGCCGACACGGACCGGCCCCTGGCCCGGCAGGCCGGTGATCGACATGAGCCCGCCCATGCCTTGCGCCACTTGATCGAAGCCCGGCCGCCCGGCGTAGGGTCCATCCTGACCGAAGCCGGAGATGCTGGCATAGACGAGGCGCGGGTTGACCGCGCGCAGGGTCTCGTAATCGATGCCGAGGCGGTGCTTCACGTCGGGGCGGAAATTCTCGACGAGGACGTCCGCCTTGGCCGCGAGGCGCTTCAGGAGCGTGACGCCGTCCGGGTGCTTCAGATCGAGCGTCATGCTGCGCTTGTTGCGGTGAAGATTCATGAAATCCGAGCCGTCACGTGGTCCGCCCAGCCCTTCGCCGCCCTCGCCGCGATCAGGCATTTCGACCTTAATGATGTTGGCGCCCCAATCGGCGAGCTGGCGCACGCAGGTCGGGCCGGAGCGCACGCGCGTCAGATCGAGAACGGTGAAGCGTGACAGGGCCTGCGAGGCCGGCTGGAAACTCATGACGACTCCCTTCGAGGCACGGCGACGGGGCCGACCGTCCGCGCTATTCTGCGGCGCCTGACGGCGCTGGTCCGACTCCGAGCCTAGCCGAGTGCGGCAAAAATGGAATACGGGGCGTGCAGGGTCGGTGCAGGAAAGGGGTGTGCATGACGGATGAGCCGGGGCAACGGGATCGGACGACTCTGACCAAAGGCTTCCGCCGCGCGCTCTTCGGCCGCCTTTTGCCGATCTGGCAGGAGCACGGCTGGGACGCCGAGCAGGGCGGCTTCTTCGACCGGATCGATCGCAATCTGCAACCTGTGCCGCTGCCGGCAAAACGCCTCCTCGTCCAATGCCGGCAGCTCTTCGTCTTCAGCCAGGCGAGCCGAATCGCGCCCGAGCTCGATTGCGCCGAGCTCGCGCATCGTTGCTATACCTTCCTGACCGAGCGCTATTGGGACAAGGAGAACGGCGGGTGGTTCTTCAGCCTCGCCCGCGACGGCACGCCGCACGATGCGCGGAAGGACCTCTACGGCCACGCCTTCCTCCTCTTCGCGCTCGCGCATTACCATTGCGTCTTCGGCGAGGCGGCGGCGCTGGAGCACGCCGCGCGGACTCTCGATCTCCTCGAGACGCATTGCGCCGCCGGCAATGGCGGCTTCCACGACGCGGCCGACGCCGATTGGCGCATCGTGCCGGGCGAGCGCCGGCAGAACCCGCACATGCATCTCCTCGAGGCTTTCCTGGCGCTTGCCGAGGCGAGCGGCGAAGCGCGCTATCGGACAGCAGCGGAGGCGATGATCCGTCTTCTCGATACGGTCTTCATCGATCCCGCGACAGGGACGCTCGGCGAGTCTTTCGACGACGGCTGGCGGGTGCGGCCGGGGACGGGCGACGCCGTCGAGCCCGGCCATCATTTCGAATGGTACTGGCTGCTTGACCGCGCCGCCGCGCTGTTCCAGACGCAAGAGCACGCGCTCGCCGAGCCGCTCTTCGCCTGGGCCGACCGACACGGCATCGACCCCGTCCATGGCGGCGTCTTCGACAAGCTCGGCCGCGACGGCAGCGTGCTCCTCGACACGAAACGGCTCTGGCCCTTGGCGGAGGCGATCCGCGCCTATGCCGCGCGGTCCCGGCGGCGACAGGACGATGCCGGCGAGGCGCGCCTCGTCCAACTGCTCGGCCATCTCCTCGATCGCTATCTGGATTCCGGGCTCGATGCCGGGCGCGGCTTTCAGGAGCATCTCGACCGCACCGGGCGCCCGTTGACCGACGCCCTTTACGGCAGCAGCCCCTATCATCTTCTCGGTGCCTATCGGGAATTGACCGGCGCCTGACAAGCGTCGCCCGGGGTCAGCTCCGCCCGTAGGTGTCCTCGAAGCGGACGATGTCGTCCTCGCCGAGATAGCTGCCGGATTGCACCTCGATGAGGTGCAGCGGGATTTTGCCGGGATTCTCCAGCCGATGCCGCGTGCCGAGCGGGATGTAGGTCGATTGATCCTCGTAGAGCATCATCTCGTCATCGCCGCGCACGACCTTCGCCGTGCCGGAGACGACGACCCAGTGCTCGGCGCGGTGATGGTGCATCTGCAGCGACAGCTTAGCGCCGGGCTTCACCATGATGTGCTTCACCTGGACGCGCTCGCCGTTGTGGATCGAGCGATAGGTGCCCCACGGACGATGCACCGTCAAATGGCTGCCGACCTCGCTGCGCTTCTCGCGCTCGAGGCGTGCCACCAAGGTCTTGATGTCCTGCGCACGGTCGCGCTTGGTCACGAGAACGACATCGTCGGTCGCGATGACGACCAGATCCTCGATCCCGAGCGCGGCGATCATGCCGCTCTCGGCGCGCAGATACGAGTTGCGCGCCTCTTCGGCGACGACGTCGCCGAGAAGGACGTTCCCGCCGTCGTCCTTCGCCGATTGCGACCACAGTGCGTCCCACGAACCGACATCGTTCCAGCCCATCGCAACCGGCACGACCACGGCCCGGCGCGTGTGCTCCATCACCGCGTAGTCGATCGACTGGCCCTTGAGCGCACCGAAACTCGCTTTGTCGAGGCGAAGGAAGTCGAGATCGCGCTGCGCCTTGGCGAGGGCAACGCGGCATCCCGCGACCATCGCCGGGTGGAGGCGCTCCAGTTCTTCGATGAAAAGCCCGGCCGGGAAGAGGAAGATGCCGCTATTCCAGTAATGATCGCCGGAGGCGAGGTAGCCCTCGGCGCGCGCTCGGTCCGGCTTTTCGATGAAGGCGGCGACGGCGAAGCTGCCGTCCGCGTCGGCGAGCGGCCTGCCGCGGCGGATATAACCGTAGCCGGTCTCGGGCCGGTCGGCGGCGATGCCGAAGGTGACGAGGGCGCCTCCCCGTGCCGCCGTCGCGGCGCGGCCGATTGCCGCATGGAACGCCGCTGTATCGGCGATGGCATGGTCGGAGGGCATGACGAGCAGCAACGCAGTGGGATCGTCCTCGACGAGGGTGAGCGCCGCGACGCAGGCCGCCGGCGCGGTGTTGCGGCCGACCGGCTCGAGAATGAACGAACGGGCCGTCGTATCGATCTGGCGCAGTTGCTCGGCGATGATGAAGCGGTGCTCGTCATTGGCGATGACGAGCGGCGCCGTAAAGCTCTTGGGATCGGCAACGCGCCGCACCGTCTCCTGAAGCAGGCTGTGCTGCGAGAGGAGGGGTAGGAGCTGTTTCGGATAGAGCGCACGCGACATAGGCCAGAGCCGGGTGCCCGATCCGCCGGACAGGATGACGGGCGTGATTCTGTCGTGACGCTCGGATTTCTTGGGCATCAGGGCGGCTCTTCCGTGGAGTCGGGTCGCATCGAGTCGAGGACATATACCATGGATGTTCGACGCGCCGAAGACGAAGCCAAGGAACCCCATCGCGACCATGCCAGCAATCGACGACGATGCGCAACCAATCGCACGCGCTGTTGTTTGCCGAGGGAGCACGCGACGAGCTCAATCCAGACAAGCTGAGAGGTAGGAAGATGGCAGACCCCAAGAAGGAATCGGCGCGTCAAGCGCGGCATGTCGAGGGTGCCGCCGAAACCATGGTGAACGAAGGGGCTCCCGTAGCGGCGCACGACATCAAGGGATCGACAACGCGCCATGAGGAGGCGGTCGACGAGGCGGTTCATCGGGTGCAGCGGCACGCCGAGGATCAAGCCGAAGACTTGAAACGGACGGCCCACGCAGTCGCGGCAGCGTCCGAGCGCGTTGTCGCCGGAACGGCCGAGGCACTGGCGTCTTCGGGAACGGAGTTCACCAAGGCCTTGCAGGACGCAAGCCGCGTCTGGGCCGAGTTGACCCAGGATACGATGAAGCGAGCGATGCAGGCGACCGAGGCGCTGCTGCGTTGCCGCAATTTCGGCGATGCCATGCAGACCCAAAGCGATTATTTGCGCTCCAATCTCGACGCCTTCATCGAGAAAGGGACGCAGCTCTCCGACATCTCGAACCGCCTCGTCGCCATGGCGACGCTGCCGCTCGCGGCCACGATGGGATTGAAGGCGTTCGGCGAGGACAGCGGCGAGGATCCCTCGCACGGCGGGCGCGGACGCGGCGAGGGACGTCGCCCGACGCGGCGCTGAAGCACCGTCGGGTTTCTCCGGCCGTCGGTCATTGTGGCCGGCGGCCCGTCGCGTTGCTCTTTTCAAGGGCGATTCGATGCGTTAAAGCAACCTGTTGGCGGCGTCTCGTGATGCCGCGCTGACGCAGCGAGAGGGCGCGAATGATCGATCTCTACACCTGGGGGACGCCGAACGGCCGCAAGATCTCCGTCATGCTCGAGGAGGTCGGCCTGCCGTATCGCAGCCACCCCATCGACATCTCGAAGGGCGATCAATTCGCGCCGGAGTTCATCGCCATCAATCCGAACAGCAAGATCCCGGCGATCGTCGACCCGGAGGGGCCGGGCGGGCGTCCGATCTCGGTCTTCGAATCGGGGGCGATCCTCATTTATCTCGCCGAGAAGACCGGCAAGCTCATGCCGAGCGATCCGCGCGCCCGGATCGAGACGCTCGAATGGCTGATGTTCCAGATGGCGGGGGTCGGACCGATGTTCGGCCAACGCCATCATTTCTTCCGCTCGGCGCCCGAGAAGGTGCCTTACGCGCTCGAGCGCTACACCAAGGAGACGCACCGGATCTACGGCGTCCTCGACCAGCGCCTTTCCGCGAACGACTACCTTGCCGGGGCCTATTCGATCGCCGACATCGCGACGTATCCGTGGGTCGCGCGCTGGGAGTGGCACGATCTCGACTGGACGAGATTTCCCCATGTCGAGCGCTGGTTCAAGGCGATCGGCGCGCGCGCGGCGGTGCAGCGCGGCATGAAGGTGCCGTCTTAGGTTCTGCGATCGCGAGGGGGCGCGGCGCGGGATGCGCCGTCGAATGGCGCGTTGACAGTGCCGGCCCCGCTCTTTAGAACGGCCCGTGCATACGCCGTGTCAGGACACTCCGGTGGAGGGGTGGCCGAGTGGCTGAAGGCGGCGGTTTGCTAAACCGTTATAGGGTCTAAAGCCCTATCGTGGGTTCGAATCCCATCCCCTCCGCCAACCTACGCCTATTTACCGTTTAATTTCAGACAGATAGCGTCGACGAAAGCTTCGGTTACCCGCAAAATAACCCACAAACAACGACAGATCGCGAAGCCTATGGCCTGCTCCCGGCACAACCAGGGCGGCGCCCGGCGACGTTGCAAGGTCTCGATCGCGAC
>JBGPOZ010000253.1:0-6127 GCA_041488295.1 Allostellaceae bacterium
CCACGCGCCTTCAAGCCGCTTGCCGAGGCGGCCGGAAAGCTGCTCGCCGCGCCCGACGGTCCGCGCATCGCCGCGCTCGAGATGGGCGGCTGGGACACGCATGTGGGTCAAGGCACCGTCAAGGGCCGCCTCGCCGGCAATCTCGAAGGCTTCGCCGAGGGGCTGCAGGCGCTCGTGACGGCGCTCGGCCCTGCCTGGAAGGAGACGGTCGTCGTCGCCACGACCGAATTCGGCCGCACCGTCGCCGTCAACGGCACCGGCGGCACCGATCACGGCACGGCGTCCGTCGTCCTCGTCATGGGCGGCGCGGTGCGCGGCGGCAAGATGCGCGGCGATTGGCCGGGTCTCGACCGGCTCGAGGAGGACCGCGATCTGCGCGCCGCCACCGACAGTCGCGCGGTGCTGAAGGGCATCCTGCGCGATCATCTCGGTATCGACGCCGCTGCTCTCGAGCGCCGCGTCTTCCCCGATACGCTCGGTCTCAAGCCGATGGACGGGTTGGTGCGGGTATAGGGTTCGGCCTTGACAGAAATGCGTAATTTCCCACCTCACCCAGCCTCTCCGCCCCCAAGGGGCGGAGAGGAGAGGTTTTCGGAGCGCGCAGGCTCTATTGCTGATTCATCCTTTGGCCGAGATGCGTGAATGCCGTAGCCCGCTGATGCGTCCGAAACGCTGAGAACGCCGAAGAACGGCGCCGTTCCGATCGAGATGAGTAAAGCCGACGATGATCGTGCGTCCGATCAGCGTCGCTGGCGGTTCAATATTGATTGTCGTCTCGTCATTGCCCATTGACCCCTCACCCATTCACCCAGGCAATCCGCAAGATATTCGTCGCGCCCGGCGTGCCGAAGGGGACGCCCGCGGTGATGACGACTCGTTGGCCGTTCTCGGCGAGGCCTTCGCGTTGCGCGGTGCGGATCGCCTTCTGCACCATGTCGCCGAAATTCGAGACGTCGCGCGAATGGACGCAATGCGCGCCCCAGAGGAGCGCAAGGCGCCGCGCCGTCTGCATGTTCGAGGTCAGGACGAGGACGGGAACGTCGGGCCGCTCGCGCGCGGCGCGCAGCGCGGTCGCGCCCGAGGTCGTGTAGGAGACGATCGCGGCGGCATCGACCGTGCGCGCCACCTGGCGTGCCGCGGCGCTGATCGCATCCGAGGCGGTGTGCTCGGGCGCGAGATGGCTCGCATCCATCCCGGCGCGGTAGAGCGGGTCGCGTTCGACCCGGCTGATGATGCGGCTCATGATCGTCACCGCCTCGACCGGGTAATCGCCCGCCGCGGTCTCGGCCGAGAGCATGACCGCGTCGGCGCCGTCATAGACGGCGGTCGCGACGTCGGAGGCCTCGGCTCGCGTCGGCGAGGCGGAGTGGATCATCGATTCCAGCATCTGCGTCGCGACGATGACCGGCTTTCCCGCCTGACGGCAGGCGTGGATGATCTTCTTCTGCAGCGGCGGCACGTCCTCGGGCGGCATCTCGACGCCGAGATCGCCGCGCGCCACCATGACGGCGTCCGACAGCTCGATGATCTCGTCGAGATGGCGGATCGCCAGCGGCTTCTCGAGCTTGACGAGGATTCCGGCCTTGCCGGCGACGAGCTTGCGCCCCTCCGCCACATCCTCCGGCCGCTGAACGAAGGAGAGCGCCACCCAATCGACGCCGAGATCGAGCGCGTAGGACAGATCGGCGCGGTCCTTCTCGGTGAGGGCGGAAAGCGGCAGCACCGCGTTCGGCACGTTGACGCCCTTACGGTCGGAGAGCCGTCCGCCGACCAAAACCTCGGTCTCGGCGAAGTCCTCGCCGCAGCGCTCGACCTTGAGGCGGACCTTGCCGTCGTCGAGCAGCAGCTCGGTGCCTTTCGTCATCGCCGCGAAGATCTCGGGATGCGGCAGCGGCGCGCGCTTCTCATTGCCCGGCTTCTTTTGATCGAGGTCGAGACGGAAGCGCCCGCCGGTCTCGAGCATCGCCTCGCCCTTGGCGAAGGTGCCGAGGCGCAGCTTCGGCCCTTGCAGATCGGCCATGATGCCGATCGGTCGTCCCGTCTTCTTCTCGATCGCACGGATGTGGTCGACGCGCTCGCGGTGGTGCTCTTGCAGCCCATGGCTGAAATTGAGGCGGAAGACGTCGACACCGGCCTCGAAGAGTGCGCCGATCGCTTCGAAGGTCGAGCTCGCCGGGCCGAGCGTCGCAACGATTTTCGCATTCCGCAGGCGTCGCATTGCGATCCTCTTGTCCGTTGTCCGGGCGATGTCAACCTACCGAAGGGCTGGGACCGGCGGCAAGCGAATGAAGCAAAGTGCGCCCGTCAATCGGGCGATGTTGCCGGTCGCTCGCCAATATAGTGCGCACGCGGGCGGATGAGGCGGCTTTCGCCCAGCTGCTCGAGGGCATGGGCAATCCAACCGGCGGTGCGGCCGACCGCGAAGAGCGCGATGGCGGCGCCCAAGGCAGTCGAGGCGGCGGCGGTTCGGCTTCTGAGGGCGCGAAACCAAGGCCGTCGCCTCGACACGAACGTCGAGTTCTACACGGCGCTGCTGCTCGAAGCGCTCGAGCTGCCGCGCGCTATCTTCACCTCGGTCTTCGCGATCGCACGCGTTGCCGGCTGGACGGCGCACATCCTGGAGCAGGAACAGCAGGGTCGCCTCATCCGCCCGCTCTCGACCTATGTGGGTCCTCTCCCGCGCCGCGTCGCCTGATACCCGCTCAACGATGCGGATGCGCGTGGATCGGGTCGACCCAATGCACGGCTTCGGGCTGCTCGACTGCGGCGATGTCGAGATTGACGACGACCGCCTCCTGATCGCTGCGCACGAGGACGCATTCCAGCGCCTCGGCCGCGCTCGCATTGATCTCCTGATGCGGCACGTAAGGCGGGATGTAGATGAAATCGCCGGGTCCGGCCTCGGCGACAAATTCGAGGTGCTCGCCCCAACGCATGCGGGCGCGCCCTTTCAGGACATAGATGACGCTTTCAAGGGCGCCGTGATGATGCGCCCCGGTCTTGGCGTCGGGATGAATGGTCACGGTCCCGGCCCACAATTTCTGCGCTCCGGCCTTGGCGAAATTGATCGCCGCCGCGCGCGACATCCCGGGCGTCTGCGGCGTGTTGGTGTCGAGATCGTTGCCGCTGACGATGCGCACGCCGTGGCGGCGCCAATCCGGATGTTGCGAAGGCTCGCTCATCGAATCTCTCCGAGATCGTGTCATTTCTGAGATAGATTATCAGAATGAGATCGTCAATCTTGCATATATCACATATTTTTATAGTAATTTCTCATCGCTTGCCTCCGTCACGGCGGTGTAATATGGGAGGGACAGCAAGAACCGACGCAGATGCACGCTCCTCTCGATTCCGTCGAATCACCGCTTCTCGGCCGCGACGATCCGCCCCCCTTCGAGGTTCTGGGGGCCCGACGCAAGGGCCAGGTCCTGATCATTTGCGATCACGCGAGCAGGGCGGTACCGCGGCGTCTCGGACAACTCGGCCTCGATGATGAAAAGCTCAATCAACACATCGGCTGGGATATCGGCGCCGCCGAGGTGACGCGTCTTCTCGCCGAGCGTCTCGATGCGCCGGCGGTCCTTGCGGGATATTCCCGGCTCGTTGTCGACTGCAACCGAAACCTCGATGACCCGACGGCAATGCCGGAGGTGAGCGACGGCATCGCCGTCCCCGGCAATCGGGGGCTCTCGCCCGCGGCGCGCACCGCGCGAATCGCCGCTTGCTTTGCGCCCTATCATCGCGCGATCGCGGAACAGCTCGCCGGCTTTGCCGCGCGCGACCGCGTCCCCATCGTGCTGTCGGTGCACAGCTTCACGCCGGAGATGAACGGTTTCGCGCGCCCGTGGCATATCGGCGTTCTCTGGGACAAGGACCCGCGCGTGCCGGTGCCGCTCATGGCCGCGCTCGCCGCCGATTCGCGCCATCTCGTCGGCGACAACGAGCCTTATTCGGCGCGCGAGCCCGCGGGGTATTCGATCCGCACCCACGCCGTCGCCGCGGGATTGCCGCACGCCGCGATCGAGATCCGTCAGAACCTCATCGATACGCCGGCCGGCGTATCGAAGTGGGCGGAGACCCTCGCTGGCGCCCTGCAACCGATCCTCGCGCGCCCCGACATCCGCCGCATCCAGCATTTCTGATGGCCGAGGAGCCGCCCTTCACGCTCGGCATCGAAGAGGAATATTTGCTCGTCGATCGGACGAGCCGCGACGTCGTCGGCGATCCGCCGGCCGCCATGCTCGCCGAGTGCGAGAGCCTGCTCGCTGGCCAGGTCAGCCCGGAATTTCTGCGCTCGCAGATCGAGGTTGCGACCGGCGTCTGCTCCACTATCGCCGAGGCGCGCGCCGATCTGGCGCGGCTCCGCCGCACGGTCGCGGAAGTGGCGGCGCGCCACGGCATGGCGCCGATCGCCGCCTCGACGCATCCCTTCGCCCTCTGGGATTCGCAGAAGCCGACGGAGCGCGAGCGTTACGCCATCCTCCACCGCGACATGCAAGGGGTGGCGCGCCGTCTCGTCATCTGCGGCCTCCACGTCCATGTCGGGCTTGGCGATGACGAGCTGCGCATCGATCTCATGAACCAGGTGCGGTATTTCCTGCCGCATCTCCTCGCGCTCTCGACCTCCTCGCCCTTCTGGCGCGGCGAGGACACCGGGCTCAAATCCTACCGCGTCAGCGTCTTCGACGGCATGCCGCGCACGGGCCTTCCCGAAGCGTTCGAAAGCTGGGGCGAATACCGCCGCCACATCGCCATCCTGACCAGCGTCGGCCTCATCGAGGACGCAACCAAGCTGTGGTGGGACGTGCGGCCGAGCGAGCGCTTTCCGACGCTCGAAATGCGCATTCCCGACATCTGCACCCGGCTCGATGACGGCATCGCCATCGCCGCGCTCTATCGCTGCCTCCTGCGCATGCTGTGGCGATTGAAGCGCCAGAACCAGCGCTGGCGCATCTATGCGCGCATGCTGATCAACGAGAATCGCTGGCGGGCACAGCGCTACGGCATCGATGAGGGGCTGGTCGATTTCGGACGCCGCGCGATCGTGCCCTACGCCGATCTTCTCGAGGAGATGATCGCGCTCGTCGCCGAGGATTCCGCGCATTTCGGCTGCCAGGCGGAGATCGAGCACGCCCGCACCATCCTCGCGCGCGGCACCAGCGCGCATGCGCAGCGCCGGATCTATACCGAGGCGCTGGCTGCCGGCGCCGGCAAGGACGAGGCGTTGCGGGCGGTCGTCGATTGGCTCATCGCCGAGACCCAGCAAGGTTTCTGAGCCGCCGGTCCTGGCGCCGCCCTCATCCACCGCTTAGATATAGCGGCAATGACGCCACGGAGATCATGATGGAAGACAAGACCCGAACCGAGCTCGAAGCCGCGACCTTCCGCCGTCTGGTGGAGCATCTGCGCGAGCGAACCGACGTGCAGAACATCGATTTGATGAACCTCGCGGGCTTCTGCCGCAACTGCCTCTCGAAATGGTATCGCGCCGCCGCCGAAGAGCGCGGCCTCGACATCCCCGACCCCAAAGCGCGCGAGATCGTCTACGGCATGCCGTATGAGGAGTGGAAGGCGAAGCACCAGAAGGAAGCATCGACAAGCCAGAAAGCCGCTTTTGCCGCAGGCCACAAGCATTGAGGGCGAGTGGGGCGCAAATCCGTTTCTCTAGAACGGGTTGAGGTAATCCACTCCCGTCGGAGCAATGTGACGCACGTTCCGCGTCACCAACGTCAATCCATGCTGCAAGGCGGTCGCCGAGAGCTGGCCGTCCTCGACAGGCACGTCGGGGTGCGCTGCCATGATGCGTCCCCAGCGGTCCGACGTGTCGGCATCGAAGGTGAGGATGCGAGAGCGGTAACGCAGCGTGAGCGTCTGCAGCCAGGTTTCGAATTGCACAGCGGCGGGCGGGTTCGTCGCGCGCTTCAATTCGATGCCCTTCCTGATCTCGCCGAGCGTGATGACGCTGAGGAACAAGTCCGTTGACGGGACCTGTTGAAACCACGCGGCGACGTTCGCGCTCGGGCGCTTCTTGGTGAGTTCCGAGACGATGTTCGTGTCGAGCAAGAAACTCACAGAATCGTTTTCCGTGGCAGATGCTTCTGGCGTTCGATGTCGAGCTCGGAAAGCG
>JBGPOZ010000254.1:0-5913 GCA_041488295.1 Allostellaceae bacterium
CATCAAGGCGCAAGGAGCGGCTCTCGCCATCGGCGAGAAGCGCCTCACCGCCCTCATCGACCGCTACGGCGAAGACGTCGTCGAGGCGGCGATCACCGAACTCGAGACGCGCGCGGCGCAGCAGATGCGCGCCAAGATCGCGACCATTCCCGACGGTATCTATGAGAGCCTGAGCTTCGTCGATTCCGACGGCGTCGAGGATGAGCCGCTCCGCATCGCCCTCACTCTGCGCAAGGAGGGAACCGAGCTTTATTTCGACCTCTCGCGCTCGAGCCCGCCCTGTCAGGGCCCGATGAACAGCGTCATCGCCACGACGAAATCCTCGATCTACCTCGCGGTGAAGCACGTCTTTCCCGAGGTGCCGATCAATGCCGGCACGTTCGCGCCGCTCCACATCGCCGATCCCGAGGGCACGTTCCTCTACGCGAAATACCCGCGCCCGGTCTCGGGCTGCGCCGCCGAGGTCTCGCAGCGCATCGCCGAGGCGGTGTTCGCGGCGCTCTGCCAGGCGATCCCCGATCGCCTCTTCGCTGCGCCCGCAGGCACGAGCGGCAATTTCGCGCTGGGCGGCATGGACCCGAAAACCGGCCGCGCCTATGTCATGTACCTCATCAGCGGCGGCGGCTATGGCGGGAGCGCGCGGCTCGACGGCATCTCGAATGGCTGCTCGACGATCGGCATCTCGAAGACGACGCCGCTCGAGATCGTCGAGCAACGCTACCCCGTGCTCTTCGAGGAGTACGCGCTGGCCGAGGGGTCCGGCGGGGCGGGACGCCAGCGCGGCGGCTTCGGCGTGCGCTACGCCGTCACGCTTCGGCGCGGCGTGGCGCGCGCCTCCTTCGTCATGGATCACGGCCGCTTCGGTCCGCAAGGCGCGGCGGGCGGTGCCGATGGCGGCGTCAACCGCGTCGTCGTGCGGCGCAACGGGATCGACTACGTGCCACCGCACCTCTCCAAGGACCAGGACATCGCGATCGGGCCGGGCGATCGGGTCACGGTCGAGACGCCCGGCGGCGGCGGTTTCGGCCCACCCTTCGAGCGCGCCCCTGATCTCGTCGCGCGCGATGTGCGGCGCGGCTATTTCACGCTAGCGGAAGCCGAGGAGCGGTTCGGCGTCGTGCTCGACGATGGGCTCGGCGTCGATCGAGCGGCGACGGAACGGAGCAGAAGCCGACGCGCACATTGAACAGCATTCGGCTTCCTCATCCTGAGGAGGGTGCGCCCGCACCCGTTCGAAGGACGCACGATGCTGATGCCGGACGGCACATCGATCCTCACGGAAACCCATCGAGGATGGCGCAGCGGTCGAGGATGCTTTTGCGGCGTTGACGCTTCGCCAGGGCGGCGGCGCAGGAGCGCAGCCGCACGGCGTCGGTCGCCGGGTCCATCGCGCAGAGCTGCACGACATTGTCCTTGAAGCCGCGCGGCGCGAGGAAGAAGGAGCGGCTTGTCAGCGCCGCGGCGCGCCGGGCGTGCGGCTCGTAAAGCCCTTTGTCGCGTTGATCCGCCCAGTTGATGGCGAGGCACCCTTTGGGCCGCAGCCGCGCTGCGCAATCGTCCCAGAATTCGATCGGCGGACCGTTGAAGCCGCGCCCGCCATAGATGTCGACGAGGATGGCATCGAAGCGCTCGTCGCTGTCGTGCACGAAGTCGACGGCATCGCCGAGTTCGACGGGCCGGTCGATGTGGAAGTGCCGCCGCGCGAGGCGGACCACCGCCGGGTCGTGCTCGACCACGGTGACGGCACAATCGGGGAAGAAGCCGGCGAGGAAGCGCAGCATGGCGCCGCCGCCGAGGCCGAGGAGCAGGACCGAGCGCGGCTCCGGCGTCATCGCCACGGCAAGCGCCATCGCCTGCTCATAGGCGAAGACGAGGCGCTCGGGCCGCAACAGGCTCATCGCCGATTGCTGGGTCAAGACCCCGTCGCGCGGCAGCGAGACGAGGCAGCGGCGGAGCTCCGAGCCGTGCGGCACGTCGACGACCGCGAGGCGGGCGCCGAAGGCGGGGGCGTAGATCTGCTCGACGACGCGCGAGCCCGTGCCGAAGGCAAAAGCGATGCGGTCGCGGTTGGTGGTCGGCGCGCGGGTCAAGTCAGGGCGAAAAGGGCTGCCAGCCTTGCTCGCCCAGGCTCTCGAGCGGACGAAAGCGCGTCTTGTAGGACATCTTCTCGCTGGAGGCGATCCAGTAGCCGAGATAGACGTAGGGCAGGCCGAGGCGCCGCGCGTGCTCGACCAGCCACAGCACCATGAAGGTCCCGAGGCTGCGGCGCGCGAGGGCGGGGTCGAAGAAGCTGTAGACGGCCGAGAATCCGTCATCGAGCGCGTCGACGATGCAGGCGCCGACGAGAACGCGCTTGGCGTCGCGGAACTCGATCACCTGCGTGTCGATCGGGCTGTCCTCGATCATCGCCCGATAATCGCCATAGGTCATCGCCGCCATCTCGCTGCCGGAATGGCGCGAGCGCTCGTAGCGGGCGAAGAGGCGGTATTGCTCGGCGGTGGCGCGCAAATCGCTGCTCGTCCGCCCGGTGATGTCGGCGTTGCCCTTGGCGATGCGGCGGCTCGACCGGGTGGGCCGGAAGCCGCTTGCGGCGACCCGCACCGGCACGCAGCCCGAGCAGCCGGCGCAGCTCGGCCGGTATGCGAGGTGATGGCTGCGGCGGAAGCCGGCTCGACAGAGGTCGTCGTAGAAGGGCTTGGCGTCGCGCCCGGCAAGCTCGGTGATGAGCTTGCGTTCGAGCTTCTCCGGCAGATAGGGGCAGGGCAGGGCCGAGGTGCGAAAGAAATGCTGGAGGGGCGTGACGAGCGGCCGCCGTACCGGCGCCTCGCATGTCGCGGCGCCGAGCCTTGCATCCTGAAGCGTTCCGCCCTGACCTTCGGGCATGCCCGGCATGCTCCTCCCGATCCGATTATTCTCTACTTGGAATTATGGACGAGAGAGGCGGGCGAGCGCCAGAGGATTGCGCGGCGGAATGTCCGAAATCAGCGCTGCGCCAATGTCCCTGGCGCCGCCTTGCCTTCGCGCAGGAGGACGATGCTGATGCGGCGGTTGCGCGCCGAGGCGGGATCCTCCGGAACCAGCGGCTCGCGATCGGCGGTGCCGACGACCTTGGCGATCCGGTCCGCCGGGACGCCGGCGCCGATGAGGGCGCGGCGGCTCGCATTGGCACGGTCGCTCGACAATTCCCAATTCCCGTAATTGCCCGCCTTGTTGGCGAAGGGCGTCGAATCGGTGTGCCCGGTCAGCGAGATCTTGTTCGGCATGCGCTGGACGACCTGGCTGACGAGCCCCATCAGCTTCTTCGCCGATTCGACCATATCGCTCGAGCCCAAGGGAAACATCGAGTATTTGTCCTGGTCGACGAGCTGGATGCGCAGCCCCTCCGGGGTCCGGTCGATGACGAGGTTCTGCGCCAGCTCCTTCAGATCGGGGACGTCTTGGATCGCCTGGCGGAGCGAGAATTCGGCGGCGGCGAACTGCTCCTCCTCCTTGGCGGCGAGCGCCTTCTCGGCGGCGGCCTTTTCGACCTTGGAGAGCTTGTTCTGGTCGAGCTTCGCCTGGTCGAGCCGGGTCTGATCGATCTTGGTCGGGTCGACGTTTCCGGGCGCGCTGCCGGGCTCGGTCTTGTCGGTGGCGCCGGTGTTGTCGGCGCGGTCGGGATCGCCCGGATTCCGCGCCTGGCGCGGGTCGCCGTTCTCCTCGCCCTCTTCGCCGTCATTGGGCTGCCGTTCGGCCGGCAGCGGCATGGTAATGGCGGAGGCCGCGGTCTGCGCGAGCTGCCCCGGCTTGCCGAGCGATTGGCCGCCGAGAATCTTGCCCGAGCCGCTCGATTCCGAGCGCAGCGAGATGGTCGGGTCGAAATAGTCGGCGATGCCGCGCTTCTGCACGTCGGTCGTGACGTTGAGCAGCCAAAGCAACAGGAAGAACGCCATCATCGCCGTCACGAAATCGGCGTAAGCCACCTTCCAGGCGCCGCCATGATGAGCCGCATGGCCGCCCTTCTTGATCTTCTTGATGACGATCGTGCCGTTGCCGGGCTTTGCCATGATCCTGGCCCCGCGCCGCTACGCCGCCGCCGGCGCCGCCTCGACCGCTTCCTCGACCTCGTAGAAGGTCGGGCGCACGTCGGTATTGAGCGCCTTGCGCGCGAATTCGATGGCGATGGCCGGGGCGTAGCCCTGCATGTATGCCAAGATCCCGGCCTTGATGCAGAGGAAGTATTTGACCTCGGCATCGCACCTTGCCTTGACCGCGTTCGCCATCGGCCCGACGAAGCCATAGGCGAAGAGGACGCCGCAGAAGGTGCCGACGAGGGCGCCGCCGATCAGCTCGCCGAGCACGGCCGGCGGTTCGGTGATCGAACCCATGGTGTGAATGACGCCGAGCACCGCAGCGACGATGCCGAGCGCCGGCAATCCGTCCGCCACGGTCTGGATCGAGGCGTAAACGTTAAGCTGCTCCTCGTGGTGGGTCTCGATCTCCTCGTCCATCAACGTTTCCATCTCGTGATGGTTGTCGGTGCCGAGGGTGAGGAGCCGCAGATAGTCGCACAGGAAGACGACCGCGTGGTGGTCTCCGTTGAATTTCGGATATTGCGCGAAAAGCGTCGATTCCCCGGGATTCTCGCAATGCTGCTCGAGCGCGAGCGCGCCCTTGGTCTTCGCCAGCTTGAAGACGGTGTAGAGGAGGCTCAACAGCTCGAGATAGGATTGCTTGTCGTATTTCTCGCCCTTGAGGAGGCCGGCGACCGCCTTGCCCGCCGCCGTCAACACCGTCTTGCGGTTGGCCGTGACGAAGCCGCCGGCCGCGGCGCCGAGGATGATCAGCAGCTCGAAGGGCTGCCACAGCACGATCATATGCCCGCCATTGGCGAGATACCCGCCGGCGACGCTGGCAAGAACGATGACCGAGCCGATGATGAAGAACATGAGGAAGCGCTGGTCCGAATGCGGGATGGGAGCCTGCACTCGGCCCAGTTAATATTCGGTATAGCGCGTGGGGTCGCGGCAGCGCCGCGGCGCGCTCCACGCCGTCTTTTCAGTGGGATATCGCGGGGACGAGCGTTGCCGCACGATTCATCGTCGACGCGGCGAGGTCGAGCGATATCGCCGGCCGCTCGGGGATTCTTTGCTCGACCATCGTCGCGCCGGCGGTCGGTGAATGCGCTGGTGCCGGGTTGGCGGGCAGCTCTGCCGCCGCTGCCAGCCGGCTCGGCAGGAATGCCTCGACCGGAACGGCCGACGCGCTGCGGCCATCCGCGTTATGCTCGATGAGCGTGCGGAAGGTCGCGGTGACGCTGGTGCGCAGCGATGCCAGAAAATCGAGATATCCGAGCTGGCCGCAAAGGATGAAGAAAAGCACGAGGAGGAGGATATTGGCGCCGGCGATGGCGATGCGTCCGGTCCGGAAACGCGAATGCGGAGGGAATTGCCGCCGTTGAGCGTCGTCTTCGGCGGGCTCGGCCGTCGCCGTTTCGGCTGTGGCGTCGAGGTTGAGCACGACTTTGCTCCGAACGGATCCGGAGCCGAGCGTGAGCATTGCTGCCGGTTTTTGCTCCGGCGGAGCCTCGAACGCGGTCGGCTGGAACAAGTCTTCTCGAGCAATGTTCGACATGCGCATTCCCAATCTGGACCCCGGGCAATCTCGATCGAAGGTTTTGACGGCTTTGGATTAATTGTGAATTAAGCGCGGCACTCACGCATCGGGTGTGCGCGCACGCCTCGACGCTTTCGCCCGCGCCGTCCCTGGTGTTTAATTCGCTCCCCTCATCGGAGGCTTCATGGCACGACGGCTCATCTCGTCCGGTTCGGATTTCGAGCGGCGTTTCGGCTACAGCCGAGCCGTCGTCGACGGCGACTTCGTCTTCGTCGCCGGCACCACCGGCTTCGACTATCGCGCGATGACGATTGCCCC
>JBGPOZ010000255.1:0-5863 GCA_041488295.1 Allostellaceae bacterium
TCCTTGTCCTCGAGTGCGCGCAGCTTGACGCCGGTATTCTCGATCAGCGCGTATTGCACATCGTAGATGCTGAGGGCGTCGACCTCCTTGCCGCGCACCATGGCGGCCGCCTGCGCCCCTTCGCCGATGGCGACGATGCGCACGTCGCTGTCGGGGTTCATGCCGTTGTTGGCGGCGATGGCCCGGGCGACGATGAAGCCGGCCGACGACATCGCCGCGACCCCGATCGACTTGCCCCGGAGATCCGCGAAGCTCTTGATCGGGCTGTCGACCGGAACGCGGATGCCGTAGATGAAGCTCTGATAGGCGGTGTAGAACACCCGCGCCTTGACGCCCTGTTGCAGGATGATGGCGAGCGGCTCGTCCGAAGGCAGGGAATAGGCGAGCTCGCCCGTCGCGACGAGCTTGACGCAATCGGTCGAGCCGGGCAGCGGCACGAGCTCGATCTTGATCCCGGCCTCGGCGTACCAGCCCAGCTTGGCGGCGATGGCGAAGGGCGCGGCGGCCGAGCTGATGGTGCGCGCGCACCAGCCGACCCGCACATTCGTCTCGGCCGCCGACACAGATGTCGCAAGCGCCGCAGCGGCCGCGACGCCAGCGAAACCAATCAGAAGCGTCCGTCTCATCATGAGCCTCCTTGTTTTCTGATGAACTCTCAAAACACCAAGACACCAAGACACCAAGAAGATTTAAAGCGCGAAGCGCCTGATACCTTCCTTGATTCTTGGAACATTGAAATTGATAAGAAAGCCAAGACGCTTTCGCGACAACTTCAGATACGAAAGAATCTGAGCTTCGTTGACCGGCATCAGTCTCTCGACAGCCTTCAGCTCGATGATGACTTGGCCGTCGACGACAAGATCGAGACGCAGTCCTCCATCGAGGCGAACGCCGTCATAAACGATCGGAACGAGTACCTGCTTCTCCACGATCAATCCACGTTTCACGAGCTCATGGCGCAAACACGTCTCGTAGATCGATTCGAGCAATCCGGGACCGAGTGCCTCATGAACTTTGAAAGCCGCATCGACCACGTTCCGTCCGATGCGGTCGAGGATCTCACTAGGCTGATTTGGAGCGGTCATCTCGATGTTCTTGGTGCGTTGGTGTCTTGGTGTTTAATCAAACCGATGAGGCCAAAGCCGCCGCCTCTTCCGGTCTCAAAGCCCCCCACCTTTCCCGGCATCGCCCGGAGATTGCTTCTCCGACGGATCCCAGAAGAGGACGCGCCGGCGGATCAGGAGGATACAGGAGTTGAGCGCGAGCCCCAACACCGAGAGGATGAGGAGGATCGAGAATTGCCCGGCGACGTCCATGGTGAAGTTCATGCTCTGCATCAGCATGCCGAGCCCGGCTTGCGCGCCGACGAACTCGGCGACGATGGCGCCGATCAGCGAGAGGATCATCGCGACTTCCAGCCCGGCCATGATGAAGGGCAGCGCGCCAGGGAGGCGCAGCATCCAGAAGATCTGCGTCTCGCTCGCCGCCAAGGAGCGCATCAGGTTGACGCGGTCCTCATCGGCCGAGCGCAGCCCGGCAATGGTGTTCACCATCAGCGGAAAGAACGCGGTGAAGGCCGCCTGCACCACCTTCGAGGTCAAGCCGAGGCCGAACCAGATGATGATCAGCGGCGCCAGCGCCACCTTGGGCAGCGCCTGAAACATGACGATGAAGGGGTAGAGGAAGTATTCGAAGCGCCGGCTCGACGCCACCGCGATGCCAAGGAGGAAGGCGAGGGCGCAGCCGAAGAGAAATCCCAGCATCGTCTCGCTCAAGGTGACCCATAGATGGCCGAGATAGATGTGGCTGGCAAAGCCGCGGTAGAGCGCGAAGAACACGCTCGACGGCGCCGGCAGGATGTAGGCGGGAACGGCGAGGAGCCGCACGATGCCTTCCCAGGCAATGAGACTGCCGATCAAGAGAAGGATGCGCAGAGCGATATTGCGCGGCGAGTTCGCGATCATTCGAGCCCACCCCTCGCGTTGAACCGCGCGCGGATGCGGCGGACATAGTCGCCGAACTGCGGCGTGTTGAGCACCTCCAGCGGGCGCGGCCGCTCCAGCGCGATGCCGAGGTCGTCCATGATGCGGCCCGGGCGCGGCGTCATGACCAGGACCCGATCGGCGAGGTAGACCGCCTCGGCGATCGAATGGGTGATGAAGAGGATCGTCTTGCGCTTCTCGAGCCAGATGCGCTGCAGCTCGACATTCATCTGCTCGCGCGTCATGGCGTCGAGCGCGCCGAACGGCTCGTCCATCAGGAGGATCGCCGGGTCGTGAATGAGCGCACGGACGATGGCGACGCGCTGCTGCATGCCGCCCGACAGCTCCCAGGGATAGCGTCCGGCAAAGCCGTCGAGCCCGACCAGATCCAGCAGGGCGGCAGCTTCCGCACGGTGCCGCTCCCGCCCCAGGCGTTGCACGTCGATCGGCAGAAGGACGTTGTCGAGCACGGTGCGCCAGGGAAAGAGCACCGGCGATTGGAAGACGACGCCGATGTCGCGCCGCGGTCCCACGATCGGCGTGCCGCGCAGCGACGCCTCGCCGGCGGAGGGCGGCAGCAAGCCGGCGAGGATCTTCAGAAGCGTCGACTTGCCGCAGCCCGAGGGTCCGACGATCGCAACGAACTCACCCTCGTCGATGCAGAAATCGATGTCCTCGAGCGCGGTGACGCTCTCCTGCGCTCCGCGATAATGCTTGGCGAGCCCGCGCACCGCGATGATCTCGCAGGCACGCGCCGACCGCGGCGCCTCCAGCGCTTCGTCTCCCACCAAACCTGGCCTCCACCGTTGCCTCGGATCGTTCCGCAGCCGGTCATCAATCCTCGTCGAGCGCCTCGCGAAACTCCCGCGGGTCGTAGTCGGCGCTGCCCTCCGCGCCGGAGCGCTGGACGTAGAGGTCGAGGCGCGACGCCGCGACGAGAGCCTCCTCGCGCAAGGCACCGCCGCCTTCCTCATGGTCCAGCGCGAGACGCGCCAGCGACGGGCTCGCGGCGAACAACCGGAAGAGCGCGGTGACGCGCATATAGAGATTGAGCGTCGTCGCGACATCGGTGGCGAGCTCCCCGGCGAGGAGGTCGAGGACGGCGCGCGTTTCGATCTCCGGCTCCGCCTCCTCGCCTTCCTCGGCAAGCGCGCTCTCCTCTTCGAGGCGGCGAAGATACTCGGAGAACAGGAACAGCGCCGAGGCGAGCAGATCGGGCTCGACCGGTCCGGCGCGATGGGGCCCGGGCGACGGGCGGTCGTTCAGCGGCGCAGGCATGGTGCGACGAGTCATAGCACACCACCACCACCGGTCAGGAAGAGGGTTTGCTGCCCGTTCCCGCTCCGAGGTCGGACTATGCTACTCATCGGATGCGCCGCTGTCGGCTTCATAGGGATCGCCGCATGGATTCTGCCGCATATCTCGACCGTCTGCGCCACCGCCTTCCCGCGCGGCCGCGTCTCCTCCTCGCGGTGCTCGGCGGCGCTGTGCTCTATCTCGTGCTGCCGGGCGCGATCCCCTCCGCGACGCGCCTCGTCCTCGCCTGGGATCTCGCGACCATCGGCTTTCTTGCCATGATCGCCCTCATGATGGCGCACGCGACGCAGCAGACCATCCGTTATCGTGCCGCACGCGAGGATGAAAGCGCCGTCGTCATCCTCGTCATCATGGTCGGCGCCGCGCTCGCCAGCATGGCTGCGATCTTCTTTCTGCTCCATGAGGCGAAGGATGCCCAGGGCTGGCTCGCTTCCGCGCGGATCGCGCTCGCCGGCCTCACCATCCTCCTCTCCTGGCTCCTCTGCCACACCATCTACGCGCTGCACTATGCGCACGGCTTCTACGGCGTCCCCGCCGCGGCAAAGCGGGCGGGCCCGGCCGGCGAGGGACCGGTCGCCGGGGGGCTGGCCTTTCCCGGCGAGGAGCATCCCGATTACTGGGACTTCCTCTATTTCTCGTTCGTCGTCGGGATGACGTGCCAGGTCTCCGACGTTCAGGTGACGTCGCGCCCGATGCGCCGGCTGACGCTCGCCCACGGCGTTGTCGCGTTCGCCTTCAACACGGTCATCCTGGCGCTGACGATCAACCTCGCGGCGGGGCTCCTCTGAAATCCCGGAGACGAGCGGGCGAAATTGGTCCGGCCCGGTCGCGCGAAACTGGCCCTTCGGCCGCACTGCGATCGCGGCTAGTCTCGTCCCTCCCTTCCCCGTGCGAGGGTCATTCCATGCCCAAGACCATCGTCACCCTCGCCGCAGCACACAAGCTGCCCTTGCCCGAGGGGCGGCGTTCGGCGGAACTCTTCCGCCAAGCCGATGTCGAGATCAGGTTCTACGCGCCCAAGGGCCACGATCCGCAGACCCCGCACGATCAGGACGAGTTCTATTTCGTCGCATCGGGACACGGCAAGTTTCGCGTCAACGACACCGTGACGTCGTTTGCCCCCGGCGATCTCCTCTTCGTTGCCGCGCATGACGAGCATCGTTTCGAAGATTTCTCCGACGATTTCGCCGTCTGGGTCCTGTTCTACGGCCCGCGCAAGGAGCGCTAGACGGCGGCCGCCGCGTTCGGAATCCACAGATCGATGAGGTCCTGCGGCATCGCCATGAGACGCGGCCCGTCGGTCCACAGCAGGGCGCAGCGCACCGACTTATCCGGGTAGACCGTCGCCACGGCGGCGCGGTAAGCCGCGAGCTGGCGCAGATAGACGGGCGGCACGTCGGCCGGGCTCGCCGGCGGCGGGCGCAAGGTCTTGTAATCGACGATCAGCACCTCGCTCGCGCCGACGACGAGGCGGTCGATCTGCCCCGACAGCGCATAGTCGCCGATGAGACCGACGACCGGCACCTCGGCTTGCGAATCCGGACCGAAGAGGGCGGCGAAGGCAGGATCGTCGAGGATCGCCAATATCTCCGCCGCGATCTCCGCTTGCGCCTCAGGCATCAAATCATGAACCGGGCGCGCCAGAAAGCGCAAGGCGGCAGCGTGCCGCGCCACGCCGGGAAGATCGGGCAGGATCTGCAGGAGGCGGTGGATGAGAAGGCCGCGCTTGAAGCCGGCGCCGCCTTCTTCCGCGCCGCCGAGCGGCGAGCGCGACGCCGGTTCGGCAAGGCTCGGGCGCGATGGCGCCAGCGGCTTCGGCGGCGCCGGCTCGGGCGGCGGCGGCTGTCGCGCCCAGACCGGCAGCTCGGTCTCGACCGGCGCATCGAGGGAGGCGGCGTTGTCGTCCTTGGCCGGCACCATTTGCGCGCCGTCGAGCCGCAACCCCGGCCCCGACCACCCGTCTTCGCCGCCGAGCGGCGCGCACTCGAACGGCTCGGCAATCGCGGCGAGACCGGCGGCAACGAGGTTGTACCAGCACCCGTCGGCCGGCGCGCGTTGCGTTTGCCAGCCGCAGACATAGAGCCGATCCTCGGCGCGTGTCATCGCGACGTAGAGCAGACGCCGATACTCCTCGTCGCGCCGGCGCTGCGCCTCTAGTCGCGCGGCTTGCGCCGCGGGGGCATCGAGATCGCGCCGCGGCAACCAGAGCGGCAGCTCGCCCGCCGCGTCGCTGATCCACAGAAGGCGCGGCGTCTCGGTCGGCACCTGCAACGTATCCGGCAAGAACACGACCGGCGCCTGCAGGCCTTTGGCGCCATGGACGGTAAGGATCCGCACCTCGTCGCGCCTGCCCTGATCGAGATCGCGCTTGATCTCGGTGTCGCCCGTCTGAAGCCAGTGGAGGAAGCCTTCGAGCGAGGGGGTGTGGGTGCGCTCGTAAGCGAGGGCGAGGGCGAGAAACTCATCCAAGGGATCGGATGAATCGGGGCCGAGGCGGGCGAGGATCGCGCGCCTTCCGCCGCGCGCGGCGAGGATGTCGGCGAAGAGCTCGTAAGGCGCCGCGA
>JBGPOZ010000256.1:0-5846 GCA_041488295.1 Allostellaceae bacterium
CGAGCTCTGCCTCGGCCTCGCCGCGGGCGAGCGGGCGGTCCTCACCGTGCCCGCCTCGCACGTGACCGGGCTCGTTGCGATCCTCTTCGCGATGCTGCGTTGCGGCGGCTGCACGGTGATGATGCGTGCCTTCAAGGCGCGCGACTTTCTCGATCTCGCCGCGCGCGAGCGCGCGACGTTCACCGCGATGGTTCCCGCGCAATATAATCTCTGTCTCTTGCAGCCCGATCTCGGGCGCTTCGACCTCAGGGCGTGGCGCATCGGCGCCTTCGGCGGCGCGCCGATGCCGGAGGTGACGATCGCCGCGCTCGCAGCGGCGCTGCCGAATCTGACGCTCGTCAACGCGTATGGCGCGACCGAGACGACCTCGCCGACCTCGATCATGCCGCCCGGCCGCAACACACGATATCCCGACAGCGTTGGCCAGGTCGTGCCGGGCGGCACGGTGCGGGTTGTCGACGAGGCGGGACAGGGCGTGCCGCCGGGCGAGGCGGGCGAGATCTGGATCAAGGGCGCGATGGTCGTTCCAGGATATTGGCGGCGGCCCGAGGCCAACGCCGCCGAGTTCACGGACGGCTTCTGGCGCTCGGGCGACATCGGCTCGCTCGACGCCGAGGGCTATCTGCGGGTTTTCGACCGCAAGAAGGACATGATCAACCGGGCCGGCTACAAGGTCTTCAGCGCCGAGGTCGAGAATGTCCTCAGCCACCATCCCGGCATCGTCGAGAGCGCCGTCATCGGCGTGCCCGATCCGGTGCTGGGCGAGCGCGTCAAGGCCGTCATCGTCGCGCGCGATGCGCGTCTCAGTTCAGACGCGATCCGCGCCTTCTGCGCCGAGCGCCTCGCCGATTACAAGGTGCCGGAGTTCATCGCCTTCGCCCACGAGCCCCTGCCGCGCAATGCCAACGGCAAGCTGCAGAAAGCGCTGCTGCGCGAGCGGGGCAAGGAGCGCTAGGACGGGAATCCGCCCGCGCCCCCTTACGCTATTTTGCCTTTCGCCGTGACGCGCTCGCAGCCCTGCGGGTTTTGCCGCCGCGCCCCCGCCTTGCCGCGCCGAACGCTGCCGCGCGCCCTCCCGCGCTTTCCATCCGCTCGGCGGTCTCGAGCGTCAGCCCCATGAAGGGGCTGCCGAAGCCCTTGGCGTAAAGGGCGCCGGGCGAGAAGTGGTGATGCGCGCCGTCAGGATCCTGGACCCAATATGAGCGCAGACGCTGGAGCGCCGTGACGAAATTGGAGTTGCGGCTGGCAAGGGCGGCCTCCCAACCCTGTATCGCCTCCGCCGAGTCATAGGTCCAATATGTGCGGTATTCGAGGCGCTCGCCGCTTGTCGTGAGATAGGTCCCGCGGTAGTGGACGCCCTTCATGAGCTTCTCGCAGGACTCTGCGATGAGGGCTTCGTGATCGGCGAGGAAGCGGTTGAACTCGTTCACTTGCGCCAGCGGCACTCTGAAAGTCCACTCGATGACGAGGGCGCCCAGCGCATACTTCATCTCGTCGATGGGCAACCCCGGCACTTTAATGAAGCTATTCGTCCGAACTTCGGTGACGGCTACCGAAACGGCCGGCGGCGCAGGGGTGCCATGCCGAAGAACCAAACGACGGACGGCGTCGATGTCTTTCTCCGAAGTCATGATGCTTGGTCTCCCTTCTCTGATGCGCGCCGTCGCCCCCGCGCGGTCGCCGCGAGATTTTCGATGATACCCATCTTCAGCATGTCGCGTAAGGTTGCGGAAAGATAGTTCTCGGCATCCTCCGGTGACATCAGCGGCTCGACCGCCTCGGCGAAAGCCGATTTCAATCGGCGGAACGATCTCCCGTCGCACAGCTCCAGCACCAACCAGGCGCTTGCGTTCAGCGTATAGAGGGTCGGGGGCTTCCGCGTGTAGACGAAGCAGAACTCCATTTCAGGGACCGGTCTCACGCGGAGGTTTCGGATTTTCCTGAAGCAGCCATTCGGGGAGGACACTGAGATCCACTCCTTGGTTGAGCGTCGAGCAGAACGGGTCGGGCGCCGTCCATCGTCCGTGAAACGCATAGGCGGTCGACCGGCAACCGCCGCGGCTGCCGTCATTCGTATCGCATGACGCGCAGGAATGCTCGACGGCGCCGGAGCGAAGCTGGCGATAAAGCGGATTCTCGCGCCATGTCGTCATGAGCGAGACCTCTTTGACGTTACCGAAATTCACGTATTCGCGAAGATAGGGGCAGCCGATCGAATCGCCGAAGGCATTGACGGTCGCCGCCTGCCAACAGCAATTGCGGTCTTTCGGATGCCACGAACGCATGATTGTGACGCCGGGACGCTCGTTGACTGCCGTGACGACTGCCATCTGCTCGTCGAGCGACAGAGCAAGCTCGCTCCAGAGGCGCTTGACGCGGCCGAGCGGATAGAGCCGCAGAAGGCCGACCCGCTCGGCGCCGCATGCCGCGGCAAGATCGACGATCGCTTGGATCTCGCCCGCATTGCGTTTCGTCAGAATGGTCAGAAGATCGGTCTTGACGCCGGCATCGACGAGACATCGAACGGCATTGAGCGCCTTCTCGAAGCTTCCCGGAACACCCATGAACCAATCATGGGTCGCTGGATTGGCGCCCATGATGTCGACGAGAACACGTCCGATGCCGATCGCCTTCAAGCGCCGCGCCGCCTTCCGATCGATCAGCGTGCCGTTGGTTCGCACCAGCGTCATTGTGTTGCGTGCGGCCTTGCGCAACATGTCGAAGATGCCGTCTTTGTAGAATGGCTCGCCACCCTCGATATAGGTTTCGATGACGCCATTCGCGGCGAGCCCGTCGATGAGGCCAAGCCACTCTTCAGCGGTGAGCTCGGGGCGCGGCATCACGCGGTTACAATCGCCGTAGCAATGGACGCATTGCAGATTGCAGGTTTGGGTCAGCGAAAACGTGACCTTTGGCGGACGCTCGAAAATCAGCGTCATCTCGGCTTCTCCCCGCATCCGCTCGCAACCAAGCCGAGCAATGCTAGGGGCTTGATGTGCGGCTGTCCATAAATCATCCTGTCGAACGGGGCAACAAATCCGGGTGAATGGGACGTTAGTTTGATCGTCATGGCCATGCTTGACACGGCCATCCACGCACCTCCGCCGAGAACGAATCGGGAGGAGTGACGTGGATCACCGGGCCAAGCCCGGTGATGACGGCTGAAAATAACGACTATTGGCCTTCAAGGAACCGAGTGAACGATGCGCGTTCCAATGAGCGGCTTGCCGCGGCGATTCGCGAGGCGACGAGCCGCTGCTTGGTGCCGGCGACGCGCCTTGCGTGAAGGGTAAGCGATGCGTTGCGCGAGTTGCGGATCGGACATCGCGGCGGGGTCCACGACATGCGGAACATGTGGAGTCTCGCCCAGCGCGTGTCCGAACTGCGGCACGGCCAATCCCGAGACGTCCTTCTTCTGCGGTCATTGCGGCGGGCAATTGCGCCGGCGCACGGCGGACCCGGCGAAACATCGTCGCGACGACCGCGCGGAGATCCTCGGCAGCCAGGCCGAGCGCCGACAGGTCTCCGTGATGTTCTGCGATCTCGTCGGTTCGACGGCGTTGTCGGAAACGCTCGATCCCGAGGATCTTTCCGATGTGATCATCGCCTATCGCGGGGCCGTGCGCGATCTCGTCGAGGGGCTCGGCGGCTACATCGCCCGGTATATCGGCGATGGGCTTCTCATCTTCTTCGGCTATCCCTACGCCCACGACAACGATGCGGTGCGTGCCGTCCGGGCAGGGTTGCGCATCATCGAGGAGATTGGGGCGCTGGCCTTGCGTCCCGAATTGCCGATCGCGACGCCGCTCAGCACGCGCATCGGGATCCACACCGGCGTCGCGGTCATCGGCGATCTCGGCCGCGGAAGCACGCGCGAACGCGACGGCGTCATCGGTGAAACCCCCAACATCGCCGCGCGAATCCAGAGCCTCGCCTCGCCCGATACGCTGCTGATCAGCGGTACGACGCTCGAGCTGGTCGAAGCGTTCTTCGACTGCGCCAGCCTCGGGACGCCGACGCTCAAGGGCGTCTCGAAGAATGTTTCGGTCTATCGGGTCGTCGCCGAGCGGGACCGGCGGCCCGGCTTTTCTGGATCGACGATCTCGGACCGACTGCCGCTCATCGACCGCAAGGTGGAATGGCCGATCCTGGCCCAGCATTGGCAGCGTGCGCTCGACGGGCGCGGCTGCGCCGCCGCACTCTCCGGCGAACCCGGCGTCGGCAAGAGCCGGCTCGCCCGTGCCTTCGCTCGCTGGGTCGGTGAGCATCGGCACGGAATTCTCGCCTGCATGTGCTCCAGCGAAAATTCCGGAAGCGCTTTCTTTCCCGTCTCCGAGTTGCTGCGGCGCGAGATGGGATTGAGCCGAGTGGCGGACGAAGATGATTTTCGCAAGCTCGCCGCTGCGGTGACCGCCGCGAATCTGCCGGGCGAGGCAATCGGTATTCTTGCCGCCTTTCTCTCGCTCAAGATCCCCGACGGACATCGCCTTCCGCGGCTCTCGCCGGAAGGGCTGCGTCAACGCACGATGGAGTGCCTGCTCGCTTGGCTGAAGGCACACGCCGAGTTCGGCGCCCTGTTGCTGGTCGTTGAAGACGTTCACTGGGCCGATGCCTCGACGCGCGAATGGCTCGGCTATGTGATGAAGCACATCGCGGCATCGCGGATCATGGTTCTTCTCACTGTCCGTTCGGAATTCGGTCAGCTTTTCGCCGGAAAGCGGTCGGTGACGGACATTCCTCTTGGACGTTTCGTCACGGAGGATCTTGTCGAGATGCTGCGGGAATTGACGAGGGACAGCGGCTTTCCGCCGGCGCTTCGGCGGCCCGTCATCGAGCGGAGCGACGGCAATCCGCTCTTTCTCGAGGAGCTGGTGAAAACCGTTTGCGAAGTGCACTCATCGCACGTCGAGGAGGCGCCTCAGACACTCGAGATGCCGACCTCCCTTCGCGGAATGCTCGAGGCGCGGCTCGATCGCCTCCCCGCGGGCAAGATGATCGCGCAGATCGCTTCCGTGATCGGCCGCGAGTTTCCGTCGCTCCTGTTGCGCCGGATCAGCCCTTACGACGATGCGTTGACCGCGCAGGGCGTTCGCGAGCTGGTCGATGCCGAGATCCTCTTCACGAATTTCGCGGCGCCGTCGCGAACCTACCATTTCAAGCATTCGCTGCTGCACGAGGCGGCGTACCAATCGTTGCTGCGCTCGACGCGCAGGCAATACCACGAGACGATCGCACGCACTTACGTCGCGGATTTTCCCGAATTGATGGCGGCGCAACCGGAATTGGCGGCACATCAATTCGAGATGGCGGGACTCGTGGGCGAAAGCGCGAATTTCTGGTTTCTCGCCGGAACGAGGGCCCGCAAGCAGTCAGCATATCACGAAGCGGCGGCGCATTTTCGCAGTGCGTTGCATCAAATCGAGAGACTTCCGCCGTCACCCGAACGATTGCACGATGAAATCAAGAACACGGTTGCGTTGGGATCGGCACTCATTCCGACGCGCGGTTTCGCTGCTCCGGAAGTGCGGTCGACATATTCTCGTGCGAGCGAATTATGTGAGCGTGCCGGGAATCCGCACGAGCTCTTATCGGCTCTCGGCGGGCTCCTGACGTATTATCAAGTTCGCGGGCCGCTTTCGGATGCGCTCGCCCTTGCCGAGCGTATTTTCAGCCTTGTGACGGCGACTGGCGACTCGGCGTTGCTTATCGCAGCCAACCGGCGACTTGGATGGTGCCGTTTCTCCCTTGGCGACATACAGATCGCGCGAGAGCACCTTCTGAGGGCTGTGAGATTATATCAGCCGAGTGAAGCGAGGCCGCAAATAGTGCTCGACAACGCGGATCCG
>JBGPOZ010000257.1:0-5819 GCA_041488295.1 Allostellaceae bacterium
ATATACCGGTAGCGCAGAGCCAAGATCTCTAACCTTCCTAGATATCGCCGCTAGGGTTCGAGTATCGACGGATGAGCTCGGGCGATTCGTAGGGGTGATGCGTCCATATAAGCGCAACGGCCCGCTGGATGAAGAACCTGCAGGGACCCTGAGCGCCTTGTACTACTTCGAGCCAAAATGGGTTACGGCAGGGGCCGTCAGTTTCAGAATACCGCCAGATCAGCGCAAGGACGCTCTCGTCGCGATGCTTTTGCAGCTCAACGCCGACAACAAAGTGGCTCGCAACGAGTTGCAAAAACTTGAGGCTCGCGCGCCTGAATGATCGCCCGCCAGGAAGGATAACAATCGTGGCCGACACCTTCGACATCGTCATCATCGGCGCCGGCCCCGGCGGCTATGTCGCCGCAATTCGCGCGGCGCAGCTCGGCATGAAGACGGCCTGCGTCGAGAGCCGCGCTTCGCTCGGCGGCACCTGTCTCAACATCGGGTGCATCCCCTCGAAGGCGCTCCTGCAATCCTCGGAGAAATACGAGGAGGCAACGCACTCCCTCGCGGCGCACGGCGTCAAAATTGCCGGCGTCGAGCTAGACCTCGCGACGATGATGGCGCGCAAGGACAAGGTCGTTACCGACCTCACCAAGGGCGTCGAATTCCTCTTCAAGAAGAACAAGGTGACGTGGATCAAGGGCAAGGGCCGGATCACGGCGCCCGGCAAGGTCGCGGTGACCGCGAACGATGGTGGCGCCGTGCAGGAGCTCGCGGCGAAATCGATCGTCATCGCCACCGGCTCCGACAGCATTCCCCTGCCCGGCATCGAGATCGACGAGAAGCAGATCGTCTCCTCGACCGGCGCCCTCTCCTTGCCCAAGGTGCCTGAGCATCTCGTCGTCGTCGGCGGCGGCTATATCGGGCTCGAGATGGGCTCGGTCTGGCGGCGCCTAGGCGCCAAGGTGACGGTCGTCGAATTCCTCGACCGCATCACGCCGAACATGGACACCGAGACCGGCAAGATGCTGCAGCGGGTCCTGACGAAGGCGGGCTTCGCCTTCAAGCTCGGCACGAAGGTCGTCGGCGCGAAGAAGAGCAAATCGGGCGTGACGCTCCGGCTCGAGCCGGCAGCCGGCGGCGAGAAATCCGAGCTGGTTGCCGACGTCGTCCTCGTTGCCATCGGCCGGCGACCCTACTCCGATGGGCTCGGGCTTCAAGAGATCGGCGTTGCGCTCGACAACCATCAGCGCATCCAGGTCGATGCGCAGTATCAGACGAACGTTCCGGGAATCTATGCGATCGGCGATGTGATCGCCGGCCCGATGCTGGCGCACAAGGCCGAGGATGAGGGCACCGTTCTCGTCGAGATGCTCGCCGGCATGCGCCCGCATCTCGATTACGACGCCATTCCCGCCGTCATCTATACTTGGCCCGAGGTGGCGTCGGTCGGCAAGACCGAGGAAGAGCTGAAAACCGCGGGTATTGCCTACAAGGTCGGGAAATTCCCCTTCACGGCGAACAGCCGCGCCCGCACCAACGCGGATACGGACGGCTTCGTCAAGATTCTCGCCGACGCCGCGTCGGACCGCGTCCTCGGCGTCCACATCATCGGCCCCGATGCCGGCACGATGATCGCCGAGGCGGCCCTTGCCATGGAATACGGCGCCTCATCCGAGGACATCGCCCGCACGACCCACGCCCATCCGACCCTCAGCGAGGCGATGAAGGAAGCCGCCCTCGCCGTCGCCGGGCGGCCGATTCATATCTGACTCAGAGGCGCAGCGACGGCGCGAGGCGATGACGCCGAAGCGCGTCTCTCAATGCTTCGCGATGGCGAGCCATTTCGTCGGGTTGCGGTTGATGATGGTCGGCTCGTAGTTGAGGACGTAGGGCTTCACGAGGCGCTTCACGACATAGAAATAGATGGGCGCCATCGGCTGATCGGCGAGCATGATGCGCTCGGCCTCTTCGAGCATGACGCCGCGCTTTTCGAGATCGGTGGTGAGCCCGGCCTCCTTGACCAGTGCGTCGTATTTCGCGCTGTTGAAGCCGAAATCATTGAGTCCGGCGTCGGACAGCAACAGCTCGGCGAAGGTGTTGGCGTCGTTGTAGTCGCCGATCCAACCGGCGCGGAACGTTTGCGTCACCTTCTTCTGCTTGCGGTTCTCGAGGAAGACCTTGAACTCCTCGTTGACGAGAGTGGCGTTGACGCCGAGCGTCTGCTTCCACATCGAGGCGATGGCGATCGCGATCTTCTTGTGATTGTCGTTGGTGTTGTAGCGGATCTCGACGGAAAGCGGCTTCGCATCGGAGTAGCCCGCCTCGGCGTAGAGCGTCTTCGCCATTTCGCTGCGCTGCGCCTGCGTCAGCTTGGCAACGTCCGGCGTTTGGGCGTGGTAGTTGAGAACGCCCGGCGGAACCCAGCCATAGGCCGGCAGCTCGCCCGCCGCCGTCACCTTCTCGACCAAGGTCTCGCGGTCGACCGCGAGTGACAGTGCCTGGCGGAGCTTCAGATTGTCCTTGAAGGGCGGCTGCTCCTCGTTGAAGCCGTAATAATAGGTGCCGAGGTAAGGGCCGAGGCGGAACTCGCTCGCATAATTCTGCCTGATGAACGGTATCTGATCATTCGGGACATCATTCGTCATGTCGACTTCGCCGGCGCGGTAGCGCTTGAAGTCGGTATTGTTGTCCTCGGTCGGGAAGTAGACGACTTCGGTGATCTTGACCTTGTCGGCGTCGTAATAGGCCGGGTTCTTGGCGAGGACGATCTGCGATTGCGGCGTCCACTCCTTGAGGATATAGGCGCCGTTGCTGACGATATTGCCGGGCCGCGACATCTGTGCGCCGAATTTCTCGACCGAGGCGCGATGCACCGGCAATGCCGCGCCATGCGCCAATAGGCCAAGCACATAGGGCGTCGGCGCGCGCAAGGTCATCTTGAGGGTGAGTGGGTCCACCGCCTCGACGGCAAGCGTCTCCGGCGCCGCCTTCCCCTTGCTGATCTCCTCGGCGTTCTTGATGGGGTAGAGGATGAAGGTGTATTTCGACCCGGTCTTGGGATCGAGCGCGCGCTCGAAACTATAGACGAAATCCGCCGCGGTGACCGGGTCGCCGTTCGACCACTTGCCGTTCTTGCGCAGGTGGAAGGTGTAGACCGTGCCGTCGCTGCTGATGTCCCAGCTCTCCGCGGCGCCCGGCGCCAGCTCACCCTTGGGGCCGTCGGACACGAGCCCTTCATAAAGGTCGCGCAGGATATTGTGATCGGGCACCGCCTCGGCCTTGTGCGGATCCAATGTCGCCGGCTCGGCGCCGTTGCCCTTGCGCAAGATCTGCTGATCGGCGAGATCGACCGCACCGGCGGTCGTGCCGGCGAGGAGGAGGGATGAAAGGCCGAGTGCGAAGAGCGCGCCGCGCCGCGTGATCATGATCGGTTCCTCCCGGGAAGAGTTCGTCGATTGCATCGAGCCTGCGCCATTCAGGAAGCGCGGGCAAGGGGTGCGCCGCCTCAGGGTGAGGGGCGCCGCTTGATGAGCTGCATCCCCTTGAACGTCATGACATCCTCACCGCGTTGATTGACGACCCGCACCGTGGTTTTGAGGATGCCGCGGTCGAGCTTCGAGCGCGACGGCGTCGCCTCGGTGACCTCGAGCTCGCTGTGCAGCGTATCGCCCGGGCGCACCGGGCGCGGCCAGCGCAGCTCGTCGATGCCGGGCGAGCCCATGCTGGAGGCGCTGAAGATGCCGAGCTGCAAGAGCATGCGGAAGCCCAATGCCAAGGTCTGGAAGCCGCTCGCGATGAGGCCGCCGAAGATCGTCTCCTTCGCCGCCTCCGCGTCGAGATGGAAGGGCTGCGGATCGTAGCGCAGGGCGAAGTCGAGGATCATGCCCTCGCTCACCGTGACGCCGGGCGAGACGAAGCGATCGCCCACGGCGAAATCCTCGAAGTAAAGATCGGTCATCGCCGCCTGCCTCAACCGAGCGCGTCGACGATGGCTTGCGCGAGCTCGCGCGTCCCGGCGTTGCCGCCGAGATCGGGAGTACGCGGGCCGCCTTCGGCAAGGACGCGCTCGATCGCGCGCTCGATCGCGGCGGCCGCTGCGTGCTCGCCCAGATGATCGAGCATCATCGCGCCCGACCAGATCTGGCCGATCGGATTGGCGATGCCGCGGCCGGCGATGTCGGGAGCGGAGCCGTGCACCGGCTCGAACATCGAGGGGAAATCGCGCTCGGGGTTGATGTTGCCGCCGGGCGCGATGCCGATCGAGCCGACGACGGCCGGCCCCAGATCGGAGAGGATGTCGCCGAAGAGGTTCGAGCCGACGACGACATCGAACCAGTCGGGATGGCGCACGAAATGCGCGGTCAGGATGTCGATATGGTACTGGTCGGTCTTGACCTCCGGAAACTCCTTGGCGACCGCGGCGAAGCGCTCGTCCCAGAAGGGCATCGAATGGATGATGCCGTTCGACTTCGTCGCCGAGGAGACGTGCTTCTTGCGCTTCATCGCCAGCTCGAAGGCAAAGCGCATGACCCGGTCGCAGCCCTTCTTCGTGAAGATGGCCTCCTGTATCGCCATCTCGTTCTCGCTGCCGCGATAGAGCCGGCCGCCGATCTCGGAATATTCGCCCTCGTTGTTCTCGCGCACGACATAGAAATCGATGTCGCCGGGCTTCCTGTCCTTGAGCGGCGATTCGACGCCGGCGAGAAGGCGCACCGGCCGCAGATTGATGTATTGGTGGAAACCACGGCGGATCGGGATGAGGAGACCCCATAGCGAGACATGATCCGGCACGCCGGGATATCCGACGGCGCCCAGATAGATCGAATCGAAGGCTTTGAGCTGGTCGAGGCCGTCCTCCGGCATCATCCGCCCGGTCCGCGCGAAGCGCTCGCAGCTCCAATCATATTGCTGAAAGGTAAGGGCGAAGCCGTGCCGGCGCGCCGCGGCTTCGAGAACGCGCATCCCTTCCGGAACCACCTCGCGGCCGATGCCGTCTCCTGGGATGGCGGCAATCTTGTAGCTCTTCGTCACGTCTCATCCTCGCTCATGCCGTGCCGAGCGCCACGATAGCGAAGTGGCCAAGCGTTGGGATAGAGGGAAGGCGCAGCCTCCTTGTTCGCGCGGGCGGCGCCATCCTACCCTATGACGGCGCTTCGGCGCCGACCCATGAAGCTCGCGGAGCCGCCTTCCTTGCCATCCGACGAACCCTTGCCCGCCGATTGGTACACCTCGCCCGACATTTATGCGCGCGAGCGCCGGGCGATCTTTGCGGATGCCTGGCAGATCCTGGGTCGCCTCGATCAGCTCGAGGAATCGGGCCGCTACCTCTGCGTCAACCTCGCCGGCGCGTCTGTTTTCGCGATCTGCGATGGCGATGGCGCAATCGGCGCCTTTCGCAACATCTGCCGGCATCAGAAGTTGCCGTTGCTCGAAAATGGCGGCGGCCAGTGCGAGCGCCTGCGCTGCCGCTATCACGGCTGGACCTATGATTTGACTGGCGCCTTCATCACTGCACCGCCGCCGTCGATGCCGAAGGACGCGGAGGCGCCTGAGCATCATCTGACGCGCATCGCACACGCCGTCTGGCGTGGGCTCGTCTTCGTCAATCCCGATCCCGACGGCGTCGCACCCGAAGCGATGCTGAACGAGGCCTTCGGGGCTGCCGCACCCGATCCCCGCGAATTTGCTGGAGAAATCGCGCTCGATCTCGATTGCAACTGGAAGCTCGTGATGGAGCAGAGCCTCGCGCGCGGTGCCGGGATGCTCATGGCCTGGCCGTCCCTGCTGGTCGAGCGGGGCCATGGCAGGATGGTCCTTCACCAGATCGTGCC
>JBGPOZ010000258.1:0-5727 GCA_041488295.1 Allostellaceae bacterium
GGGCCCAGGGCGCGGTTATGCGCCGGCACGCTTTGCTGCCGTGCCGCGCCCGGGCTTCTTCGTTGACCGAGCGGCCGTTCTAGCCGCGCTGGGGCGCAAGGACACGGTCATCGTCAACGCGCTCGGGCCGCAATTCCACCAGGGGCTGGAGCCGAGCCGCTACGGCCGGCCCGGCCGTATCCCCGGCAGCATCAACGTGCCGGCAGCGAGCCTTGTCGATACGACGCGGAAGGATCTTACATCGCTCGCCGATGCCGAGGCGAAGTTCGCGGCGCAAGGCGTGAGGAAAGAGAAGCGCGTCATCTGCTATTGCGGCGGCGGCATCTCGGCGACGATCGATCTCTTCCTGCTCCACCAGCTCGGCTTCGACGATTTGACGCTCTATGACGGCTCGATGGGGGAGTGGGCGAAGGATCCCGTGCTGCCGATCGAAACCGGTTGAGGGGTCAGGTGGGCGGACCTAGCGCCGCCGCGCCTCCTCGGCGAGGTAGTCCATCGCCGCGGCGATACCGCCCTTGCCGTGCGGAACGCCGGCGATCTCGAGCGCCATCTCGATCGCGGCCAAGGCGCCGAGCAGCATCGGCTCGTTGAGATCGCCCATGTGACCGATGCGGAAGACGCGGCCGTTCAGCCGGTCGAGGCCGCCACCGAGCGAGACGTTGAAGCGGTCGAGCGCGATCTGCCGCACCGTCTCGGCGTCGTGACCTTCGGGCAGGAGCACCGTCGTGATCGAATCCGATTGGGTGCGCGGATCGACGGCGAAGATCTCGGGTCCGTCATTCGAGCGCCACACGCGCACCGCGCACCGCGTCGCCTCGGCGAGGCGGTGATGGCGCGCGAAAACCTCGTCGAGCCCCTCCTCGGCGAACATGCGGAGCGCCTCTTGCAGCGCGTAGAAGAGATGCACCGGCGCCGTACCCGGAAATTTCGTCTGGCGATTCCCGGTGACGAGCCGCCGCCAATCCCAGTAGACGCGCGGCAGCTTCGCGTCCTGCCCTGCGCGCAGCGCCTTCTGGCTCGCTCCGGTGAAGGCCATGCCCGGCGGCAGCATCAAGCCTTTTTGCGAGCCGCCGACGACGACGTCCGCCTGCCACTCATCCATGCGGAAATCGAAGGAGCCGAGCGAGGAGATGACGTCGACCATGAAGAGCGCGGGATGGTGCGCCGCATCGATCGCCTTGCGGATCTCGGCGCAGCGATTGGCGACGCCGGTCGAGGTCTCGTTGTGGACCAGCAGCACCGCCTTCAGGGCGTGGGATTTGTCCTGGCGCAGCCGCGCCTCGACCGCGGCGGGATCGATGCCGGACCGCCAATCGCCGGGCAAGGTCTCGACCTCGACGCCGTATGCCCGGGCGAGACCGCTCCAATTGATGGAAAAATAGCCGCTCTCCAGCACCAGCACCTTGTCGCCGGGCGAGAACAGATTGACGATCGCCGCCTCCCAGGCGCCATGACCCGACGCGGCGTAGGCGATGATCGCCTGATCGGTCTTGAAGACACGGCGCAGGCCCTCGTGGCATTCCGCGGCGATGGCGCGAAATTCGGCGCCCATGAAATCGATCGCTGGGCGGTCCATGGCGCGCAGGACCCGGTCCGGAATGTTGGTCGGGCCCGGATTCTGAAAGAACTGACGCCCTCTCACGACAGCCATGCGCTCACTCCCCAGCGTAATTCGATCGTTTTCGCGCACAACCTCGCGCGAATAGCTGAGGTTTTAACCCGCCGGCGTGGAGGATCGTCCCGCAAATTTCGAAGGACTGGCTTGCGCGCGGCGGTTTCGCCGCTCAGGCGGCGGCGCTTGCCGAGCCGTCGGTCAGGAGAGCGTAGAGCGCGTCCTTGTTGTCGGTGCCGCGCAGCTTCTCGCACACCGCTGCATTGCGGAAGAGCCGCGACACCCGGGCGAGCGCCTTCAAATGATCGGCCCCGGCGCTCTCGGGCGCCAGAAGCAGGAAGACGAGGTCGACCGGCCGGTCGTCGATCGCCGCGAAGTCGATCGGCCGCTCCAGCCTCGCGAACAGGCCGTGCAGCCGGCCGAGCTCGGCGATGCGGCCATGCGGGATCGCGACGCCCATGCCGATGCCAGTGGAACCCAGCCGCTCGCGCTCCAGCAGCACGTCGAAAATGAGGCGCTCGGGCAATCCGGCGATCGGCGCGGCACGCCGCGCCAATTCCTGGAGCACTTGCTTTTTGCTGGTTACACGCAAGCTGGCGATCACGCTGTCGGGCGTGAGGATATCGGCGATGTCCATTGAGGCTCTTAGGTCTGTGGTTTCTGCCTGGCGGCCGTGGCTGCGTTGAGGTCCGGGTCGATCCAGCCGATATGGCCATCGCTCCGCCGGTAGACAACGCTGAGGCCGCCATGTGCGCGGTTGCGAAAGATGAAATTGCTCTGATCGGCGAGGTTCATGCGCATCACCGCTTCGCCGACCGTGAGGCTGAGGATTTCGCACTCCATCTCGGCGATGATGACCGGCTGGTCGCCGGATGCGGCGTCCTCCGCACCCGATCCGTCGTGCTCGGCGATGACGTAGCTGCGTGCCGACAGCGCTCCGGCATTCTCGCGAGGACGCTGGTGGTGGTCCCGCAGCCGGCGCTTGTAGCGGCGGATGCGCTTGCCGATCCGCTCCGCCGCGTTATCGAAGGCGGCATACGCATCGCCCGCCGTGGCCTGTCCCTGGACGAGGAGATCGCGGTGGAGGTGAACCGAGATGTCGGCCCGCAACTGACTCGCCTCGCGTGAAAAGACGACATGCGCTTCGATCGCCTTGCCAAAGTATTTGTCGATGATGGCGTCGAGCGAATCGCCGACATGCTGGCGCAGAGCGTCGCCGACATCGATCTGCTTACCCGAAACGGATAGCCGCATTGAATTTGTGTTGCCCCGACGAAGCCTATTATCGGCATGTAGAGCCGGCCCGCCTTTCGTCAAGGCGGAACCTACGAGCGTCGCTTTGGGGAGTCAAGCGCGGCCGGACCCGACAAGCGGGCAGACAAAATCGAAGACCCGAGCGCGAAAAGCGGCGCGAATGGGAGATTTCGGCCCGGTCGATCCGGGGCGCCGGCGCCGGCGGTCGCTGCCGAGGCGCTGGCGAGCTTCGTTGGAGAAGGGTAGTCCCTCCAGCACCGAGATCGTCGGGCGAAGCCGCTCCCCGTCAAAGCCGCATCGACTTGTCGCGCCGGCGCTGAACCGAGGATGGAATGCGCAGCGATTCCCGGTACTTGGCCACCGTCCGCCGAGCGATCTCGACGCCGTCCTTCTGCAGGATGTCGACGATCTGCTCGTCCGAGAGAATCTCGTTGAGCCGTTCCGCCTCGATGAGCGCCTTGATGCGGAAGCGCACCGCCTCGGCGGAATGCGCATCGCCCCCGCTCGATGCCGGAATGGACGAGGAGAAGAAGTATTTGAGCTCGAAGATGCCGCGCGGCGAGGCCATGAATTTGTTGGTGGTGACCCGGCTCACCGTGCTCTCGTGCATGTTGATGGCGGCGGCGATGTCGCGCAGGATCAGCGGCCGCAGGAACTGCACGCCATGCTCGAAGAAGGCGCTCTGCTGGTGGATGATCTCGGTGGCGACGCGCAGAATCGTCGTCGCCCGCTGATGCAGCGACTTCACCAGCCAATTGGCGGATTGCAGGCGGTCGGCGAGGTATTCCCGCTCGGCCTTGCCCCGCGCGTTGCGGGTCAAGCTGGCGTAATAGCGGTTGTTGACGAGAACGCGCGGCAGCGTCTCGGCGTTGAGCTCGATGAACCAGCCGCCATCGGATTGCCGGCGCATGATGATGTCGGGCACGACCGGTTGCGGCGTCGCGCCGTCGAAGACTAGGCCGGGTTTCGGGTTGAGCGCCTTCAGCTCGGCGACCATCTCGCTGAAATCGGCGGCATCGACGCCACAGAGGCGCATCAAGGTGGCCCCGTCGCGGGCGGCGAGCAGCGGCAGATTGTCGAGCAGGGTCTGCATCGCCGGATCGAGGCGATTGCGCTCGCGCAGCTGCAAGGCGAGGCATTCGGCGAGATTGCGGGCGAAAACGCCGGCCGGATCGAAGCGCTGCAGCCGTGCCAGCACAGCGTCGACCCGCTCGCGCGGGCAGTCGAGAGCCGCCACCACGGCGTCGAGCTCGCCAGTCAGATATCCCGCGTCATCGAGGAGATCGATGAGATGGGCGGCGATGACCCGGTCGCCCGGCTCCTCGATCTCCATGCTGAGCTGTTGCAGGAGGTGACCGCGCAAATTGGTCGCTTGCGGCACGCCGCCGCTCGAAGCGAGGCCCACCCCATCCTCGCCGCCGCCAGACGTCCAAGCGTCGGGATCGCCGCCGAGATCGAGATCGCCCTGGCCCTCGCTGCCGGCCGCCTCGCGCCACGCTTCGACATCACCGCCGGCGAGCGCCGGGTCGGAGCCGCTGAGCGGGGCCGCCGTGTCGATTGGGGGCGCCGGAACCTCCTCGGGTGCCGCCTCGCCCGCGCTCGCCGAATCGTCATGGTCGGGATCGTTTTCGTCGCGCTCGAGCAGCGGGTTTTCCACCAGCTCCTGCTCGACGAAGGCACTGAGCTCGACATTCGAGAGCTGCAGCAGCTTGATCGCCTGCTGCAGCTGCGGCGTCATGACGAGCGCCTGCGCTTGGCGAAGGTCGAGGCGCTGTGACAGGGCCATCGCTAAAGGCTTATAAGCTAAACCTTTCGCCGAGGTAAACACGGCGGACGTCGGCGTCGGCCACGACCTCGTTCGGCGACCCTTCGCGGATGACGCGCCCTTCGTGAAGAATATAGGCGCGGTCGACGATCTCCAGCGTCTCGCGGACGTTGTGATCGGTGATGAGAACGCCGATCCCGCGATCCTTCAAATGCGCGACGAGATCGCGGATGTCGCTGACGGCGATCGGGTCGATGCCGGCCAGCGGCTCGTCGAGCAGGATGAAATGCGGCTGCGTCGCGAGCGCGCGCGCGATCTCGACGCGCCGGCGTTCGCCGCCGGACAGCGCCAGCGCCGGCGCGCGGCGCAAATGGCTGATCGAAAACTCGGCGAGGAGCGCGTCGAGCATCGCTTCGCGCGCCTCGGCGACCGGCTCGACGACCTCGAGCACGGCTCTGATGTTCTGCTCGACCGAGAGGCCGCGGAAGATCGAGGCCTCTTGCGGCAAGTAGCCGATGCCGAGCCGGGCGCGCCGATACATCGGCAGCTCGGTGATGTCGTGGCCGTCGAGGGAGATCGTCCCGACATCGGGAACGATGAGCCCCGTGATGATGTAGAAGCACGTCGTCTTGCCGGCGCCGTTGGGGCCGAGCAGGCCGACCGCCTCGCCGCGCTGCACCGTGACATTGACGTCGCGCAGGACCGGACGCTTGCGGAAGCTCTTGCCGAGGCTGTTGGCGACGAGGCCGGAATTGTCGGCGACGAGCCGTGGTCCGGGCACCTGATCGGTGGCACTCTCCTCGCCCGACGGATCGTGCGGAAGGGTCTCGCTCATTGCGTCGCCGGCGGGCGCGTTTGGCGACCGGTCGCGCGGGGCGCTACCGGCGATGACGCCTTCTCTGCGGAGCGCGGCACGATCAGCGCCTCGACCGGAGCGCCGGGAGGCTCGGCGCTGCCGCCGGGCAGAGCGCTCAAGAGGCGGCTCACATTGTTGTTCGTGTCGACCACGGCGTACTTCCCCCGCAGGACGTTCTGGCCGCGCGTGATGGTGACGCCGCCCGCCAAGGTGGCGATCCCGCTGTCGACATTATAGACC
>JBGPOZ010000259.1:0-5647 GCA_041488295.1 Allostellaceae bacterium
CGGCCTTCGCTCAGACGCCGACGGACGATCCCGTGGTGGCTCGCGTCAACGGCACCGAACTGCACAAATCCGATGTCGAGGCGGCGCAGCATGCGTTGCCGCCGCAGGTGCAAAAAATGCCGATGGAGCAGATTTACCCGGCTTTGCTCAATCAGCTCGTCGGCGGGATCCTGCTCACCGAGGAAGCTCGCAAGGACAAGCTCGCCGATGATCCCGAGGTCAAGCGGCGGATGGCGCGCGCTGCCGACCGCGTCATGCAGGAAGCCTATATCGATCGGATCATCAAAGAGTCGACGACCGACGACAAGCTGCGTCAGCGCTACGAGGAAGACCGCAAATCGGCACCGCCGAAAGAGGAGGTGAGCGCGCGTCACATCCTGGTGGCGAGTGAGGAGGAGGCGAAGGCGATCATCGGCCAGCTCGACAAGGGCGCCGATTTCGCGACGCTCGCCAAAGAGAAGTCGACCGATCCGGCGAAGGATACCGGCGGCGACCTCGGCTTCTTTGCCAAAGATGAGATGGTCCCGGAATTCGCCGACGCCGCCTTCAAGCTGAAGAAGGGCGAATACACCAAGGCGCCGGTGCACACCCAATATGGTTGGCACGTCATCAAGCTCGACGATCGCCGCGAAGCCTCGGCACCCAGCTTCGACGACAGCAAGGAGGAGCTGACCAACGAGGTCGTCCGCGAGGCTATCGGTAACAAAATCAAAGAGCTACGTAGCAAATCGAAAGTCGAGACCTTTGCCATGGACGGCACGCCGATGCCGGCGCAGCAATAGCGATGAGCACGATCGTCTCGCCGCTGGCGCCGCCGCGCCATCCCGAGCTGCCGCCGATCGCCGGGGTCCGGCTCGCCGCGGTCGCTTGCGGCATCCGTTACGCCGGCCGCGACGATCTGATGGTGGCAGAGCTCGCGCTCGGCACGACCATCGCCGGCGTTCTCACCCGCTCGCTCACCGCCGGTGCGCCCGTTGTCTGGTGCCGGCGGCATCTCGCCGGCGGGACGGCGCGCGCGATCGTCGCGAATTCCGGCAATTCCAATACCTTCACCGGCGCCAAGGGCGAGCAGGTGGTGGCGGCGACGGCGCGCGGGGCAGCACAGCTCATCGGTTGCGCGCCGGGCGAAGTCTTCATCTCCTCGACCGGGGTCATCGGCGAGCCGCCCGACGGCCAGCGCATCTTGGACGGGTTGCCGCACGCCACATCGGCGCTCGATGCCGGCCATTGGCTGGCGGCGGCGCGCGCCATCATGACCACCGACACCTTCCCGAAGCTGGCGACGGCACGCGCCTCGATCGGCGGGATCGAGGTCACGATCAACGGCTTCGCCAAGGGCTCGGGCATGATCGCGCCCGACATGGCGACGATGCTGGCTTACGTCTTCACCGACGCCCGGATCCCGGCGCCGGTGCTCCAGTCGCTGTTGTCGGCGGGCGCCGACCGCTCGTTCAACGCGATCACCGTCGACGGCGATACCTCGACGAGCGACACCTTGCTGCTGTGCGCGACCGGTGCCGCGAGGCACGAAGCGGTGACGAGCGCCGGCGACGCGCATTTGCGGCAATTCCGCAAGGCGCTCGACACCGTCCTCATCGATCTGGCGCAGCAGATCGTGCGCGACGGCGAGGGTGCGGAGAAGTTCGTCACGATCGCCGTGACCGGGGCCGCCTCATCGCGCGCGGCCCGGCGCATCGGCCTTGCCATCGGCAATTCGCCGCTCGTCAAGACGGCACTCGCCGCGGGCGATGCGAATTGGGGCCGCATCGTCATGGCGGTCGGCAAGGCCGGCGAGAAGGCCGACCGCGACCGTCTCGTCATCGCCGTCGGCGGCGTGCGCATCTGCGAGAAGGGCGGTCCGGTGCCGAATTACGACGAGGCGCCGGTGGCAAAGCACATGGCCGGGCGCGACATCCACATCGCCGTCGATCTCGGCATCGGGCGCGGCCGCTCGACCGTCTGGACCTGCGATCTGACGCATCGCTACATCGATATCAATGGCAGCTATCGGAGCTGACAGGCAAAGCGCGCCGCCGAAGCTCGTTCTCGTCGCCGCCGTCGCGCTCGTCGACGCCGACGGGCGGGTGCTTCTGGCGCAACGGCCGGAAGGAAAGTCGATGGCCGGCCTCTGGGAGTTTCCCGGCGGCAAGGTCGATCCCGGCGAGACGCCGGAAGACGCCCTCATCCGCGAGCTCGAGGAGGAGCTCGGCATCGACGTCTCGGCCAATTGCCTCGCCCCCTTCACCTTTGCCTCGCACGCCTATCCCGACTTCCACCTCGTGATGCCGCTTTACGTCTGCCGCGTCTGGCAAGGCATCGTCACGGCGCGCGAAGGTCAGGCGCTCAGATGGGTCCGCCCGGCGATGCTCGGCGAATTGCCGATGCCGCCTGCCGACAAGCCGCTCGTCGCGATGCTGCGGGACCTGCTGTGAGCCTCGAGCGGGATCGGCAATCGTCCCGCTCACCGCCGCGCCGGCGATCCCTTCGGCACCTTGTCCCCGGCCAGATGCTCCGTCGTGCCGAGCGCATCGGCAAGCCGCGCCGTCGCGCTTCCCGGCCGCAGCGGCTTCGGCTGGCTCTCATGCGGCGCCCAGGCGGTAAGGGTGATGATTTGAAAGCTGGCGGTGACGCGTCCGTCGGTCCCTCCGAATTGCGCGGCGTAGAGTGCGGCCGCCTTTGCCAAGGTCGCGCGCCGCGTGAAGCTGCGCCGCCGCTCGGCGACGGCGTTGCTCTCGCCCATGCCGCGCAGATCGCGCATCAACGCCAGCGCGTCGGGATAGGTCGCGGTCAAAAGGTCGCTGTCGACGACCGGCATCGCGAAGCCGGCGCGCTGCAGGAGGCCGGCGAGATCGCGCGGATCGGCGAAGGGCGAAACGCGCGGGCTGATGCCGCCCTCCTGCTCGAGCTCGGCGGCCATCAGCGCGTGACGGAGCTCGTGCAAGGTCTCGCCGCCGAGCAGCGAGACGAGGAGGAGGCCGTCCGGCTTCAAGGCGTGCCGGAGCTGCAGGAGCGCACCCGGCAAGTCATTCACCCAATGGAGCGCGAGGGCGCTGAGGACGAGATCGAAGCTGCCCGCCGCGAAGGGCAGGAATTCGGGATCGGCGGCGAGCCGCGCTCCGTCGGCGGCGGCGGCGAAACCGGGCGAGGGATCGGCGGCAACGAGGCGCTCGATGCCGCCTCGGCCCTTGAGATGACGGGCGATGAGCCCGTCGCGGCAGCCGAGATCGAGCGCGAAGGGAAAGCGGCGCGTCAAATCATCGAGCCGGTCGGCGAGACGCTCGGCCGCTTCCTCGAAGAGAAAGCCGAAGCCGGTCCTCGCCGCGGCGCGGTCGCGCCGTTGCCGCAAGGTGCGGCTGTCGAATACGGTGAACTCGGCCTCTGCGCGCCCGGTCATGGCCGCTATATGGCCACAGCGAGCGGCTTCGGCAAAGCGTCGCCATGCTGTTGATCCGCGCGCTCCAACGGCTCCGCTTCGGCCCATTCGACCTCGCGCTCGACGGCGGCGAGTGCGTCGCGCTGACCGGACCCTCGGGCGCCGGAAAGAGCGTCTTCCTGCGCATGATCGCCGATCTCGATCCACACGAGGGCGAGGCCAGCCTCGGCGGGCAGGGGTGCGAGGCCATGTCGGCTCCCGCCTGGCGGCGTCTCGTGACATACGTTCCGGCCGAAGCCGGCTGGTGGGCGGATACGGTCGCGGCGCATTTTCCGACCGGCGGCGACCTCGCCGCCCGCTTCGCCGCGGTCGGCCTTCCCGAGGACGCGCCGTCCTGGGAGATCGCGCGCCTCTCGACCGGCGAGCGCCAGCGCGCTGCGCTTTTGCGGGCGGTCGTACGCCAGCCGCGAATTCTTCTCCTCGACGAGCCCACCTCGGCGCTCGATGGCGAGGCGACGGCACTCGTCGAAGCGCTTCTGCGGGCGGAGCTGAAACGCGGCGTCGGCATCCTTCTCGTGACGCACGATCCGGCTCAGGCAGCGCGGCTCGGGTCACGGCACTTCCGCCTCCGCGACGGCAAGCTCGAAGAGGCGACGGGATGAGCGCGCCCGTTCTCGGCTATGGCGATTTGTTGCTGGCCTCGGCATTCCTCCTCGTGAACGCTGCGCTGTCGCTGCATCTCAGCCTCGGCCTCGCGCGTCCGCTGGTCATCGCCGGTCTTCGCACTGTCGTGCAGCTTCTCCTCGTCGGCTTCATCCTCAAGGCGCTCTTCGCGACGGGGTCGCCGCTCTTCACCATCCTCGCCGCGCTTTTCATGTTCGCGGCGGCGGGTTGGGAGGTCGGATCGCGGCAGGAGCGCCGCCTCTCCGGCTGGTGGGGGCACGGGCTCGGCGCCGGCATGATGGTGCTCGCCAGCACGCTCGTCACCATCTTCGCTCTCACCGTCCAGCTTCAGGCCGAGCCCTGGTACGCGCCGCGCTTTGCGATCCCGTTGCTCGGGATCGTCCTCGGCAATGTGATGAGCGGGGTCAGCCTCGCGCTCAACACGCTCCTGACCGCAATCGCCCGCGAGCGCGCGGCGATCGAGGCGCAGCTGACGCTCGGCGCCGACCGCTTCACCGCGTTGCGGCCCTTCATCGGGCGCGCTCTGCGCAACGCGCTCATCCCGATCATCAACCAGATGTCGGCGGCCGGGATCATCACTTTGCCCGGGATGATGACCGGTCAGGTGCTCGCCGGGATGGATCCGGTCGAGGCCGCGAAATACCAGATCCTCATCCTCTTCCTCCTGTCCGGCGCCGCGGGGCTGGGCGTGCTCGGCGCCACCTATGCCGCGGCGTGGCGCGTCACCGACCACCGGCATCGCCTCCGCCTCGACCGGCTTCGGGCGCGCGCTCGACCGTGAATGCGGCCCGATTGACAAGCCGGGCGCCGCGCGATGTCATTCGGGGCATGGTCCCGCTCGCCGTACCGGTGCGCTGGCTGCGGCGCTCCGCCGGCGGCCTTCTCGATGTGTTGCTGCCGCCGCGCTGCCTCTCCTGCGGCGTCACGGTCGGCAGCGATGGCGAGCTGTGCCATCGCTGCTGGCGCGGCGTCACGTTCCTCGCCGCACCGCATTGCGCCTGTTGCGGGCTCCCGTTCCCCTACGATGCGGGTCCCGCGGCGTTGTGCGGCGCCTGTCTCGGCGACCCGCCCGCCTTCGACCGCGCCCGCGCCGTCTTCCGCTACGACGAGACGAGCCGCGGCCTCGTCCTTGCCTTGAAGCACGGCGATCGCACGCATGGCGCACCGGCGTTCGGCCGGTGGATGCTGCGGGCCGGCGCCGAGCTCTTCGCCGATGCCGATATGATGCTGCCCGTGCCGCTCCATTGGACGAGGCTCTTCGCGCGGCGCTACAACCAGGCGGCGCTGCTGGCGCATGCGATCCGGTCCGCCGGCGGTCCGCCCGTCGCGCCGGATTGGCTCGTTCGTCGCCGTCGGACGCCCTCGCAGGGTCACCGCAACCGGACGGGGCGCGCCGAGAACGTCCGGGGCGCCTTCGCCGTGCGGCGCGGACGCAGTGTCGCGGGGCGCCGTCTGGTGCTGATCGACGATGTCTTCACGACCGGGGCCACGGCGGCCGAATGCGCCCGGGTGCTGCGCCGCGCCGGGGCCGCGCGGATCGATGTCCTGACCTTGGCGCGCGTCGTCCGGGGCGGAGCCCAATGAATTGTC
>JBGPOZ010000260.1:0-5639 GCA_041488295.1 Allostellaceae bacterium
ATAGGGGAATCCACAAAGCGGGTTTCAGCGCGACCTTGCTGCGCGGGCGCGTTCTGAGATACCAATTCTGCTTTGCAGCAGATCGTGGTCGCCTGGGAAAGTTTTAATGCGTTCCTTGCGTTCACTGGCCCTCGTTGTCGTGCTACCGGCGCTTGTGCTTCCCGCGATGAGCGCGGCGGCGAAACGAGTGTCGGTGACGGGTGGCTCGCCTGCGTCGATCGCGTCGGAAGGCGCTGGCGATGGCGTCGGGTCCGAGTTCTCTGCGCGCCCGGGGGGCGCGACGACGTCGCCGCAGATCCTCGCGCAGCTCCAGCCCGCGCAGGGGGGGCAATCGGGGCGTGGTCCGCAACGTGACACTCAGCTGAGCCTCGTCGGCTCGAAGGTCATCGGTGCCGAGCTCATGCCGGACCTGGCCGAAGCCTATGCGCGGTCGCGCGGGGCGAATTCGGTCGAATGGCAGGTCGGCCCGCAAGCGGATGACGCGATGCTCACCGCGCGAGGCCCGAGCGCGGCGGCGGGGACCCATGTGCGGATCCTGGCGTCCAGCACCGGCGCCGCGTTCACGGCCCTGTCGGATCATTCGGCTGATATCGGCATGGCGGCACGACCGATCGACAACGACGAATGGCAGAAATTGCGCAATCAAGGGCTGGGGGATATGCGCACGCCGCCGGCCGAGCACGTGCTCGCCGAGGACGCGCTGGTCGTCGTGGTCAATCCAACGAACCCGACGAAATCGCTCTCGGTCGACCAACTCCGCGAGATCTTCGTCGGCCGCATCACCGATTGGTCGCAAATCGGCGGGCCTCCCGGCCCGATCCATCTTTTCATTCCCGATCCCGCGACGGCGTCCTATCTCCATTTCGTCGATGTCGTCATGCATTCGCACAAAGTCGTGCCTTCTCCGGCCAGCCGTCTCTTTCTGTCGCCGAAGGAACTATCGGACGAAGTGGCGGCCGACGCTCAGGCGCTCGGATTGGTCAGCCTGACGTTCCAGCGCAATACGCGCCTGCTGCCGCTGAAGGACAAATGTGACCTGGCCTGGGATCTCACGCCCTTCTCGATGAGGGCAGAGGAGTACCCCTTGTCTCGCCGCCTCTTTCTATATACGCCGCCCGGAGCGAAATCGGACGACGTCAATGCTTTCCTGAGCTGGCTTTCATCCGCCGCGGCTCAGCGCATCATCGAGGATCATCAGTTCGTTGGCCCCGGGATCATTCAATCTGGTCCCGATTACGTATCGCGGCGCGCCTCGGCCGGCGTGCCTGTCGGCGGCGACAAGGGCAGCATGATGAAATTCTCGACGACGGTGGAGCGCGCCGTCCGGCTTTCGACGACATTCCGCTTCGCCGCGCGCAGTGCCGAGATCGATGCGCCGACGCAGCAAGAGATTTATGCGCTCGCAGCGTACACCAGGAGCCCGGCGGCAAGCGGCCGCCGATTGATGGTCCTGGGGTTCGCCGATGACGAGGGCAGTGGCGCGGTGGCGCTCGATCTCTCCCGCGAACGTGCGGTCATGGTGGCCTCAGCGTTGGCGCAAGCAGGCGTGCCAACCTATCGCATCGTCGGCTTCGGCGAGAATGCGCCGGTCGCCTGCCGCGAGAATCCTCTCGACAGTGCAAAAAATCGGCGCGTGGAAGCTTGGTTTAGGTAAGAACAGCCCCGTCACAAGGGCGGATCGCGCCAGAGGACGCGCTTGAAGACGCCATCCCGCTCGATCTCTTCGCCACAAGGCGCCGGCGCGAAGGAAAGGGAATCGACCGTATCGCGAACTCGTCCATGGTTGAGGATGCGCAGCCGGAACGGGACGGACGCCAATCTGCCCTTCCCGCAATAATCACCCTGCGGCTGGGCGCCGCGAGAAGCATATTCGACGCGCACCCCAATCAGCTGGCCGGAAGCGAAGTCCAGTTGCGGCTGCGGCAGCGCGTAATCCTGCACATGGGTCGCAGCTTGCCCGCCGTGAACGAGGTCGAGCACGCCCTTACCGTGGTCTCGGGTACGATTGGCATTGCCAGCATGAATGTGTCCGGCCGCGCTCCCGAGAACGGCAAACGGCTCGAGCACGTGCAGATTGAGATCGACCGGAGCCTGCCAAGACAGCGCGATCTTGAACATGATGCGAAATTCCGGGAACGCAACTTGCACGGCGGCCGCCTTGCCGTCGCCGGGATCGACGAGAATTTGGTTCTGTTCCGCGAAAAGACTGATCTGCGCCTGTGCCTTGTTCGTTGCGCCGTCATAGGGAAAGACGAAAAGCTCGTTCTGGTAGGAGATCGTGATCGTGGGGCCGTGGGTGCACGGATCATCGACATCGATCTGGGCGAGACCTGCACTGGCCCGCGCCGTGATGGTCGGTTTGCAAGCGACTGGCTGCGATGGCGTCAGCGGCCCGGTCGGGACCTCCTCGAGAAAGCCGGAATTGCTGCCCTGCGCGATCGCTGTGCCTGTCGAACCCGCCAGCAGCGCGAGAAGACATCCCGCCACGGCGGCACAGTGCGACGTCACGGTGCGCTCAACCGTGCGAGTGCCTGACGTGCATTCTCTTGAACGCGCGGATCGGCCGATTTCGCCGCGCGCTGATACCAGAAAATGGCATTCGCCTTGGCATCCGGCGCGTCGCTCTTCTCATAGAAGTTGCCGAGGTTCTGCATCGCCACGCTCGATCCGCTGATGGCGGCGAGCTGCCAGAACAACTCCGCCAATTGCGGGTCGGGTTGAACGCCCTCGCCGCCCTCGAAATACATCTGGCCGAGGATCGACAGGTAAAGCCCGCCGCGCGCGGCGTGCTTGGCCCAGTAGAGAGCCTCCGCATCGTCGCGTTTCACGCCATTCGATCCCTGATGATAGCTCAGCGCTCGATTTTGAATCTCGGTCAATGACAATCCTGCCGCCGATGTCTTGCTCGGCGAGGCCGGCGGCACGGTGAGAGCCTTGACGATCAGCGCGGCCGTCAGATCAGGAGAAATCGGCAGCGGCGGCGGCACGCGGATGGCCTCCGTCGGGTCGCGCACGGTCGACGAGGCCCCTTCGAGGTGGACGAATTCGGCTCCGGCGACGCCGATCAACGCTCCGATGCAAGCGCCGAGAACGCTTGCAAGGACGAATTTGCGTTTGGAAGGCTTGGCAGGAGTCGGCTCAGGCTTTTGTCCCTCCTCGCGGCGCTGCTCCTCTGCCTCGCGTTTTTTCTTCTCCTCGTCGCGGCGCCGATCCTCCTCGCGGCGTTGCTGCTCGGCCTGGGCTTGGCGGCGCTGCTCCTCGTCACGGCCCTGCTGCTCGGCTTGGGCCTGACTGCGCTGCTCCTCCTCGCGACGCTGCTGCTCGGCCTGAGCCTGCCGGCGCTGCTCTTCCTCGCGGCGCTGCTGCTCCGCCTGAGCCTGACGGCGCTGCTCCTCCTCGCGGCGCTGCTGCTCGGCTTGAACCTGCCGGCGCTGCTCCTCCTCGCGGCGCTGCTGCTCGGCTTGGGCCTGGCGGCGTTGCTCCTCCTCGCGGCGCAGCTGCTCCGCCTGAGCCTGCCGGCGCTGTTCCTCCTCGCGGCGCTGCTGCTCGGCCTGGGCCTGGCGCCGTTGTTCCTCCTCGCGGCGCTGCTGCTCGGCTTGAGCCTGCCGGTTCTGCTCCCCTGACGGAACGCTCCGCGCGGGCGCTGCGCTTGCGGCAACGACAGGCCGCGTCGGACGTCCCCAGCGTCGTCCTTGCTGGACCGCGAGAAGGAGATTGTCAGGCCAGCTCAGCATTTCCTGCCGGCTGATTCCAGGGAGCGAGATCGCGACTTTCGTGCCCCCCAAGATCGGATTGACGACGTCGGGCCCGATCGTCATCTCCCAAGTCTGCGTCTGAGGGTCCCAATTGCTCGCGACTGGGTCGCGCAGACCCGCGGGCCAATCCGAGCCGATGCTCGATCCCTCGTCATCGGCTCGGCGGACCTCGAAGCGCTCATCGAGCGGCGCGCGCTCAACGCCGGTGACGCGAATGATCGCCTCCCCGGGTGGCGTGCGTTCGTTCTGCAAGACGCGGATGGTAGAGAGATCGGCCATCGGCGGGATCCGCTATGCCCCTGCAAGCGACGCGAGCAGATCGCCCAGACGCTTGTTCTGCTCGATGTCGATGAGCTGCCCGCCTTGATCCATCGAATTTGCATCGACTAGCGCGCGGAAGGCGACAAACCAATCCTCATAGAAGGGCTGGTCATAGCGTTCGGGATCTTCGCTTAATTTCGGCAGGTCGGCGAAGGTGGGGACCGTCGGGAAGATCTTGCGTGCGGCGTCTCCCTTTCCCGCGGTCGGCCGGTCGCCGGTCTTGCCTGGATCGAAGCCCAGCCACATGACGTATGCATTGACGGTTTCGGTGGCGAGAAGCGCCGGCTTTGCAATCGACTCGCCGAGTCGCCGACGCACCGTGCGCGCCTCGCGCAGGCGCTGCACGACACTGCCGCGCAGATCGATCCGCCTCGCGCCCGCGATCAGCTCGCTGATGAAGTCTTCGGCGATGGCTTCGGACAGCATGAAATGCCGGCACATGGGCGGCGTATCCGCAAGCACGCGCATACGCTCGTTCCAAAACGTCATGACGGCATCGGCGAACCGGCCCTCGCGATCATTGCTGAGGAAATCGACGGGGCTTCCGCCACCCATCTCGGTCTCGACGCGATAGAGAATATCCGCGAGCTCCCCATCGTGAAGCTGAAGGACGGAAAGCAATCGGCTGAACCGCTGAGCGTTGGCGCACACGGAAAGCGCCTTGATGATCTCCTCGGCGCGTGCGGCGCGCTTGGCACGCTGCTCCGCGAGATCGCCGCCGACGAAATACCGGGAAAGCCGCTCATGCATGGCGACCCGCTGATTGCGCAAGCGCGCCGAGATCTGGCGAAGCTTGATCTCGGGATTGCACACCGGCGAGAGGGATTGGGCGAGATGGCTGACGCCGCCGTCATTCAGCCGGAACGCCTCATCCCATGCCTTCGCTGGATCGCTGAAATGCGCGACGACATCGCTATTCGCCAGATATTCCGTGCGATTGCGGGCGATCCGCTCGACCTCGGTCGGCCGGATCGCGATCTCGCCGCCATCGGACCCGTATTCGAGGATGTGCTTCGCCCTGAAGTTCGGATTGCGCAACCAATAACTGTTGTTGAAGGGTACGCCCGGGTGCCAGTTGAAGGGCCAGTCATGGACCTTGCCGAAAAAGCCGAGCAGCGAGGCGTTGAGCCGCGCGCTCCACCGCGCCGCTGAACTCTCGGATTGGCCGGCCGCCTCGCCGAACTCCGCATCGAACTTGGTAAGCACCAGGAAGAGCGCGGTCCGATTCATGGCCCGCGTCGCCGGATCGGGGCCATGAGTGGTGTCGATCCACTCCTTGACGATGCCCGGCAGCGTGCGGACCTCCTGGTTGGATGGTCCGATACAGAGGAGCATGCTCGTCAGTTCTTGCTCCGCGCAATAGCGCTCGAACAGATAGGCCACCTTGCCGCGCAGGAAGAGACTCTCGAGGGACTGCGGCTGTTTGAGGAAGCGCCGAATATCGGGAATGATCTCGCGGCTTCGCGCACCTGGGAAATCGAGCAAATCGGTATGATCGAAGAAGTCGTACGGCTTGTCCTGCATAGTGATGCTGAGCTCGGCGACGAGCGCGGTCACGCTCGC
>JBGPOZ010000261.1:0-5582 GCA_041488295.1 Allostellaceae bacterium
AACGGCGTCGGACGGGTTTCGACAAGGCAGACATTGCGGAGGTGGAGGTCGCCGTGGCACCGCCGAACCCTTCCGCGGTCGCGGCGTGTGTCGAGGAGATGGGCGACCGTCGCAAGCTTCGCCATCGATGCGGCATGGAGCGCATCGACCGGCCCAAGATCGAGAGGAGGGCATGCCTCGATCATGTTGGTGTTGTTGCCGGCGATCGTCTCCGCGATGCCTGCTCGTCCACCCTGTTCAAAAGTGATCTCGGCCGCCCGATGAAACGCGGCGATGACATCCGTCAGCTCGCGCATCGACGCGCTCGTAAGCTGTCCTGCATCGGCGAGCCGGTCGAACAGATCGCTTTGCGCAAAGCGCCGCATCTCCACCACCCAATCGATCGGGGTGCCGTCGCCATCGAAGGCCAGTCTGCCGTCGGCCTCGCGGGTGATCGCGCTAAGGCGGAGGTAAAGCGTCGGGGCCGTCCGTCGATTGAGCTCGAGCTCAGCCCGGCAATATCGTTCGCGCAGCGCGGTCGTCGAATAGTCGAGGTAGGAGAAGCGAACGGCGCGCTTCAGCTTGTAGGCGCGGTCGCCGGCGAGAAAGACGATCGAGATATGAGTCTCGATCCGTTCCACGGCGATGCCGGGCTTGCCATAACTCGCCCCGTCCGAAAGAAACGAGATCGCCTCCTGCTGATCATCCATAGCAGGAACCTCCGGATCGAGCTTCGCGAGAGTTACCGAACCTCATTGGCGACCATTTTTCTTTGATCTGTATCAAAGTGAGGAGCCGTGGGCAGCGTGCCTTTTCCATTGATCTAGCTCAACGACGTCCTCATCCCGATTGCACAAGCTGGCAACCACCTCGGCCACGGAGACGCGCATGAGTTACAAAACCATTCTTGCCGCCGCAAGCGGCGGAGCTGCCAGCGACGGCGTCATGGAGGTGGCTTGTCGCCTCGCCCGCCGCTTCGCATCCCATATCGAAGGCTTCCATGTGCGGATCGATCCGCGGGAGGTTCTCGTGGCGGCGGCCGATGGGTTCGGCATGCCGCTGCCCGGAGGTTGGATCGAAGAGATGACGGCCGAGGCGGCGGCGACGGCTGCCAAGACGAAAGCTGCGTTCGACAGTGCAATTGCGCGGCACGGTGTTGCCATCGCCGACACTCCGCCCACGATCGCGGCTTCCGCCGCTTGGCGCGAGGAGACGGGTTTCGCGCCGGTTCTGGTGGCTCGCCGCGCCCGTTTTTTCGATCTCGTGGTGCTCGGCCGCTCGGAGCGCGTCGTCGACCGGTCGCATTCCGATGCGGTCGAGGAGGCTCTCATCAGCTCCGGCCGCCCTGTGCTGTTGGCTCCAGCGCAGCCACCGGCAACACTCGGGGAAACGATCGCCGTGGGTTGGAACGGCTCGCCTGAATCGGTGAGGGTCCTGGCGGCTTCCCTTCCGCTCCTCGCGGCCGCGCGCGCCGTCGCCATCATCACCATTGGCGATCAGGACGCGGGAGAGATCGCATCGGTGATCGATTACCTCGCCTGGCAAGGCATCGTCGCGAGACACCACTATCTGCACCCCGTCCCCGGCGTTGGAGTCGGCGAGCAGCTTCTCGCCGAAGCACGCGAGGTTGGGGCGGACCTCCTCGCAATGGGAGGTTATGGCCATACGCCGTGGCGCGAGTTTCTGTTCGGCGGGGCCACGCGCGGCGTGGTCGAAACGAGCTTGCTTCCCGTCTTGCTGTCGCATTGATCGTCGGGAGGCAGCGCGCGCGCTCAGTGAGGGACGACGATGTCGGTCCGCAATCTCGACAAGATGTTCAAGCCGGGATCGGTCGCGCTCATCGGGGCATCGTCACGTCAGGGATCAATCGGTGCTGTGCTCCTGCGCAACCTCGGCCGCGCCCGCTTCAAGGGGTCGGTGATGCTGGTCAATCCCCAGCACCAGGATCTGAACGGCATGGCGGTCTATCCCGACATCGCCAGCCTGCCCGCCGTTCCGGATCTCGCAATCATCGCGACGCCACCGGAGACCGTACCCGCTCTGATCGCGGCGCTCGGAAAGCGTGGCACGCGGGCCGTGGTCGTCATTACCGCAGGATTCGGCGAGCTTGGCGAGAAAGGGCGCGCGCTCCAGCAAGCCGCGCTCGATGCAGCGCGCCCCTTTTTGCTGCGGCTCGTCGGGCCGAACTGCGTCGGGATCATGGTTCCGGAGATCGGCCTCGATGCCACCTTCTCGCATATCGCGGCGCCGAGCGGAGATCTCGCCTTCATCAGCCAATCCGGTGCGATGATCACCGCCGTTCTCGACTGGGCGGCGCCGCGCGGCATCGGGTTCTCTCACGTGGTCTCGCTTGGCGACATGGCCGATGTCGATTTCGGCGACATGCTCGACTATCTCGCGGCAGACGGGGCGACGCGCGCCATTCTGCTCTACGTCGAAGCGATCAAGGAGGCGCGGAAATTCATGTCGGCCGCGCGCGCTGCGGCGCGGACGAAGCCGGTGCTGGTCGTGAAAGTCGGGCGCTTTGCCGAAGGGGCGCGTGCCGCCGCATCGCACACGGGCGCGCTCGCCGGTGCCGATGCGGTCTATGATGCCGCCTTCCGTCGTGCCGGCATGCTGCGAGTCAATGACATGGCCGAGCTGTTCGACGCCGTCGAAACCCTGGCCCTGACGCAGCCGCAGCAGGGCGAGCGACTTGCGATCCTGACCAATGGCGGCGGGCCGGGCGTCCTGGCGATAGACGAACTCGTGGCCCGGGGCGGCGCAGTCGCAGTCTTGTCGCCGGATACGATCGCGCGCCTCGATGCAGTGCTGCCGCGCACTTGGAGCCACGCCAATCCGATCGACATCGTCGGCGACGCCGACGGGCGACGATATGCCCAGGCGCTCGCGATCTTGCTCGAAGACAGCGGCACCGACGCCGTTCTCGTTCTCAATTGCCCGACGGCGCTTGCCGAGCCCTCGCAGATCGCGCGCGAGGTCATCACCGCCGTGGCCGAGGCGAAGGCGCGCGGCAAGCTGCACGGGCGCAACGTGCTCGCGGCGTGGCTTGGAGAGCAAACCGCCGAGCCGGCCCGACACCTCTTCGAGCAAGCGCGTCTGGCGAGCTACGAGACGCCGGGGAGCGCCGTGCGCGGCTTCATGCACCGTGTCAACTATCGCCGCCATCAGGAGTTGCTGATGGAAACGCCGGCGACAAGGCCCGACAGTTTCGAGCCGGATATCTCCGCGGCGCGGACCGTCATCGCGCGCGCGATGAGCACTGCGCCGTGCTGGCTTCCGCCGGACGCGGTGGCTTCGATGCTCGCCGCCTACGGCGTTCCCTTCGCCGAATCCGTCTTGGTTGCCGATCCAGACGAAGCTGTCGGCGCTGCGTTCCGGTTAGGTTTTCCGGTCGTCCTCAAGATCCGCTCGCCGGAGTTGACGCATAAGAGCGACATCGGCGGCGTCGTGCTCAATATCGGCAGCGCCGAACGCGTCCGCACCGAGGCGATCGCGATGCGGCAGCGGGTGAAGGCGCTGCGGCCCGAGGCGCGGATCGAGGGATTCCTGGTCCAACCGATGGTCCACCGACCGGAGGCATTCGAGTTGATCATCGGCATGATCGACGATCCGGTCTTCGGTCCCGTCGTCATGTTCGGACAGGGTGGAACCGCCGTCGATCTCCTGCAGGACACCGCCCTCGAATTGCCGCCGCTCAACGACGCGCTCGCGCAAGCCCTGATCGGCCGCACCCGCATCTCGCGCCTCCTCGCAGGTTACCGCGAGCGAAAGCCGGTATCCTTCGTTGCGCTGACGGACGCGCTCATACGCATCAGCCAAATGGCCGCCGATCACAGCGAGATCGCCGAGCTCGACATCAATCCGCTCCTTGCCGACGCCTCAGGCATCATCGCGGTCGATGCGCGAATCCGCGTCGCGCCCGCGAAAAAGTCGGGAGCGGCGCGATTGTCGATCTCGCCCTATCCGAAGGAGTTCGTGACGAACGGCGTGCTGAAGGACGGGACGGCGGTGCGGCTGAGGCCGATACGGCCGGAAGACGAGCCATTGCTGCGCGACATGGTCGGGCAGATGAATCCGAGGGATCTGCGGATGCGCTTCTTTGCGCCGATCAAGGAACTCCATCATCAGCTCGCCGCGCGGCTGTCGCAGATCGACTACGATCGCGAGATGGCCCTCCTGGCGCAGCCGCTCGACGCCGCCAACGCGCTCGGCGTCGCGCGGTATTCCGCCGATCCCGATGGGCAGCAAGCGGAGTTCGCGATCGCCGTTCGCAGCGACGAGAAGCGCCGCGGCCTCGGCTTCTTGTTGATGACGCGGCTCATCGACGTTGCGCGTCGTCGCGGGATCGGCATGCTGGTCGGCGACGTGCTGCGCGAGAACGAGCCGATGCTCGCGCTATGCCGGAAGCTGAAATTCGGTATTGCCGATCATCTGAGAGAGCCTGGCGCGCTCCGCGTCGGCCTTCCTCTTGGGTAACGGTTTGCCTCTCGCGAGGTCGAGACCAGATTCCATGCGGCGGGCAAGGTCGCGTTGATGCAGATCAAGGCGACCGGCGTGAAGACGGATCATGTTGATACCCCATTTCAGAATGTTCGGCATTTCCGTGGAGGTAGGCGATGAATGACGATTTGCGTCTGCAGCAGCGGGTGACCGACGAACTCGAATTCGAGCCGAGCGTCGATCCCGCGCATATCGGCGTAAGCGTTCGCGAAGGGGTGGTCTCTCTATCGGGCCATGTCAGCAGTTTCGCCGAGAAATTCGCGGCCGAGCGCGCGGTGCGCCGGGTCAAGGGCGTCAAGGCTGTCGCTCAGGAGATCGAGGTGCGATTGCCGTCGGAGCGGAAACTTGCCGACGATGAGATCGCTGCCCGGGCGGTGCGGATCCTGAATTGGGACGTGTCCGTTCCGCATGGCCGCGTCTCGGTGAAGGTCGAGCATGGCGTCATCACTTTGGGCGGCGAGGTCGAATGGCAATTCCAGCGCGCCGAGGCCGAGCGCGACGTGCGAAAGCTCGGCGGCATCAAATCCGTCGTCAACGATATCGCCGTCGTGCCGAGCGTCCGTTCCGAAGACGTGCGTGCGACGATCCGCGCTGCGCTCGAGCGCAACGCCGAGGTCGAGGCGAACAAGATCACCGTGACCGTTTCGGGCGGCAAGGTGACGCTTGGCGGCAAGGTGAACGCCTGGACCGAGCGCGAGGCGGTCGAGCGCGCCGCGTGGTCGACGCCGGGGGTGACCCAGGTCGAGGACGACATCGAGCTGGCGCGCCCGTGACACGCGTCAAGCGCTCGCCCGCGCGACGGTTCATCCGGTCGTCCAGAGGTGGTCGCCAAGGCAGTCTGAGATGAGTCAATGCCGTACGTCATCAGGAGTTCCATCGTGACGATGGGTGAATCCACCCATCGAATTGAAGTATCGGAGGCCCATCATGGTTCAAACACCCGTTGAAGTGAGAAAAGCGACGCCGGCACGGTCATCGACGCCGGATGTCTGGCAGTCGTTCCGCGGCGACATGGACCGGTTGTTCGACCGCTTCACCGGCGGTTTCGGTCTTCCCGCGTTGCGGCGTATGCTCGATGTCGAGCCGCCTTGGCGCCCCGA
>JBGPOZ010000262.1:0-5537 GCA_041488295.1 Allostellaceae bacterium
ATCCGGATGGAGGTCGAGCTGATCGCGCCGATCGCGATGGACGAGGGCTTGCGCTTCGCCATCCGCGAGGGCGGCCGCACGGTCGGCGCCGGCGTCGTCGCAAAGATCATCAAATAGGCAGGTAGGAACTCGGACTTTACGCGGCCCATCTAGCTACGGCGGGCGATCAGGGTTGGAGTGGCGGCTGATCGTCCGCTGACACAGATCAACGGGTTGGTGTTGCGGCTCGGTGGGCCGCGGAACAGGAAACGAAATGGAAAGCCAGAATATCCGCATCCGCCTCAGGGCGTATGACCACCGGGTGCTCGACCAGTCGACGAGCGAGATCGTCAATACGGCGAAGCGCACCGGTGCGCGCGTCCGCGGCCCGATCCCGCTCCCGACGAAGATCGAGAAGTTCACGGTGCTGCGCTCGCCGCATATCGACAAGAAGTCGCGCGAGCAGTTCGAGATCCGCACCCACAAGCGCGTCCTCGACATCGTCGATCCGACGCCGCAGACGGTGGATGCGCTGATGAAGCTCGACCTCGCCGCCGGCGTCGACGTCGAGATCAAGCTCTGAGGGCGCCATGCGAACCGGATTGATCGCGCAGAAGATCGGCATGACCCGGATATTCACCGAGGAAGGCAATCATGTGCCGGTGACGGTGTTGAAGGTCGACAATTGCCAGGTCGTTGCCGTGCGCACCGCGGAGAAGGACGGCTACAGCGCCGTGCAACTCGGTGTCGGCGCCGCCAAGGTGAAGAACGTCGGCAAGGCGATGCGCGGGCATTTCGCCAAGGCCAAGGTCGAGCCGAAGAAGTTGCTGGCCGAGTTCCGCGTTCCCAAGGATGCCGTACTCGAGATCGGCGCCGAGCTCTCGGTCGAGCATTTCCTGCCCGGCCAGTTCGTCGACGTCGTCGGCACGACGATCGGCAAGGGTTTCGCCGGTGCGATGAAGCGACACCATTTCGGCGGGCTCAGAGCTTCGCACGGCGTTTCCGTGTCGCATCGCAGCCACGGTTCGACCGGACAGCGGCAGGATCCCGGCAAGACGTTCAAGAACAAGAAGATGGCGGGCCATCTCGGCGATGTCCGGCGGACGACGCAGAATCTGCGGGTGGTGGCGACCGATGCCGAGCGCGGGCTCATCATGCTGCGCGGTGCCGTGCCGGGCAGCGCCGGCGGCTACGTGCTGATCAGCGATGCGGTGAAGCGCAAGGCGCCGAAGGAGCTGCCTTTCCCGGCGGCGTTCCGCCAGGCGAGCGCTGCTGCGGCTCCGGCGGAGAGCGCGCCCGCGGGCGAAACGCCGCAGGCGGGGGATGAGTGACATGAAGCTCCAGGTCAAGAACCTCGACAATGAGGCGGTCGGCGAGATCGAGCTCGACGAGGCGGTGTTCGGCGTCAAGGTGCGCGGCGACATCCTCGCGCGTATGGTGAACTACCAGCTCGCGAAACGTCGTGCCGGGACGCACAAGACGAAGGGCATCAGCGACATCCAGGGCACGACGAAGAAGCCGTGGAAGCAGAAGGGCAGCGGCCGGGCACGCCAAGGCAGCCTTCGCTCGCCGCAATTCCGCGGCGGCGCCGTCATCTTCGGCCCGGTCGTGCGCAGCCATGCCTTCGATCTGCAGAAGAAGGTTCGGCGCCTTGCGCTCAAGACGGCACTCTCGGCCAAGCAAGCCGAAGGGAAGCTCATCGTGCTCGATGCGGCGAAGCTCAGCGAAGCCAAGACGAAGGTGCTGGGCGAGCGGCTGGCGAAGCTGGGCTGGAGCTCGGTTCTGATCATCGACGGGCCGACGCTCGACGAGAATTTCGCCCGTGCGGCGCGCAATTTGCCGAGGGTCGATGTCCTGCCGGAGCAGGGCGCCAATGTCTACGACATCCTGCGCCGCGACACGTTGGTGCTGACCCGCGAGGCGGTGCAGCATTTGGAGGCTCGCCTCAAATGAGCAGGTTCCGCGTCATTCCCAAGGCCGAGACGACGCTGACGCGCGAGGCGATGTACGCGCTCGTGCGCGCCCCGGTGATCACCGAGAAATCGACCGCGGCGTCCGAGCACAACCAGGTAACGTTCCGCGTGCCGCTGACCGCGACGAAGCGCGAGATCAAGGCAGCGGTCGAGGGGTTGTTCAAGGTCAAGGTCGATGCGGTCAACACGATCCGCGTCGGCGGCAAGGAAAAGCGGTTCCGCGGCCGTGTCGGGCAGCGTTCGGACTACAAGAAAGCGATCGTCACCCTCACCGAGGGCGCGAAGATCGACGTGACGACCGGAATCTGATGGCGGGAATCTGATCGATGGCGCTCAAGACATTCAAGCCGACGACGCCCTCGCAGCGGCAGCTCGTCATCGTCGACCGCAGCGAGTTGTGGAAGGGCGAGCCGGTCAAAAAGTTGACCGAGGGCCTGCGCAAATCGGGCGGGCGGAACAACAACGGCCGGATCACCGTGCGTTGGCGCGGCGGCGGCGCCAAACGCCGCTACCGCATCATCGACTTCAAGCGCATCAAGGATGAGATGACGGCGACGGTCGAGCGGCTCGAATACGATCCGAACCGCACCGCCTTCATCGCGCTGGTCCGCTATGAGGATGGCGAAGAGACTTACATCTTGGCGCCGCAGCGCCTCAAGGCCGGCGACAAGGTGGTGTCCGGCGACAAGGTCGACGTGAAGCCCGGCAACGCCATGCCGATGAAGAGCATCCCGGTCGGAACCATCATCCACAATGTCGAGATGAAGCCGGGCAAGGGCGGGCAGATCGCGCGCTCGGCCGGAACTTACGCTCAGCTCGTCGGTCGCGATGCCGGCTACGCTCTCCTTCGGCTGTCCTCGGGCGAGACGCGAATGGTGCGCGCCGAGTGCCGGGCGACGATCGGCGCCGTCTCCAACCCCGATCAGCAGAACATCGTGATCGCCAAGGCCGGGCGCTCGCGCTGGCTCGGGCGACGCCCTTCGGTGCGCGGCGTCGCGATGAACCCGATCGATCATCCGCATGGCGGCGGCGAAGGCCGCACCTCGGGCGGCCGCCATCCGGTGACGCCGTGGGGCAAGCCGACCAAGGGTAAGAAGACCCGTCACAACAAGTCGACCGACCGCTACATCGTGCGTCGGCGCAACAAGAAGTAACGGAGACCGGATTTGGCACGCTCAATCTGGAAGGGACCGTTCGTCGACGGTTATCTGTTGAAGAAAGCCGAGAAGTCGCGCGGCACTGGACGCAACGAGGTGATCAAGACCTGGTCGCGGCGCTCGACGATCTTTCCGCAATTCGTCGGCCTTACCTTCGGCGTCTACAACGGCCACAAATTCATCCCCGTGCTCGTCACCGAGAACATGGTCGGGCACAAGCTCGGCGAGTTTGCGCCGACCCGCACCTTCCACGGCCATGCCGCCGACAAGAAGGCGAAGAGGGTCTAGGGCATGAGCAAGCAAGCATCGCCACGCCGCCTCGACGAGACCGAAGCCAAGGCGTTTCTTCGGGTTCTCGCCGTGAGCGCGCGCAAGCTCAATCTCATCGCGCAGTCGATCCGCGGCAAGAAGGCGGCGAGCGCGCTCGCCGAGCTGACGTTCTCGCCCCGCCGCGTCGCGCGCGACGTGAAGAAGGTGTTGCAGGCGGCGATCGCCAATGCAGAGAACAATCATCAGCTCGACGTCGACCGCCTCTATGTGAAGGAGGCGACCGTCGGGCGCGCCTTCGGAATGAAGCGGTTTCACGCGCGTGGCCGCGGCAGGGCCGCCCGAGTCGAGAAGCATTTCAGCAACCTCACCGTGATCGTGCGCGAGCGCGCCGAAGCGGCCGAGGAATAGGAGAGCCAACGCCCATGGGTCAGAAGGTCCATCCCGCCGGGTTGCGGCTCGGCATCAATCGCACCTGGGAGTCGCGCTGGTTCGCCCGCCGCGACTACGCGACCCTGCTGCACGAGGATTTGCGCTTGCGGAAATTCCTCACCGGTCGGCTCAGCCAGGCCGGCGTCAGCCGCATCATCATCGAGCGTGCGGCGAAGAAGACGCGCATCACGATTCATTCGGCTCGCCCCGGCGTCGTCATCGGCAAGAAGGGCGTCGACATCGAGAAGCTGCGCGGCGACATCGCCAAGATGACGAAGAGCGAGGTCAGCCTCAACATCGTCGAGATCCGCAAGCCCGAGATCGAGGCCAAGCTGATCGCCGACGGCATCGCCCAGCAATTGGAGCGCCGCGTCGCCTTCCGCAGAGCGATGAAGCGCGCGGTGCAGTCGGCGATGCGTTTGGGTGCCCAGGGCATCCGCATCAATTGCTCGGGTCGTCTCGGCGGCGCGGAGATCGCGCGGATGGAGTGGTATCGCGAAGGGCGCGTGCCGCTGCACACGCTGCGCGCCGATGTCGATTTCGGCTACGGCACGGCGCGGACCACCTACGGCACTTGCGGCGTCAAGGTCTGGGTCTTCAAGGGCGAGATCCTGGCGCACGATCCGATGGCCCAGGACAAGCGCGCTGCCGAGCCGCAGCCGACCGGTGGCGACCGGCCGCGTCGCGACGCCGCGCCGCGGGAATAGTCGAGAAAGAGGCGTATCGCCATGCTTAGTCCGAAGCGCACGAAATACCGCAAGGCGCATAAGGGGCGCATCCACGGCCTCGCCAAAGGCGGCACGACGCTGAATTTCGGCTCGTACGGCCTCAAGGCGACCGAGCCCGGCCGCGTCACGGCGCGGCAGATCGAAGCGGCGCGTCGTGCCATCACGCGTCATATCCGTCGCATCGGCCGCGTCTGGATCTGCGTTTTCCCCGATGTGCCGGTGTCGCAGAAGCCGGCCGAGGTCCGCATGGGCAGCGGCAAGGGCTCGCCGGAATTCTGGGTCTGCCGCGTGAAACCAGGCCGCATCATGTTCGAACTCGACGGCGTGCCGGCCGCGCTCGCCAAGGAGGCGTTCGATCTCGCCGCGGCGAAGCTGCCGATCGGCACGCGTCTCGTCGCGCGCTTGGGCGAAGAGGTGGCGGGATGAAGGCGAGCGATGTCCGGGCTAAGAGCGTCGACGAGTTGACGCAGCAGCTCGAGGATCTCGGCAAGGAGGCGTTCAACCTGCGCTTCCAGCGCGCCGGCGGGCAGCTCGAGAATACGTCGCGCGTGCGCCAGGTGCGGCGCGACATCGCGCGGATCAAGACGATCCTGGGCGAGCGCGCCCGCTCGGCTCACGCCTCGTAGGAATAGGGAAAAGCAATGCCGAAACGCATCCTGCAAGGTGTGGTGGTGAGCGACGCACAGGACAAGACGGTCGTCGTCCGCGTCGAGCGCCGCGTCATGCACCCGGTCTACAAGAAGTTCATCACGCGCTCGAAGAAATACGCGGCGCATGACGAGGGCAACGTTCACAAGACCGGCGATGCCGTGCGCATCGAGGAGAGTCGGCCGATCTCCAAGCGCAAGCGCTGGATCGTGCTCGGCGAGAGCGGCGCATCCGCCGGCGCCGCGAAGGGGTAATCCGCCATGATCCAGATGCAGACCAATCTCGACGTCGCCGACAATTCCGGCGCGCGGCGCGTCCAGTGTATCAAGGTGCTCGGCGGGTCCAAGCGCAAG
>JBGPOZ010000263.1:0-5523 GCA_041488295.1 Allostellaceae bacterium
CCTCCCCCGCAAGCGGGGGAGGGCAGGGTGGGGGAATTTGGGGGAGGGCAGGGTGGGGGAGCCGGCGAGGAGCCGTCCGCGAGGTGACGTGATGCTCGACCCTAGCGCCTATTCCGACAGCTTTGCGCGCGACAACCTGCCGCCGCGCGATCTCTGGCCGGTGATGGATCAGGAGGCGCTGCCGGAGCTGGCTTACCCGAAACGCATGAACGCCGCGGTCGAGCTTTTGGACCGCATGGTCGAGAAAGGTTTCGGCGCGAGGCCCTGCATCCGCTCGCCCAACGGCGAGATCTGGAGCTACGCCGATCTGCTCGCGACCGCGAACCGGATTGCCGGCGTGCTCGTCGGCGAGATGGGGTTGCAGCCGGGCAACCGGGTGTTGCTGCGCGCCGCGAACAACCCGATGCTCGCCGCCGCCTGGTTCGCGGTCTTGAAGGCGGGCGGCATCGCCGTCTCGACGATGCCGCTCCTCCGCCGACGCGAGCTCGCCTATGTCATCGAGAAGGCGAAGGTCGAATTCGCGCTGTGCGACGCCGCACTGGCCGAGGAGCTGGAAGCTGCGCGCAAGACGGTGCCGAGCCTGCGGCGCATCGTCTATTTTCATTCGGCGGCGGGTGACGGCCTTGAGGCATTGATGGGGCGGCAAGGCGAGCATTTTGCCAATGTCATTTCCTCGCATGACGATGTGGCGCTCATCGCTTTCACCTCGGGTACGACGGGGTTGGCGAAGGGCACCGTCCATTTCCACCGCGACGTCCTCGCCATTTGCGACTGCTTTCCGCGCTCGACTTTGAAGCCGTCTGCCGGCGACATCTTCTGCGGCAGCCCGCCGCTTGCCTTTACCTTCGGCCTCGGCGGCATGCTGCTCTTCCCGCTGCGATTCGGCGCCTCGACCCTACTGCTGGAGAAAGTGACACCCGAGATCCTGTTGCAGGCTGCGCAGGATCATCGCCTGACTACGCTCTTCACAGCGCCGACGATGTATCGCGCGATGACGGAGCTGGTCCCGCGCTTCGATGTGTCGAGCCTCAAGGCATGCGTCTCGGCGGGCGAGTACCTGCCCTTGCCGGTCTATGAAGCTTGGCGGAAAGCGACCGGAATCTCGATCATCGACGGGCTCGGCTCGACCGAGATGCTGCACATCTTCGTCTCGGCGTGCGGCAGCGGCATCCGCCCCGGCGCGACCGGCAGGGCGATCCCCGGCTACTCCGCGATGATCGTCGACGCGGCGATGCGGCCGCTGCCGCCCAACACGGTCGGACGCCTCGCCGTGCGCGGGCCGACCGGCTGCCGTTATCTCGCCGATCCCGAGCGGCAGAAGAACTACGTGCGGGACGGCTGGAACCTCACCGGCGATGCCTACAAGATGGATGAGGACGGCTATCTCTGGTACCAGGCGCGCACCGACGACATGATCGTCTCGGCGGGCTACAACATCTCGGGCCCCGAGATCGAGGCGGTGCTGCTCGAGCACCCGATGGTGCGCGAATGCGCAATCGTCGGCGTGCCCGATGCCGAGCGCGGGCAGATCGTCAAGGCCTTCGTCGTCCTGCAGGACGCGGCGACGGCAAGCGAGGCCACGACCAAGGCGCTGCAGGATTTCATCAAGAAGCAGCTCGCCCCCTACAAATATCCGCGCGCGGTCGAGTACCTCGCCGCCCTGCCGCGGACCGAGACGGGGAAGGTCCAGCACTTCCGCCTGCGCGAGCGCGACGCCGCCTGCTCTCGCGACGGGCGGTCGCCGCGCATTCGGCCATCGACAAACCCCAAATCCTGATTTATGCCGCTTGCCGTGGCGGGCGCCGGAGCACCCGCGGAAGCGGGAGTGCGCGCTCATGAAGCCGGACGTCGTCGTCACCGGGAACATCTCGGCACCCGGAACCATGCAGACCCTCGAGCGCGAATTCACGGCGCATCATCTCTGGAAGGCGGAGGACGAGACGCCCTTCCTCGCCGCGATCGCGCCGCGCATCGAGGGCATGGCGGTCGGCGGCCACCGCCCGATCGACGCCCAGCTGATGGATGCGCTGCCGAAGCTCAAGCTCATCGCCAATTTCGGCGTCGGCGTCGATTCGATCGACCTCGCCGCGGCGAAGGCGCGCGGCATCGCCGTCACCAACACGCCCGACGTCCTCACCGACGAAGTCGCCGATCTTGCGATGGCTCTCGTTCTCGACGCATCGCGCGGCGTCACCGCCAGCGACCGCTTCCTGCGCGCCGGCAAATGGCTCGAGGGCAACTTCCCGCTGCAGCACGGCGTCCGCGGCAAGACCATGGGCATTCTGGGGCTCGGCCGGATTGGTTCGGCGATCGCCCGGCATGGCGAGCATTTCGGCATGAAAGTCCTGTGGAACGGGCGGCGGCCGAAGCCGGAGGCGCCCTGGCCCTATGTCGCCAGCCTCGTCGAGCTGGCGCGGCAGTCGGATGTCCTCGTCGTCGCCTGCCCCGGCGGTGCCGCGACCTACCATCTCGTCACCGCCGAGGTGCTGGCGGCGCTCGGCCCCAAGGGCACGCTCGTCAATATCGGGCGCGGCTCGGTCGTCGACGAGCCGGCGCTCGTCGACGCGCTGAAGCGCGGCGTCCTCGGCCGGGCCGCGCTCGATGTCTTCGAGCACGAGCCGAACGTGCCGGCGGCGTTGCTCGACATGGAGAACGTCGTCCTGGTGCCGCATAACGGCAGCGCCACGGTCGAGACCCGCGCCGCGATGGGCCAGCTCATGGTCGACAATCTCCTTGCCTATTTCGCCGGCAAGCCGCTGCTGACGCGGGTCGTCTGAGGGCCGGCTTCGGCCGGACCCGGCGGGATGAGGGCCGCCCGACCATCTCGCCCGCCTTTATGGATTACTAACCGACTGGCCCTAGGATCGCCGCGGACCGGCCGGAGACAATCTCACATGTACGACCAATTCCGCGCCCGCGTCGCCGGGACGACGATCGACAGCGGCACCCTGTTGTCGACCGATTACTTCAACGGGGTCAATGAGATCATCATGCTGCTTGGCATGGTGCCCGACATGCCCGAGGTGATCGCGGACGTCCGTGGCTGGAAGTTCCAGACATACGTCGAGCATTTCCGCACGAGCGGGCTCGCCTTCGCGCCGCTCGCCATCGAAGCCTATCAGCACGTCCCCCCAGCGACCCGAGACAAGTTCGAGCAACTGCTCCTCGAGATGCGCGAAACGGTCGACGAGGCGCGCCTGACCCTCTCCTCGCTCGCCGGCGCGGCGGAGGTCGAGCGGCTGAAATTGAGCGCCATCGACTATTCGAAACGCCTCCAGAACCTCGTCGATTCCGGCTCGGCGATCGTCCACGGCGCGGACAAGGTGTCGGACCAGAACGCCGTCGACAAGATGTTCTGAAGGCGGGCCGCCGCCTTACCGCGGCGCAGCGACCGAGGCCAGAACCTCCCCGGCATGCCGGCATTGCTCGCGCGTCACATCGAGGTGAGTGACGGCTCGGACCGTGCGGGCGGCGAAGGCCGAGACGAGGACGTCCTTCTCCTTGGCGCGGGCGACGACGGTGGCGGCGTCTGGCGCCCCCTCCTCCATCCGGAAGATGACGATGTTGCTTTGCACCGTCGCGAGGTCGAGACGGACGCCCTTGACGCCGGCGACCCGCTCGGCGATGAGGCGGGCATTGGCGTGATCCTCCGCGAGCCGCGTCAAATGGTGGTCGAGCGCGTAGAGACCGGCCGCGGCGAGAATGCCGGCCTGGCGAAGCGCGCCGCCGAACATGCGGCGGGCGCGCACCGCGCGGACCATGTCGGCACGGCGTCCGCCGATGAGGCTGCCGACCGGGCAGCCGAGCCCCTTCGAGAGCGCGACGCCGACGATGTCGAAGGGCGCCGCGAGCGCAGCGAGGCTGCTTCCCGAGGCCGCCGCGGCGTTGAAGAGCCGGGCCCCGTCGAGATAGCTCCCGATCCCGAGCTCGCGGGCGGCGGCGGCGATCGCGACGGCGTCGTCCTGCGGGAAGACGACGCCGCCGCCGCGATTATGCGTGTTCTCGACCGCAACGAGGGTGGTCGCCGGAAAGACCACATGGCCCGGCGCCTTGTAGGCGGCGCGGAGATCCGCCGCGGTGAAGAGCCCGCCGCGGCCGACGACGGTGAATTGCACGCCGGAATTGGCCGCCGCCGCACCCGCTTCGTGCCAGACGATATGCGCCTCGTCGCCGACGATGACATCGTCGCCCGGCCGGGTCAGCAGCTTGAGCGCGACCTGGTTCGCCATCGTTCCGCTCGGCATGAAGAGCGCCGCCTCCTTGCCGAGCAGCTCGGCCATGCGCTCCTGCAGGCGGTTGACGGTCGGATCCTCGCCATACTGATCGTCGCCGACCGACGCCTCCGCCATCGCCCGCCGCATGCCGGCCGAGGGCAACGTCACGGTATCCGAGCGCAAATCGATGCGGTCCATCTCAACAACTCCATCGCGAGGCCCGGTGATCGAGCCGCAGCCTATTGGTCCCGAAGCCGGCGGCGGCGTCAACCCGAACCGCGCGCGGCAAAAGCCGTCATCTATCGGTCCATAGAAGGCGACCCTTTGCGGATGCCTTCGGCGAATGATTGCGCTTTCCCCGCCGCGGGATCGCCCTTACCTTCGCGGTATTTCACGGGAGGCGCCGAGGGGCGACCGTGCTGATCGAGGTGAAGACAAAGAAGAGCGCGGTCTCGTTCGCCGCCCAGCCGCAGGAGTCGCTGCTCTATGCGGGGCTGCGCGCCGGCATGGCGCTCCCCTATGAATGCGCGACCGGCACTTGCGGGACGTGCAAGGCACGGCGGGTCTCGGGCGTCCTCATCAACGATTGGAACGAGGCACCGGGACGCCAGTACCTCAAAGCCGAGCGCGACGAAGTGCTGATGTGCCAGACGCGGGCGCTCAGCGACTGCGCATTCGAGGTCCCCGGAAACAGCGATCTTGGGATCGCACCGCAACCGCGTCCAGCGTTCGGCGCCGCTATCATCGAGCGGATCGAGCCTTTGACCGCCGATGTCGTCTCGGCCCATCTGCGCCTCGATGCGCCGGTCGAGTTCGAGGCCGGGCAATTCGCCCTCCTGCGCGCCCCCGGGGTCGATGGATTTCGCGCCTATTCCATGGTCAATCACGCGCGCCCGACCGAACGCGTCGAATTCGTCGTCAAACGGAAACCGGACGGTCGCTTCACGCGATGGCTGTTTTCCGCGGCACGGCCGGGCGAACGGCTCGAATGGTTCGGCCCGCTCGGCAAGGCGATCTTCCAGCCGCAGGAGCAGCGGCCGATCGTCTGCGTTGCCGGCGGCTCGGGCATCGCCTCGATCGTTTCGATCCTCGAGGCGGGCTGCGCCGCGCGGCATTTCGACGCCTTCGAGGGCGCGGTCTTCTTCGGCGTGCGCACCAAGGACGATGTCTTCTATCTCGACCGGCTCAGCCGCTTTGTCGCGCGTTCTCCCGGCAATTTGAAGATCGCCATCGTCTTGTCGCATGACCAGCCGAGCGATGAATTGCGCCGCGCCTTCCCGCTCCTCGCCTTCGAGACCGGCTTCCCGCA
>JBGPOZ010000264.1:0-5470 GCA_041488295.1 Allostellaceae bacterium
GTGCTCCCGACCACCCCCACCCCGACCCTCCCCCATCAAGGGGGAGGGAGAAATTGGCCGTCTGCTATCGACAATTCCCTCCCCCCTTGCGGGGGCGGTTTAGGGTGGGGGGCTTCAGAGCGCGCTTGCGGCTTTCAGGACCTCGGCGACATGGCCCGGGATCTTCACCTTCGGCCAGAGCCCGCGGATGACGCCCTTCGTGTCGATGAGGAAGGTCGCTCGCTCGATGCCCATGTATTTGCGGCCATACATGCTCTTCTCGACCCAGACGCCATAGGCTTCGCACACCTTGCCGTCCTCGTCGGAGGCGAGCGTGAAGGTGAGGCCGTGCTTCTTCTTGAACTTGTCGTGCGCGGCGACATTGTCGCGCGAGAGGCCGATCACCGCAGCACTCGCCTTCGAGAAATCCGGCAGCGCGTCGCGAAAGCCGCAGGCCTCGGTCGTGCAGCCGGAGGTATCGTCCTTGGGATAGAAATAGAGGATGATTTTCTTGCCGCGGAGCTTGGCGAGCGAAACCGTGCCGTTGCCGTCGGTCGGCAGGGTGAAGTCGGGCGCGGCGTCGCCGATCTGTGGCCTCATGGTTTCCTGTCCCCCTCCAAGCGCTTGCGGGCTGCCGAGGCCGGCGCCTCGATGATGGCGCGAAAATGATCCAGCACCGTCACCGCGGCCGCGTTCATATCTGATTTCAGCGCGGCGAAGTCAATCGCATCGGCGCCGCGCGCCAATGCCGATGCGAGCGCCGGCGGCGCCGCTGCCTCGTCGAGCGGATCGTCGAGCACGAGCTTCAAGACGCCCTGCATCTGCTGCCAGAGGCGGAGCGCGGCGATGAGGGCGCGTGCGCTCTGCGCATCGAGAAGGTCGGCATCGGCGAGTGCAGCGAGCGCGGCGCCGGTGTTGGCGCGAAGCACACCGGGGTATTCGCGGGCATGGCGCAGCATGAGGTATTGGGCGAGGAATTCCATGTCGACGAGGCCGCCGCGGCGATGCTTCACGTCCCAGGGCGAGGGGTTCGCATGCGCCGCTGCCATGCGCCCCCGCATCTCGGCGACGTCGACGAGGAGAGCGTCTTCATCGCGCGGCCGCGTCAGCACCGCGTGGATGAGCGCCATCGCGCCGGTCCCGAGCGCGGCATCGCCCGCGACCCACCGCGCGCGGGTCAGCGCCATGTGCTCCCAGGTCCAGGCGAGCTCCTCGTTGTAGTTGCGGAAGGCGGCGGGGCTCGAGGCGATGGGGCCGGCATTGCCCGAGGGGCGAAGGCGCATGTCGACCTCGTAAAGAAGGCCCTCCCCAGTCGGCGCCGTCAGCGCGTTGATGAAGCGCTGGCTGAGCCGCGCGTAGTATGTGGGGACGGGGAGGGGGCGTGGCCCGTCCGAGACCTCGCTCTCGGCGGGCGCGTCGTAGAAGAAGATGAGGTCGAGATCGGAGGTGACGGTCATCTCGCGCCCGCCCAGCTTGCCGAGGCCGATCATCGCGAAGCTGCCGCCCGCGATCCGGCCATGCGCCCGCGCGAACTCCGCCGCGACCGGTTCCAAAAGCCCGGCCATGACCGTGTCGGCGACGTCGGCGAAGGCGGCGCCTGCCGCGGCGCCGTCGATGCGGCCGCGCAGGAGATGGACGCCGATCTGGAATTTGCGGTCGTTGGTCCAGCGCCGCGCGAGGTCGAGGACGTCGGAGAAATCGCGCGCCCCCGCCAGCAGCCGCGCATATTCGGCGGCGAGCGCCGGCTTCTCCGGCAGCGCCTCGAAGAAATCCGCCGAAAGCACGCCGTCGAGGAGGATGGGTTGGCGGGCGAGCTGCTCGGCAAGGCGCGGCGCGCTCCCCATAATCTCGGCGACGAGCTCGAGGAGGGCCGGATTGGCGTAGAGCAGCGAGAAGAATTGGACGCCCGCCGGCAGCCGCGCCGCGAATTGGTCGAAGCGGATGAAGGCGGTGTCGGGATTGGCGGTGGCGCCGAGCGCGCGCAGCAGCGAGGGCACCAGCTCGGTCATGATCTCGCGCGCCCGCTGGCTGCGCATCGCGCGATATCGGCCGTGATGCCAGCCGCGCACCGCGGCGGCGATCCGCGCCGGCTCGGCAAAGCCCATGCGGCGGATGGTCGCCAGGGTGTCGGGATCGTCCTCGATGCCGGTGAAGACGAGGTTGCCCGGGCCGGAAAGGCTCGGCGCCTCCTCGAACAGCTCGGCATAGTGCTTCTCGACCTGGCGCAGATGATGGCGCAGATCGCTCGCAAAAAGCTCGCTCGTCGCATAGCCGAGGAAGATGGCGAGGTGCCGCAGCCCTTCCTCGTCGGCGGGGAGGGTGTGCGTCTGCGCGTCGTCGACCATCTGCAAGCGGTGCTCGACGCGGCGCAGGAAGGCGTAGGCGGCGCTCATCTCGGCGGCGACGACGGGCTCGATGCGGCCCGTCGCGGCGAGCGCCTCCAGCACCGCGCAGGTGCCGGCGATGCGCAGCTCGGGCATGCGGCCGCCCCAGATCAATTGCTGGGTCTGGGCGAAGAACTCGATCTCGCGGATGCCGCCGCGGCCGAGCTTGACGTTGTGGCCGGCGATGGCGATGCGGCTGCCGCCGCGATGCGCGTTGATCTGCCGCTTGATCGAGTGAATGTCCTGGATCGCGGCGAAATCGAGGTGTTTGCGCCAGAGAAAGGGCGTGAGCTCGCGCAGGAACGCCGCGCCCGCACCCATGTCGCCGGCGACCGGCCGCGCCTTGATGAGCGCCGCGCGCTCCCAGTTCTGCCCGGCGCTTTCATAGTATGTGAGCGCCGCTTCGAGCGAGAGCGCCGGCAAGGTCGAGGCCGGATCGGGGCGCAGGCGCAGATCGGTGCGGAAGACGTAGCCGTCGCCGGTGCGCTCGTCGAGGATGCGGACGAGCTCGCGGGCTAGCCTCGCAAAGCACTGTTGGACGCTCTGCCGCCCGGTGTAGCGCACCTTTTCGCGGTCGAAGAGGACGATGAGGTCGATGTCGCTCGAATAGTTGAGCTCGCGCCCGCCGAGCTTGCCCATGCCGAGAATGATGAGCCCGCTCTCGGCGGCGATGTCGTCCGAGGGATCGAGCGCGATCTCGCCCGAAGCGGCAGCTGCGGCGAGAAGGTGCCGCACGGTGCGTTCTAATGCCGTATCGGCGAATTGGCTGAGCGCGCCCGTCACGCGTTCGAGCGGCCAGAGTCCGGCGATGTCGGCGAGCGCGACGAGCAGCGCCGCGCGCCGCCGCGCGATGCGCAATGTGCGCATGAGCGCCGCCCGGTCGCCCGGTTCGCCGCGCCGCGCCGCCGAAGTCCTGCGACCCAGCGCGCGGAGCACGCGCGCGAAGACGGCATCGGGCCCGTCGCGCAGGATCTGGCGCAGGAAGTGCGGCTCCTGGATGCAGCATTGGGTCAGGAAGGGCGAGTTGCCGAACAGCGCCTCGATGAGGCGCCTCCCGCTCTCGTCCTCGGCAAGTTTCCGCGCGAACTCGCCGAGTTCGGCGTTATGATCCGCCTCGAGCCACCGCTCGATCCCGCGCTGCGCCTGCGCGCGATCGGCGGGCACCGGCAGGTTGGCCACGGGAATTCGAGCGGAGAGCGACGATAGGGATCGCGACATTGCAGCGGCGGAGACTGCGCGACCGCCGCGACAGGGTCAAGCAGCGTGGTCGGAATCGGCGATGAAGGCTCTGCGCCACATCATCGCCGTCGTCCTGAAGCTCGCCCTGGCGCTCGCGATCGCCATCGCGATTCTCGGGGGCTTCCTCGTCCTGCGCCTCGAGAATGGACCGCTGTCGCTCGATTTTCTGTCGGCGACGCTAGAAGATGCGCTCTCGCCGGAGGGCGGTGCTTTCCGCGTGCGCATGGAGGGGACGGTCCTGTCGCTGGCGGAGGATCGCAGCAGCATCGGGCTCCTCGCCCGCGGCATCCGCTTCGAGAGCGAATCGGGGGCCGTCCTCGCCTCAATTCCCGATCTCTCGCTCGGCCTCAGCCTCGATGCGTTGCTCCGTGGCAGGGTGGCGCCGACGCGAATCATTGTCGACCAGCCGCAGATCCATCTCGATCGCGACGAGGACGGCACCTTTCGCCTGGGCTTGGGCGGCGACACCGGCACGAACCGCGAGCTGACCGAGCAGCTCGTCGCCGATCTCATGGCGCCGCCCGACACCGGGCGGCGGCTCGGTTACCTGACGGAGGTCAGGATTCGCGGCGGCAGCCTCGCGGTGACCGATCGCACGATCGGCGCGGAGTGGCAGGCGTCGCGCGTCGCGGCGAGCTTACGGCGCAGAGCCGACGGCGTCTCCGGCGATTTCACGCTCGCGGTCGCCGTCGCCGACAGCGCGGCCGAGCTGCGCGGCGAATTCGGTTACCGCACCGCCGAGCATCGCCTCGCGGCCCAGCTTCGCCTCGCTGGCTGGGATCTCTCGAAGCTGCAGCGCATCGCCCCGGTCCTGGCGCCGCTCGCCGGCTTGCAGGTTCCGCTGAGCGGCTCGGCCGAGCTCACGGTCGACACCGCCGATGCCAGGGTCGATGCGGCATCGGTCGAGCTCACCGCGGGTCCGGGATCGCTGGTCGATCCGCGTTTTTCCGCCGGGACGGTGGCGATGGCGGGCGGCGGCGTCAGCGCCGTTTACGATCCCGCCGCGGGGCGCCTGACGCTCCGTCGCTTGTCGCTCGATCTCGGCGGGCCGACATTGCTCGCGAAGGGCACGGTCGACGGCATCCAACCCGGCCACGTCCTGCGCGGCATCGCCGATTGGGGCAGCGAGCTGACGGTCGCGGTCGACACCACGGTGCAGCGCATGCCGGCCGACGCGCTCGAGCGCGACTGGCCGCCCGGTCTCGCGCACAACGCGCGCGAGTGGATCACCCGCAACATCCATGACGGGACCGTCGAGGAGGCGCATCTCGCGGCATCGCTCCGAATCCAACCGGCCCTGCCGGACGCCGATGCCGTCACGCTCGATCGGGTGACCGGAGGCCTCGCGATGAAGGGGTTGACGATCCACTATCTGCGGCCGCTGCCGCCGGTGCGCAACGTCGACGGCACCGCAGTCTTCGACAAGAGCACGATGACCTTGACGCCGACCAGCGGCGCCTTGAGCGGCATCGCCGTCGGCGGCGGCACCATCATCATCACCGATCTCGACAAGGTGGATCAGGACATCGACGTTGCGCTCGACATCAAGGGGCCGCTGCGCGATGCGCTCGAGGTACTCGATTTGAAGCCCTTCCAATACGCGCATGAGCTCGGCATCGATCCCTCGCGGGTCGGCGGCACGGCGGCAGCGCATCTTTCGATCAAGTTTCCCTTGGACCACCGCACGACCTTCGATCAGGTCGTGATCGCGACGCGGGCGCAGCTCGCCGATGTGGCGCTCGGCAAGATCGTGCTCGATCAGGATCTGAGCGAGGGCGATTTGACCTTAAATCTCGATCGCGCGGGCATGAAGGTCGACGGCAAGGCGAAGCTCGCCGGCATGCCGGCGACGCTCGTCTGGCAGCAGA
>JBGPOZ010000265.1:0-5450 GCA_041488295.1 Allostellaceae bacterium
GATCTCGGCGTCGAGATCGCCTCGATCGGCGTCCAGATCCATGGCGGCATGGGCTTCATCGAGGAGACGGGCGCGGCGCAGCATCTGCGCGATGCGCGCATCGCGCCGATCTATGAGGGGACGAACGGCATCCAGGCGAACGATCTCATGGCGCGCAAGGTGATGCGCGATAGCGGCACGGCGGCGAAGCACTTCATCGCGACGATGCGGAGCACCGAAACCGAACTGACGGGCGACGATTTCGCGGCGATCGGCGAGCGCCTCGCTCCCGCGCTCGACGCGCTGGAGGACGCGACGGGCTGGATCGTCGGCGCTTGGAACGCCGACCCGGCGCAGACGATCGCCGGCGCCGTCCCCTATCTCAACCTCTTCGGCATCGCCGCGGGCGGCTGGCTCATGGCGAAATCGGCGCTCGCCGCGGCGGATCGGCTGAAGCGCGGGACCGGCGATCCCGCCTTCAACACCGCGAAGATTGCGACGGCGCGCTTTTACGCCGAGCACATCCTGCCGCGCGCCGCCAGCCTCGCTCCGGCCATTCGCGGCGGCGCGACGGTGATGGATTTCCCGTTGGAGCAGCTTTAGCGCTCAACGACACAGATCGGAATCTTCCACCTCCCCCTCCCTACGGAATTTAGCCATCTCGAAGACGCCGCATCGGTGTCGTGCGTCCTTCGACTTCGCTCAGGATGAGGTGGATTTGTGCGTGGCAGTAGCAATCTACCTCATCCTGAGCGAAGTCGAAGGACGCACGACACCCGATCCAAAGTTCTACCTTCTTCCTTGCTCCACGTCAGGTATTGGATCTGTAAATTCGGTAGCCCCGCGAGCGGGGGAGGGTGCCGATGCTTGCGACTCCGCTCGTTTCAACCGGTGGACGCGCCGGCAAGCGGTGAGAACAGCACCTCGATCAACGGGCATTCCGGAAGCGTGCCGTCGGCGCAACGCGCGACCATCTCCTTCAAGACGCGCGCCATCTTCCTGAGATCGGCGATCTTGGCCTCGACATCCGCGAGGTGCCCGGCGGCGAGGTCGCGCGCCTCGCCGCAGGACCGGTCGCGCTCGCCGGCCAGGCGCAGCAGCGCGCGGATTTCATCGAGCGTAAAGCCCAGATCGCGGGCGCGGCGGATGAAATTCAAGCGCATCAAATGGCCGGTTCCGTACATCCGGTGACCGCCGGCGCTGCGGATCGGCGCGGCGAGAAGTCCGATCTTCTCGTAATAGCGGATCGTCTCGATGTTGCAGCCCGTGCGCTTAGACAGCGCGCCGATCGGGAGGCGCGGCGCGGTATCGTCCAAAGCGCCTTTGTCGAGCATCGCCATTTTTCCTCTTGAACCTGTAGGAACTACAGGTCCCATCGTCGCCGAAGTCAAGCATGGAGGGAAAGGCGATGAACGACCGGAAGCTCATCGGCATCGGCGCCGCCGGCATGGCTCTCGCCGCCTTGTGTTGCGCGACACCCGTCCTAGTCGTTGCCCTGGGCGCCATCGGCCTTTCCGGCTTCGTCGGTTGGCTCGATCCCGTGCTGTTGCCGGCGGTCCTGATCTTCGGCAGCCTTCTCGTCTATGGGATCTATCGCCAGCACCGCAGGAGATCCGATGAGCGCCACGAGACCTGATTGCTGCGCCGGCGGCGCGACATCCTCGCCCGACCTCGCCGTGATCGGCGCCGGCTCGGCCGGCTTCGCGGCGGCGATCCGGGCTGCCGAGCTGGGCGCCAAAGTGGCGTTGATCGGCCACGGCACGCTCGGCGGCACCTGCGTCAATGTCGGCTGCGTGCCGTCGAAGACACTGATCCGCGCGACCGAAGCCGTGCACGGCGCGCGCGCCGCATCGCGCTTCGCCGGCATCGCGGGAGACGCGCGCTTGACCCGCTGGTCGGCGCTGATCGCCCAGAAGGACGATCTCGTCGCGCGTTTGCGTCGCGCCAAATATGCCGATCTGCTGCCGGCCTATGATCGGATCACCTATATCGACGGCCCGGCGCGCCTCACGCCCGGCGGCGTTGCCGTCAACGGCACGCTGTTGACGCCCGGCAAGACCATCATCGCGACGGGAGCCACGGCGGCGCTGCCGCCCGTCCCCGGTCTCGCGGCCGTGCCGCATCTGACGAGTACAGAGGCGCTCGAGCTTGAAGCCCTGCCGGCTTCGCTCGTCGTCATCGGCGGCGGCGTCATCGGGTGCGAGCTCGGCCAGATGTTCGCCCGGGCCGGCGTCAAGGTGACGATCCTCTGCCGTTCCCGCCTCCTGCCGGAGGGCGAGCCCGAGATCAGCGCCGCGCTCACCCGCTACCTCATCGCCGAAGGTCTCGAAATTCGCTGCGGCGTCGCTTACGAAAGCGTTCACAGCACGAAGGCCGGCGGCGCGATCGCGTTTCGCGATGCCGAGGGCCGGCCGGTCACGATCCAGGCGGAACAATTCCTGATCGCCACCGGTCGCAGGCCGAACACGACGGGCCTCGGCCTCGATGAGGCCGGCGTCGCGCTCAATCGCGCGGGCGGGATCGCGGTCGACGATCGGCTGCGCACCAGCAAGGCCGGGCTCTACGCCGCGGGCGACGTCACCGGCCGCGACATGTTCGTCTACATGGCGGCTTACGGGGCGAAGCTCGCCGCCGAAAACGCGCTGAATGGCGACGCGCGCCGCTACGATGCCAGCGCCATGCCTGAGGTGATCTTCACCGACCCGCAAATTGCGAAGGTCGGCCTCACCGAGGGAGAAGCGCGCGCCGAGGGCAAGGACGTGCAAAGCGTCGTCCTGCCGCTCGATCAGGTGCCGCGCGCCCTCGCCGCGCGCGACACGCGCGGCCTCATCAAGCTGGTTGCCGAGCGACGAAACGGGCGGCTCCTCGGCGCCCACATTCTCGCTCCGGAGGCCGGCGACAGCATCCAGACGGCGGTGCTCGCCATCAAGCACGGACTGACGACGACCGATCTCGCCGAAACGCTCTTTCCCTATCTGACCACGGTCGAGGGCTTGAAGCTCGCGGCGCTCGGCTTCACGAAGGATTTGACCAAGCTGTCATGCTGCGCCGGATAGCGCCGCAAGACGAAGGAGCAAGCATGCACGATGCGCCATCGATCGAACTGAGGCTGCGAGTTCGGCGTCCGAGTTGATGAGAGAAGCTTTTCAGCGCCGAGGACGCGGTGGTTGCGCAGAGGACGCAGAGAGTATGAGTTTCCTGCGTCCTCTGCGCATCCTCGGCGACCTCCGCGCTGAAGAATTCATCTCTCGGGGCAGCGACTCCTGCCTGATTTTGGTCAGGGTCGCTCGGCTCGCACCGGAATCAACAGCGATGCAGCGATCGCGGCGAGGATCGATGCGAGCGCGGCGACCGCGAGGGCTGCCGTCATCGAGCGCGTCACGAGGATGCCGCCAAGCGCCGCGCCGAGGGGCGCCCCTGACGTGTTCAAGCTCATCGACACGGCGAGCACGCGGCCGAGCCAAGCGGGCTCGGTGCGGCGCTGGCGCAGGCCGAGGGTGCACACATCGATCGGGCCCGCGAGAAATCCGACGAGCGCGAGGCCGAGCGTAAGGCCGAGAAGACCGAGATGGGCGCTCACGGGATAGATCGCAAATGCGGTCGCGAACGTGCCGAGCGCGATGATGCGCCGTTCCCGGTCGAGCGTCTGGAGATGGCCCGCGCCCAACGCCCCGAGTCCGCCCGCGACCCCTGAGATCGCCCAGATCGCCCCCACCGCAGATTGCGCCGCGGCGCCCGCGCCGAGCTCGCGCACGACGAAAACGGGCACGACGACGATGAGGATGCCCCAGCTCATCTGATAGAGCGCGTAGGAGAGAGCGAGGCCGCGCAGCGCGGCGTTGCGGATCAAATAGCCGAGGCCGGCGACCGCCTCGCGCCACAGCGGTCCCGCCCGGCCGAAACGCGCCGCCGCCTTGCGGAGCAGCGGGACAAGGCTGACACTCGCCGCGACGTAGAGGAGCGCGATGAGCAGCATCGTCACATGCGCGCCGGTGAGGCCGAAAAGCACGCCGGCGAGGGCGGGACCCACGACGTCGGTCAGCGCGTAGCTGCTCGCGTCGAGCGCATTGGCGGCGTCGAGAGCGTCGGCCCGGACAAGGCGCGGGAGCAAGGTTCTGATGCCGGCGGCGCCGAGCGGGCTGGTGAGCGAATAGAGCGCGACCAAGGCAAGGAGCAGCGGCGCACTCGCCCCGCCCATCATGCCGGCCGCCGCCAGGGCCAGGACCAGAACCGCGCTGACGGCCATGTCGATCGCGATGCCCTTTTCGGCACCAACGCGATCGAGCAGCGCCCCGGCCAAAGGGCTGACCGCCATTCCCGGCGCCATCGCGGCGAACGAGATCCAGCCGGCGAGTACGGGCGAATCGAAGCGGTCGAGGACGTAAAGGATGATCGCCAGCAGGAACATCCGCCCGGCGAGCCGCGAGAGGCACGTCGCCAGCAGAAGCTCGGATACGCCTCGGAGCCGGAGAAGCTCGCGGTAGGTCAGCGTCTACCCCCAGCTCATCCCGCCATCGACCGGAAGGGTCTGCCCCGTCACCATCGCCGCGGTGGCGAGGAAGAGCATCGCCTCGGCGATGTCGGCGGGGGTGCACATCCGCGCCATCAAGGTCTTCTCGATGGTGGCGCGCTTGCGCTCCTGCGGCCACGCCTTGGTCCAGGGCGAATCGACGAGGCCGGGCGCGACGGCATTGACGCGGACTTCCGGCGCCAACGCCCGCGCCAAATTCTTCGTCATGTTGACGAGCGCGGCCTTGCTGGCGCCGTAGGCGATCGAGCTGCCGACGGCGCCCAAACCCGCGACCGAGGCGGTGTTGACGATGGCGCCGCGCGACGCCTTGAGCGCGGGCGCCGCGGCGTGGGCACAGCGAAACGGCCCCAAGAGGTTGGTCGAGAGGATCGTCGCCCAGAACTCCTCGGTCATCCGGCCGAGATCCTTGAAGTCGATCGGCTCGCTCGTCGCCGGTGTTCCGGCATTGTTGATGAGGATGTCGAGGCGGCCGAGCTGGTCGATCGCGCGCGTCACCATCGACGCCGCCTCGGCCGGGTTCGAGACATTGCCCGGCACGGCTATGATCCTGTGGCCGGCGGCGGCGAGCCGCTTCACCTCGGCGGGACCGCGCGGATCCTCGGCGAGATGGTTGATCGCGACCGCGGCGCCGCAATGCGCCAGAAGCTCGGCGGTCGCGAGCCCGATCCCCGACGCGCCGCCGGTGACGAGCGCCGCCTTGCCGGTGAGGTCAGCGGTGATCATGGGAGATTCTCCTTCGATAGTCGTCGCTGATCCCCGTTCAAAGCCCTCTCCCCTTGTGGGAGAGGGAGGGGACCCGCATAGCTCTCGGCGAAGCTTCGCTTCGCCTGCCGCTGACAGCGGAAGCTTTGCTTCCGCGAGAAGCGGGGAGGGTGAGGGGGCTGCCGCAAGTTTTCGGGTCATCGCGTCGCGATGACTGACCCCTCACCCAACCCTCTCC
>JBGPOZ010000266.1:0-5312 GCA_041488295.1 Allostellaceae bacterium
CCGCCGGAAGGTCGCTCGACAAGCGTCGAGGCATACCCATAAAGCGGGGCTTGCTTTTGCTTCCCCCTCCCCGCAAGGGGAGGAGGTGCAAATGCCGGGTCAGGATCAGAGGCGAAGGCCCACACGCTCGGCCGCGCACCGTTAAAGCTTCACAAAACCGCAGCGATACGGCAACGTTTCCCCCGCAAGAGGGAAAGCGTGGGATGCGATCCCCGCTTCATACCGGGAGGCAGTTCGATGGGATGGCTTAGGACGCTGCTGGCAGCAGCGACAATCGGCGCGCTCGGCTCCAGCCTTGCCGTGGCGCAGACGGCGCCGGCGCAGATCGAGTTTTGGCACGGCTTGCCGCAGCCCTTGGGCGGGATGCTCGAGCAGATTGCCGCCGATTTCAACGCGGCGCAGTCGAAATACCACGTCAATGCCGCCTACAAGGGCTCCTATCCCGAGACGATGACGGCGGCGATCGCGGCGTTCCGCGCCGGGCATGCGCCCGATGTCGTCCAGATGTTCGAGGTCGGCACGGCGACGATGATGGCGGCCAAGGGCGCCGTGAAGCCGGTCTACGAGCTGATGCAGGAAGCGGGCGTGCCGTTCGATCCCAATTCCTACATCGCCGCGGTGCGCGGCTACTACTCGACGCCGGACGGCAAGATGCTGTCGCTGCCCTTCAACAGCTCGACGACGATCATGTTCTGGAACAAGGATGCGTTCCAGAAGGCCGGGCTCGACCCGGCGAAGCCGCCCTTGACCTGGCCGGAGACGATCGATGCGACGAAGAAACTGAAAGCGGCGGGGATCGCCTGCCCCTTCACCTCGGCCTGGCCGACCTGGGCGCAGCTCGAGAATTTCAGCGCCATCCACAACGTGCCGCTTGCCACCAAGGTGAATGGCATGGCCGGCCTCGACACCGAGCTCAAATTCAACTCGCCCCTCCATGTGAAGCAAATCCAGAACCTCGTCGACATGCAGAAGGAGGGACTCTTCAAATATGGCGGGCGCGACGCCGCGGGCGACGCGCTCTTCGCCTCGGGCGAGTGCGCCATCATTCACGGCTCGTCGGGTCTGCGCGGCCGCATCGTCAAAGAGGCGAAATTCGCCTGGGGCGCAGCGCCGCTGCCCTATTGGCCCGACGTCAAGGACGCGCCGAAGAACTCGATCCTCGGCGGCGCCAGCCTCTGGGTCCTGAAGGCGCCCGGGCGCTCGGCCGAGGAATACAAGGGCGTCGCCGAGTTCCTGGCCTATCTCAGCAAGCCCGAGGTGATCGCCAAATGGTCGATGGACACGGGCTATCTGCCGGTGACCGCTGCGGCGTACGAGATCATCAAGAAGAGCGGGTATTACGAGAAGAATCCCGGCGCCGACGTGGCGTATCTGCAGATGACGCGGACCGAGCCGACCGAGAACTCGAAGGGGCTCCGGCTCGGCAACATGATCGAGATCCGCAACATCATCCAGGAGGAGCTCGAGAAGGCCTTCCAGGGTCAGCAGGACGGCAAGCAGGCGCTCGACAACGCGGTGCAGCGTGGCAACGCCGTCCTGCGCGCCTTCGAGCGCGCGAACCAGTCCTAGGGACGAATTCAAGGCGCCGCATGCGACCGGGGCTCGGATCCCTCTCCCCTTGTGGGAGAGGAAGGGGCCCGTTGCGAAGCAACGGGAAGGTGAGGGGTAATTCGTCGCTCCGCGACGAATCCTGTCTTGGTGTTAGCCCCCTCACCCTCCCGCTGTCGCGGGTCCCTCCCTCTCCCACGATGGGGAGAGGGCTCATCTAGGCGGTGCCGGTCCCATGCAACGCCGCGTCATCTTTCGCAACAAGGGGCTGCCCTATCTGCTGCTGCTGCCGCAGATCGCCGTCACCATCGTCTTTTTCTTCTGGCCGGCCGGGCAGGCGATCTATCAGTCGGTGCTGCTCGAGGACCCGTTCGGCCTCCAGAGCCGCGTCGTCTGGCTCGAGAATTTCGCGCTCGTGCTCGGCAATCCGCTCTACCTCAACGCCGTCGCCAACACGGCGGTCTTCTCGCTCGGCGTGACCGTGCTCTCGATGTCGGCGGCGCTCGGCCTTGCCGTCCTCGCCGACAAGCCGATCCGCTTTGCCGCGATCTACAAGACCTTGCTCATCTGGCCCTACGCCGTGGCGCCGGCGGTGGCGGCGCTGCTCTGGCTCTTCGTCTTCCATCCCTCGGTCGGCATCATCGGCCGCGCGCTCGTCCGCTCGGGAGTTCCCTGGGACTACAAGCTCAACGGCGACCAGGCGATGGCCCTCATCATCTTCGCCGCCGCCTGGAAGCAGGTGAGCTACAATTTCCTCTTCTTCCTCGCCGGGCTTCAGGCGATCCCGAAATCGGTGATCGAGGCGGCCTCGATCGACGGGGCGAGCGGCGCCCGGCGCTTCTGGACGATCGTCTTTCCGCTGCTGTCGCCGACGACCTTCTTCCTCCTCGTCGTCAACATCGTCTACGCCTTCTTCGACACCTTCGGCATCATCCACGCCCTGACCCAGGGCGGCCCCGGCAAGGCGACCGAGACGCTCATCTACAAGGTTTATGTCGACGGCGTCATCAATCTCGACCTCGGCAGCTCGTCGGCGCAATCGGTCATCCTCATGGCGGTGGTGATCATTCTGACGGCGATCCAGTTCCGTTACGTCGAGCGCAGGGTGCAGTATTGATGCGCCGGCGCACGCCCTGGCTGACGCATGCGATCCTGCTCGCCGGGGTTCTCGTCTTTGCCTTTCCGATCTACGTCGCGCTCATCGCCTCGAGCTACGACACCGGCACGATCGGCCGCGGCGACCTGCCGCTCGTGCCGGGCACGCATCTCGTCGAGAATTACGTGACCGCGTGGTTCTCGGGCGGCGGGAGAGCCACCCCTGCCGCGGTCGACACGATGCTCTTCAACAGCCTCGTCATGGCGGTGGTGATCGCTCTGGGCAAGATCGCGATCTCGATCCTCTCCGCCTATGCCGTCGTCTTCTTCGCCTTCCCGCTGCGCATGGCGTTCTTCTGGATGATCTTCATCACGCTCATGCTGCCGGTCGAGGTGCGCATCATTCCCACATACGAGGTCGTGAGCAATTTGCATCTCGTCAATTCCTATGCCGGCCTCACCATCCCGCTCATCGCCTCGGCGACGGCGACCTTGCTTTTCCGGCAATTCTTCCTGACGATTCCGGACGAGCTCGTCGAGGCGGCGAAGATCGACGGCGCCGGCCCCATGCGCTTCTTCATCGACACCGTGCTGCCGCTGTCGCGCACCAACCTCGCCGCGCTCTTCGTCATTCTCTTCATCTACGGCTGGAACCAGTATCTCTGGCCGCTCCTCGTCACGACCGACCGCAGCTACGAGACGATGGTGGTCGGCGTCTCCAAGATGATCGGCACGGGCGATGCCTACAATGAATGGAACACCATCATGGCGACCGCGATCCTCACCATGCTGCCGCCCGTCGCGGTCGTCGTCCTGATGCAGCGTTGGTTCATCAAGGGCCTGGTCGAGAGCGAGAAATAGAAATGGCGGCGGTCGTGCTGCGCGATCTGCGCAAATCCTATGGCGGCGCCACCGTGATCCACGGCGTCTCCTGCGAGATCGCCGATGGCGAACTCATCGTCGTCGTCGGTCCCTCGGGCTGCGGCAAATCGACCTTGCTGCGCATGGTGGCCGGGCTCGAGGAGGTGACGTCGGGCGAGATTTCGATCGGCGGGCGCGTCGTCAATGAGATCGAGCCCAAGGACCGCGACATCGCCATGGTGTTCCAGAATTATGCACTCTACCCGCATATGAGCGTCTTCGACAACATGGCCTACGGCCTCAAGATCCGCCGGCTCGCGAAGGCGGATATCGCGGCGCGGGTGCGGCGTGCCGCATCGATTCTCCAGCTCGACGCATTGCTCGAGCGCAAGCCGCGCCAGCTGTCGGGCGGGCAGCGTCAGCGCGTCGCCATGGGGCGCGCCATCGTCCGCGATCCGCAGGTCTTCCTCTTCGACGAGCCGCTCTCCAATCTCGATGCGAAGCTGCGCGTCCAGATGCGGGTCGAGATCAAGAAGCTGCAGCAGAGCCTCGGCACGACCTCGATCTACGTGACGCACGACCAGGTCGAGGCGATGACCCTCGCCGACCGCCTCATCGTCATGAACGCCGGGATCGCCGAGCAGATCGGCGCGCCGATCGAGCTCTACGAGCGGCCGCAGACCGTCTTCGTCGGCGGTTTCATCGGTTCGCCGGCGATGAATTTCGTGGCGGGGCGTGTGATGGAGGGCGGCGGCGTCTTGCTCGAAGGCGGCGCGGTGCTGCCGGCGGGAAATGGCGTCGCGCCGGGGCGAGCGGTGACGGTCGGCTTGCGCCCGGAGCATCTCGCGCTCGACGGCGCCTCATCCTTCACGCTCGGCGTCGATCTCGTCGAGATGCTCGGCGCCGATACTATCGTGCACGGAAGAATCGGCGGAACCGGGCCGGTCCTTCTTGCCCGTCTGCCCGGCACGGTGCGCGTCGCCGCCGGCGAGACGGTACCGCTGACGATCGCGCCCGAACACGTGCATCTCTTCGACGCGGCGACGGGACGGAGGGTATGAATGCTCCTCTCCCCTTGCTCTCGGCGAAGCTTTGCTTCGCCGAGAGCAAGGGGAGAGGGCCTTCCCGATGTAGCTACGCCTTCCTCGCTGCCGCCTGCGCCGCTGCCGGCGCCATCTCCGTCGCGAGGATCTTCTCCTTCCGCTCCGGCCCCCAGCGATAGCCGCCGAGGCCGCCGTCGCTGCGCACGACGCGGTGGCACGGGATGACGAGAGCGACGCGGTTGTGCGCGCAGGCATTGGCGACGGCGCGCACCGCCTTCGGCTGCCCGATCGCCGCAGCCACCTCCTGATATGTCGCGGTGCGCCCGCGCGGAATGCGGCGCAGTGCCTGCCAGACCCGCCACTCGAAGCCCGTCGCGCGCAAATCGAGCGGCAGCGCGAGATCGGGCGCGCCACCGGCGATATGGGCGAGGATCGCCATCACCGCGGGGCCGAGGCGCCCGTCCTCGCGCGCGATCGTCGCCGCCGGGTATTCGGCGCGCAAGCCCGCTTCGAGCGCCTCGTCCTGCTCGCCGAGGCTGACCGCGCAAACCCCGCGGTCGGTCGTCGCGACGAGCAACCGGCCGAGCGGGCTTGCCGTCGTCGTGAAGGCGATGGCGGCGCCCTTGCCGCCTTTCTTGTACGTCGCCGGCGTCATGCCGAGCTGCGAATCGGCGCGTTCGTAGAGGCGCGAGGCCGAGCCGTACCCGGCCTCATAAAGCGCTCCGGCGACGCCGTCGCCTTGGCGCAGCATGCGCTTGACGCGTC
>JBGPOZ010000267.1:0-5291 GCA_041488295.1 Allostellaceae bacterium
GACGAGGCCAAGCAGCGCCAGCGCGCAGATGAGGACCGAACGGGCCGAGAGCGGTTGAGGGGCAACGGGAAGGCGTGCCATGACGTCTGATCCCTCCGGGTCGGAATTCTAGATCATCCGACGGTCGTATTGATACCGCGATGCGACAGTTGCGGCAGTGCGTCACGTCACAGGCTGTGGGATCGCTGCGCTCGCCGCATCGTCCGACGGCGTGAACACCTCGACCTCGGCGTGGCGCCCCTTGACGGCGACGCGGTCGACGCGGCGAAACGTGCGCGCCCCGCCGACCGCCGCCGCCGTCGTCTCCGAAACGAGGATCGTCGTGCCGTAGCGCTTGTTGAGATCCTGAAGGCGCGAGGCGAGGTTCACCGCATCGCCCATCACCGTGTAGTTGAAGCGCCGGCGCGAGCCGATATTGCCGACCAGCGCCTCGCCGGTGTTGATGCCGATGCGCATCGCTAGGCGCCGGCCGAGGAAGCTTTGCCCGTCGGCGTTGAGGGCGGCGAGGCGCCGGACGCATTCGAGCGCGGTCTCGACCGCGTGGATCGCGTGCTCGGGATCATCGTGCGGCGCGCCGAAGACGGCGAGGATGGCATCGCCGATATATTTGTCGACGAAGCCGCCATGCGCCTCGACGATGTCGGTCATCGCCGAGAGATAGGCGTTCATGAGGGCGACGAGCTCGCGCGGCGACAGCGTCTCGGAAAGCGTCGTGAAATCGGCGATGTCGGAGAAGAAGACCGTGAGGTTGCGCTGCTCGCCGCCGAGATCGGGCGGCCGTTCCGCCGCGATCATGCGATCGACGATGGCGGGCGCGAGGTAGAGCGCGAAGCTGCGGCGCAAGAAGCGCTTGTCGCGATCGGCGATGGCGAAGCGGTAGGCGGTGAGGAGGATGAGGGCCAGCAACGCCGCGAGGATCGGCTGGAAGAGCGGCAGGCTCCACCCCTGCTGCAGCGCCGCCGTGGCCGCGCTCGCCCATGCCGCCATCGCGAGGACGAGCGCTAATCCGGCGGCGATCGGCCCGAGCAGCATCGCGCCTGCCGCCGCGGCGAGCGCTAGGGCAAGGCTCGGCGCCCACAGCCACGCGGCTGGCACGACATGAAGCACCTCGCGGCGCAACAGGTTGTTGACCGCCGTCGCATGGATGTAGACGCCGGGGATTTCGGCGCGCCGCAAATCGGCGCGGACGAGGTCGGTCCGCGGCGTCGTGGCGCACCGCTCCGTGCTCGCAAAATACTCGCCGCCCGACATGGTGATGAAGCGCTTGGCGGTCATCTTGCGGTCTTCGACATCCCGTACCACGCCGATCAGCACGACCTTGCCGGCGAAATGGTCGCGAAAATAACCGTCATCGCCCTTGAGAGCGCAGCGGTAGAGGTCGACGAGCGAATATGTCGGAATGTCGTTGCCGGCGTCGAAATTGAGCAGCATCTCGTCGCTCTCCGATCCGGGCACGAAATAGTCGCCCAGGCGGAGCGGACGGCCTTCCTCGAGATGGAGCGGCGCGCCCGCCGCCCGCGCCGCGAGCTCGACAGCGAGCGACGGATCGAGCCGCGTGCCGCCGCCGACATTGTCGGCGACGAACGAGACCGGCACCCGTCGGATGATGTCGTCGGGATCGCCGGGCAGGTTGACGGCACGGATATTGCGCTCGTTGCCGACGGCAATGCTTTGCTCGCGCGACGGCGCGATCGGCAGGACCTGGTTCTGGACCTTGCTGAGGACGATCTTGCCCGCGCGCGCCGCTGCCGCGAGGGCGATGCGATATTGCCGCTGCGCCTCGGGGTCGACGCCGACGATGGCGGTCGTGTAGATGACATCGACCCCCACCACCTCGGCGCCGCCAGCGATGAGCTGCGTCAGCACCGTTCCGATCTTCGGCGGCCAGAGTGCCTCCGGGAGCTCGCGAAAATCGTCGCTCCGCCAGGTCTCCTCATCGAGCGCGACGACCACCGTCGGCGACGATTGCGCGGCATGACGCGCTCCGAACGCCGCAAAGCGCAGCAGGAAGAGCGTGTCGAGCGACCAGCCGTCGAGGACGCTGAAAGCCGGCATCGCGAAGACCGCGCTCGCCAGCACCGCGGCAAGGCCGGCGACGAGGACGTCGCGGCGCCGCATCTCAGTCGCGTCCCGGAATGGTGGCGGTCGTCGGGATGTCCGCGGTCTCGTGCGTCTCCATGCGGCGCAATCTCACCACATCCGCACGATCGGAGTAAGCCTTTCGGAAGGAGGCTGAGGTGCGGTCGGGCGCGCCGGCGCTACGAGGTCTCGTCGGTCGGAACGCCGATCGGCCCGGCATCCGACAACTGTGCGCCGATCGCGCTTTTCACCAGATGCATCGACCGATCGAAATGCTTGCCCAGCGAGATCACCGCCTCGCTCGCCGTCTTGACGGTGCCGTCGTGCTGGCGGAAGAGGCCGGGATTGCTGCGCACCGCCGCCGGAACGAGGCGGTCGGCCGGAGTGTCGGGGCTTTGGCTTGCCGCCTTGATGAGCTTTGCGGCGCCATGCGCCCCGAGCAGATAGGCCATGCGCACCTCGTTCTCGCTCGGCTTGTGGCCGAGGCTCTTGCCGAGGGCCTTGCGGTTCTCGTCGGAATAGCGCGCCGCAAGCTTCGCGGCGACATCCGTGTCTGCGCGCAGATTGAGGATCGCCGTGCGCTCCTCCGGGTCGGCGACGACGGGCTTGCCGTTCTCGACGGTGATCTTCGCCGCGGCGTCGGCCTGCCCCACCTCGGCGCCGTGGCGGCGGATGAGGTCGAGCCAGGTGCGCTCGGTGAATTGATAGGCGCCGGCCGCCGTCGAGCGCGTATTGCGCGCATTGGGATTGTGCCGGCTTTCCGAGAGGCTGCTCGCCAGCAGCGATCTGAAGTCGGTCTTCGTGCCGGCGGCCCCCGCCTTGGCGGTGCGAACCGCGTCCTGCGGGAGGGTGAGGCGCACGTGGTGCGTGTGGGCGACCGGCTTCGACATGTCCGCGCCGATTCTTTGTGAAAAGGGTTAAGAGTCTGTCAATTGCGGTCGGCGATTTCGCTCGCGCGCCGGCGGCTTCTCGCGCGCCTCACTCGACGAGATCGACGCGGCCGGCGGCGAACAGATCGGCGATGAATTCCGGCGTGGCGAGGCCGCCTGCCACCTTCGCCTCGAGCGCCTGCTCCGCCGCGCGCACCGCTTCGAGCCGCGTCAGAGCGGCGGCAAGCATGCGCTGCGGCACGATGACGACGCCGTCGCGGTCGCCGAGGACGATGTCGCCCGCCTCGGCCGCGACGCCGCCGATGACGATGGGGAGGCCGATGCTCCCCGGTCCCGAGCGGACGCAGGAATTCGGCGTGACGCCGCGCGCGAAGATCGGCAGCCCGACCCGCTCCAGCCCGACGAGGTCGCGCACCAACCCGTCGGTGACGATCGCCGCGACCCCCTTGTTCTTCGCCATGCCGGCGAGAAGATCGCCGATGATCGCGGTGCCGGTGAAGCTGTCGGCGGCAGCGAGGATGATGTCGCCGGGCCGCGCCTCGGCGACCGCGCCGAAGATCGCGAGATTGTCCGAGGGGCCGCAATGACAGGTGATCACCGTGCCGCAGATCGGTCCCCGCAGCGGAAGGATCGGCTTCACCGCCCAATCGAGCGCGCCGCGCCCGCCCATCGCATCGACGAGATTGCCGGCGGGAACGTCGGCGAATTTCCGAACGAGGGCCGTGTCGGGGCGCGCGAAATTGCGGCGGATCGTGAGCAGCGGCGGGTCCTTGATCATAGCGTTTCCTCTCGGCGGCGAAGGCGCATCATAGGGGCGGCGCGGGTCAGATCCCAAGCCCGAGGCAGACCGCGCCGAGGCAGATGACGAGCGACGCCACGAGCCGCCGCAGGGTGAGCGCCTCGCGCAGGAAGATGCGGGCGATGAGCGCGGCGAAGACGACGCTGGTCTCGCGCAAGGCCGAGACCGGCCCCATCGGGCTCAAGGTCACGGCCCAGATGACGAGGCCGTATGCCACCAGCGACACGCCGCCGCCGCCCAGCGCCTTCATGCCCTCGCGCGTCAAAATGCCGGACACCATCCGCCGGCGCACCGCGAGATAGATGAGCGGCATGGCGACGCCGTAAAGCAGGAAGAGGGTCGAGGAATACGCAAGCGCATTGCCCGAAAGGCGCGAGGCGATCCCGTCATTGACGGTATATGCTGCGATGGAGAGCCCGGTGAGGAGCGCGTTCGCGACGGCGCCTGGATCGGTGCCGGATTTGGCGCGTGCGAGGCTGACGATGCCGAGCGAGACCAGCACGATGCCGAGCAAGGCCGGCAGGCTCGGTTGCTCGCCGACGAGCGCGGCGGCGCCCAGTGTCACGAGCAGCGGCGCCGTGCCCCGCGCGATCGGGTAGACCTGACCGAAATCGCCGTGCCGATAGGCCCGCACGAGAAAGAGGCTGTAGCCGACATGGAGCAAGGTCGCGAGGCCGAGATAAGGCCAGCTCGCCGGCGCCACCGGCGGCAGAAGCAGCGCGATCGGCAGCGAGACGACACTCGAGGCAATGCTCATGACCGTGATCGACCACAGCCCGTCGGCGCCGCTCCGCAGCATCGCGTTCCACGCCGCATGCAGCGCCGCGGCGCCGAGAACGAGGCCGATGACGAGCGGCGTCATCGTGCCGGCTCCGATGTGCGGAGCGGCCGAGCCGCGGCAGACGGAATACCCATGGAACCGCCCCCATTCCTACGCCGGCATGACCCGGATCAGGTTCAAGGGGTCGTCCCGTCTCGGGACCTCTCAGCCGCGCGCGGCTCCCCCTGGCGACGGAAGCATCATGCGCCGAAGATCGTGCAATGCCAAGTCTAAGGGAGGCGCGCGTCTCGGTTACGAGCCGTGAGCGAGCTGCGCCGTCATGCCGGCGGAAACGGCAATTGCGGGAACCGTTCGCACCGGCTCGTCGTCGAGCCAGTGGTGACGATCGATCCACTCCTCCGTCCAGCGCGAGATCTCGCGGTGTCCGGCGCCCGATTCGCGCCACCGCAGGCGCAGATCGGCGAGCTCGTCGAGCCGCCCCTCCCACTCGGCGCCGAAGAAGCCTTCAAGGAAGCGCCTGACGCGTTTGGCAAGGCCGGGGCTCCTTCCGTTCGTCGAGACCGAGATGACAAGGTCGCCGCGCCGCACCACCGCCGGGGCATGCACCGTGCCGAGCGCCGGCCGGTCCTCGACATGGAGGAGCGTGCCGAGCGCGCGCACCGTCGCCGAGAGCTGCAAGAGGCGGCCTTCCGGCAGATCGCCGGCGAAGACGAGATGGAAGCCGGCGAGCTCCGCCGCGCTC
>JBGPOZ010000268.1:0-5263 GCA_041488295.1 Allostellaceae bacterium
CAATCGACCGCGGTCGCTGCTGCTTCGGAGCAGGCCGCGACCAACGTCCGGGCTGTCGCCTCGGCCGCGGAGGAACTGACCAGCTCAGTCGCCGAGATCACCCGGCAGGTCGCCGAATCGGCGAAAATCTGCGCGGCAGCCGTCATCGAGGCGGCGCAGACCCGTCAAGCGATGCAGGATATGGCAGAGATGGGGCAGAAGATCGGCGCCGTCGTAACGATGATCACCGACATCGCCAGCCAAACCAATCTCCTCGCGCTCAACGCGACGATCGAGGCTGCGCGAGCCGGCGAGGCGGGCAAGGGCTTCGCCGTGGTCGCTTCGGAAGTCAAGTCGCTCGCCAGCCAGACCGCCAAGGCGACCGAGGAGATCGGCGCACAAATTAGAGCCGTCCAGACGGCCAGCACCGAATCGGTCAAAGCGATCGAGGCGATCTCCACGACGATCAACCGGGTCAACGATATCGCCACCATGATCGCCTCCGAGGTCGAGCAACAGGGGGCCGCGACCAAAGAGATCGCGCGCAACGTGCATGAGGCGGCGAAAGGGACGAACGAGGTCTCCTCGAACATCGGCAATGTGTCGCAGGCCGCCTCGGAGACCGGATCGGCGGCAACCCAGGTGCTCGGTGCCGCGGTCGAATTGTCGGAACAATCGGAAAAGCTGCGCGGCCAGGTCGACATGTTTCTGGCGAGCATCCGGGCGGCATAAGCGATCATCGGAGAGGCTCTGTTCCACCCAAAGCACAGGCTGGCTGCCAGGTGCGCAAGGTTGGGGCGGTCTCGGCGCGAGACGAACGCGCAAACTACTTCATCCACTCAGGCCATCGGCAGACGTAAAAACATCACGCTCTAGCATCGCGGCCTGTAACGCGACCTCATAGAAGCCTCCAGATCCAGCTAGGGCGCGGCGTCGAGCGTGATGCTCCCCTCCATCATGGCGACGCACCGTCCGCCGATCTGAACGCGCACGACCTCACCGCCGCTCTTGCGTGCCTTGCCGAGGAGACGGCTCGGGCGCCCCATCTCGACGCCCTGCGCGATGCGCAAGGTGAGGTCGAGATCGCGCTCGGGCGCAAGGCTCGCGAGGAACCCGGTGAGGGCGGCATTGGCGCTTCCCGTCGCCGGGTCTTCGGGAACGCCGCCCAAAGGCGCGAACATGCGCGCCCTGATGTCGACGCTCGCGGTCAGCCCGGTATCCTCGCCGTGGCGGGTGTAGAGGTGCAGCGACAATCTGAGGGTGCCCGAGCCGGAGCGCTCCGCCGCTTCGGCGAACGCCGCGACGTTCGCCCTGGCGCGCGCCAACGCGGCGCGGTCGCGCAGCTCGACCATGAGGAAGGGGAGGCCGACCGAGGCGAAGACCGGACGGTGCCGCTCGATAAGGATCGCGTCCGGCGGCAGCGAGAGGCAGGCCGCCACGGCATCGACCGGCACCTCGGCGCCGCGCGACAGCGGCTGGGGTGCGGTCAGCATCGCGCCGACGGCCTCGCCCGCCGCATATTCCAAATCGATGGCGACGAGACCCGCGCCCTCCTCGAAGAGCAAACGGTCGCCGGCGATCTTGCGCCCATGGACGGTGCCGAGCCGCGCCACATGGACGGCGGTTCCGACATTGGGGTGGCCGGCGAAGGGCAGCTCGCTCTTCGGCGTGAAGATGCGCACCTGCGCCGTATTCTCGGGCGATGCCGGCGGCAACACGAAGGTCGATTCGGAGTAGTTGAACTCCGCCGCGAGCGCCTGCATCTGCGCCGTCGTCAGACCGCGCCCATCGGGAAAGACGGCGAGCGGATTGCCGCCGAACGGCGTCTCGGTGAAGACGTCGACGGTCGCATATCGATAGGTTTTGCGCATGGATATCTCCCGTTTTGTGTTATTAATGTCATACGAAAAATTAGAGTCAAAGAGACAATTGTCCTATATGACAAAATCGCTCGCAGTATGACTGACTGGTTTCCGTATCTCGAGAAGGCGCCGCCGGGCGGTGCCTCCTTGCAGGCGCGCCTCCTCGATGCGCTGACGCGCGATATCGGCTCGGGGGCGCTCGCGCCGAGGACGCGCCTGCCGACGCATCGTGATCTCGCCTACCGCCTCGGCATCAGCATCGGCACCGTGACGAAATTCTATGCCGAGGCGGAGCGCGGCGGCCTCGTTTCGGGCCATGTCGGGCGCGGCACTTTCGTCGCCGGGGCGGGGCGCGAGTCGCAGCGCGACCCCCAGCCCGTCGATCTCGCCGTCAATGTGCCGCCGCTCGGCGGGGCGATGGTGGCGCGCCTCGACGCAGCGTTCGCGCAATTACGCCGTCGCCGCGACCTTGCCGCGCTCATCGCGTACCCGCCGCCGCTCGGTGTCGAGCATCACCGCCGCGCCGGCGCCGCCTGGCTGAAGCGGCACGGCCTCGTCGGCGTCGCATGGGATGACCTCGCGATCACGATCGGGGCGCAGCACGGCATGGCGCTTGCCCTTGCGGCGCTCGCCAAGCCCGGCGACACGATCCTTGTCGAGGCGGCCACGTATCACGGCGTCAAGACGCTGGCGCAGCACGCCGGATACCGCCTGCGCGGCCTCGCCATGGATGCGGAGGGGCTCCGCCCCGACGCGCTCGACGCGGCCGCCTGCCCGGACGCCGTGCTCTATACCGTGCCGACCTTGCAGAACCCGACGGCACGGACGATGAGCCGGACGCGGCGCGAGGCGATCGTCGCCATCGCGCGGCGCCGCGCGCTTTGGATCGTCGAGGATGATGTCTGCGGCGCGCTCGCCGCTCCCAATGGCGCGCCGCCGCCGCTGGCGGCGCTGTTGCCCGAACGCAGCTTTTATGTGAGCGGCCTGTCGAAGATCGTCATGCCGGGGCTGCGCACCGGTTTTCTCGTAATGCCGCGCGGCGCCGAGCTGAAGGAGCGCATCACCCGCGCAATCCGCGCGACGATGATCGCGCCGCCCGCCTTCGGTGCGGTGATCGCGGCGCAATGGATCGAGGACGGCACCGCCGATGCGATCCTCGACGAGACGCGGCGCGAGGCGGCGCTGCGGCTCGACCTCGCCCGCGAGGTGCTCGGGCCGTCAATCGTCGCGTCGCAGGCGCCGGCGGCGCTCCATCTCTGGCTCGATCTCGCGGAGGTCGACGCCGAGCGCGTCGCCGCGCGGGCGTTGCGCGCCGGCGTCTCCGTCACGCCGGCGGGCGCGCCCATCATCGACGCGACGCTGATCTCGGGTTTGCGCATCTGCCTCGGCGGGGCGCCCGACCGCGAGACATTGCGGCGCGCCCTCGGCATCGTCGCATCGTCTCTGTCGGCGGCGCCCGACGACCGGCTCGTCTTCTAGCGTGCCGCACCGACCGGCATGCAGCGCCGCTCAACGCCACAATGAGAAGGCGCGCGCGGCTGCCGCTTGATCTCCTACCCGAGAGGTTGTAGCAGCTAGCGCACGCCTGATCGCCCTCGTTCGATGGAGACAGCCCGTGTCCGTGACCGGCCATGACACCCTCAAAGCACGCCGCACCCTCAAGGTCGGGGCGAAAAGCTACGACTATTTCAGCCTCGAGGCGGCGGCCCAGGCGGCGGGTCTCGGCGACATCGCGCGGCTGCCCTTCTCGCTGAAGGTGCTGCTCGAGAATCTGGTGCGGCTCGAAAACGGCCGGACGGTGACGGTCGACGACGTCAAGGCCGTCGCGACCTGGCTCTTGACGAAAAGCTCCCAGCGCGAGATCGCGTTCCGCCCGGCCCGCGTCCTCATGCAGGATTTCACGGGCGTCCCCGCCGTCGTCGATCTCGCCGCGATGCGCGAGGCGATGGTGAAGCTTGGCGGCGACCCGAAGAAGATCAACCCATTGTCGCCGGTCGATCTCGTCATCGACCATTCGGTCATGGTCGATGAATTCGCCCGGGCCGGCGCCTTCAAGGCGAACGTCAAGGCCGAGTTCGAGCGCAACGGCGAGCGCTACGCCTTCCTGCGCTGGGGCCAGGACGCGTTCGACAATTTCCGCGTCGTGCCGCCCGGCACCGGCATCTGCCACCAGGTCAATCTCGAATATCTGGGCCAGGTGGTCTGGACGACGAAGGAAGGCGGCAAGGAGATCGCCTACCCCGACACTTTGGTCGGCACCGACAGCCACACGACGATGGTGAACGGTCTGGCGATCCTCGGCTGGGGCGTCGGCGGCATCGAGGCCGAGGCGGCGATGCTGGGGCAGCCGATCTCGATGGTGCTGCCCGAGGTCGTGGGATTCAAACTGAAGGGCGCGTTGCGCGAAGGCGCGACGGCGACCGATCTTGTCCTCACCGTGACGCAGATGCTGCGCAAGAAGGGCGTCGTCGGGAGGTTCGTCGAATTCTACGGCCCCGGCGTCGGCGCATTGGCGCTGGCCGACCGCGCGACGATCGGCAACATGGCACCCGAATACGGCGCGACCTGCGGCTTCTTCCCGATCGACGCCGAGACGATCCGCTACCTCACGCTCTCCGGCCGCGATGCCGCGCGCGTCAAACTGGTCGAGGCCTATGCCAAGGCACAGGGGATGTGGCGCGAGGACGCGACGCCCGATCCCGTCTTCACCGACACGCTCGAACTCGATCTCGCCACGGTCGAGCCGTCGCTCGCGGGACCGCGCCGGCCGCAGGATCGCGTCGCGCTCTCGGGTGTCGCCGCCTCCTTCGCCGTCGAGCTGCCGAAGCTCGCCGGCACGAGCGATCCGGCGAAATTGAACCGCGCCGTCAAGGTCAAGGGCACGAATTACGATCTCAAAGACGGCGATGTCGTCATCGCCGCGATCACGAGCTGCACCAACACCTCGAACCCGAGCGTCATGCTGGCGGCCGGCCTTCTCGCGCGCAACGCCGTCAAGCGCGGCCTCAAGGTGAAGCCCTGGGTCAAGACCTCTCTGGCGCCGGGGAGCCAGGTCGTCAGCGATTATTACGCCAAGGCCGGGCTGCAGACGGATCTCGACAAATTGGGCTTCAACCTCGTCGGCTATGGCTGCACCACCTGCATCGGCAATTCGGGACCGCTGCCGGAGGCGATCGCCGAGGCGGTCGAGGCGGGCGATCTCGTCGTCTCGGCCGTGCTCTCCGGCAACCGCAATTTCGAGGGCCGCATCAACCCCTATGTGCGGGCGAACTACCTCGCCTCGCCCCCGCTCGTCGTGGCATACGCGATCGCCGGCTCGATGAAGGTCAATCTGACGAGCGATCCGCTGGGCCAGGATGGCGCCGGCAAGGACGTCCATCTGCGCGACATCTGGCCGACCAACAAGGAGATCCAGGACGTCG
>JBGPOZ010000269.1:0-5254 GCA_041488295.1 Allostellaceae bacterium
GAACAAGATGGCGCCGCCCTTCAAGGTCGTCGAATTCGACATCATGTACGGCGAGGGCGTCTCCAAGCGCGGCGAGCTCATCGACCTCGGCATCCAAGCCGGCGTCGTCGAGAAATCCGGCTCCTGGTTCTCCTATGACGGCCAGCGCATCGGCCAAGGCCGCGAGAACGCGAAGGCGTACCTCAAAGAAAATCCGGGGATCGGCGAGGCGATCGAGCGTGCAATCCGCGGCAATGCCGGTCTCGTCGCCGACGCCATGATGGCGGCGCCGAGCGAGAGCGTGGCGGAGGAGTAGGGAACCTCTTTGCCACACCATCGGGGTCTTCGCCCCGCGGCGAAGCCGAGAGGAAAGGTTCACCACCAAGGCACCAAGGGGCCGAGCGCGCGCGAAGCGTGGGTCCATGAATGGACCGCGACCCGGGCACGGACACCACCGATTTGCACGGCGCTGCGCGCAAGAAGAACTTAGTATCCTTAGTGCCTTGGTGGTGAATATACGACCGCTTCGGGGCCCGTCGCCGTTACGCAACTTCGGCAAGGCGTCGGCGGATTCTGCGCGGACGGGGTCGCTCGCGCTCCCCCGCTGAGTGACTAACGCGCTTGCCGCCGCCAGCGCTCGACGATGCGGGCGGTGAAGTCGCGGTTGTTGACGTCGTTCTGCCAGGCCTGCGGGAAATTCGTCGATTCGCCGCGCGGCCGGTGCGCTTCTTCGAGATCGGCGAAGCGCACGCGCATCGGATGCGTCACGCCTTCGCCGACGATGACGGCCTCCTGCTGACGCAGTGCCGGCAGGATGTTCAAGAGCCCGGCGGCGCTTTCGGGCAGAGTGCGGCGGACGAAGCTCTGATCCTTGTCGTTGCTCATGCGTAATGCGAAGATCGTGCTGCACTGCGATAAAATCGTTTCGGAAATTTCCGACGGCCTTTGGCTCACGAGGCAGAGCGAGACGCCGTATTTTCGCCCTTCCTTGGCGATCCGCGCGATCGACCGGCGCGCCGGCTCGAATCCGACCGATTCATCGGAATGGATGTAGCGATGCGCTTCGTCGCAGACGAGGAGGATCGGGATCGACTCGGCGTGGTCGCTCCACAGCGAGAAATCGAAGATGAGACGACACAGCATCGAGATGACGACATCGACGATCTCGGACGGGATGACCGAGATGTCGAAGATCGTGATCGGCTTGCCCGCGACCGGGATGCGTAGAATTCGTGACAGGATCTCGGCCATGTTGTCGCGTACGGTGAGGCCCGAGAACATGAAGGCGTAGCGGCGGTCCTTGCGCAGATTCTCGATCGTCGTCAAAAGGCGCAGGAAGGGCAGGGAATTGTCCGGTTTGTCGAGCCGACCCATCGCCTCGGAGATCCGCTGCGCCAGGCCATTGATGCGATAGGGGACGGGCGTGTCGACGGTGATGAAGGCGTCGCGCCCGGCTTCGCCGAGAAAGTCGCGCTTGGCGACGACGATGAGGTCCTTGAGAATGCCTTCCTCGCGCGAGCGGCTCGCGGGATCCCGGCTGCACAGCACCTCGGCGATCTCTTCGAAATTGAGCAGCCAATAGGGGAGTTGCAGATTGTCCGGCGTGATGATCTCGGCCATGCCGGCGAAGGCCACCCCATACTCGCCATGGGGATCGAGCAGCACGACGTGACCGTTGGGATGCGCCGTCAACAGCGAGCGGAGGATGAGCGTCACGGCGCAGGATTTGCCGGACCCGGTCGTGCCGAGGATCGCCGAATGCTTGCAGAGAAATTCCTGCGAGAGGAGGTAGGCCGGCTGCGCGGCGTTCTGGTGGATCGTGCCGATCGGCAAATTCCACGCGCTCGGTCGTGCATAGATCATCGCGAGGTCGGCGGCTGTCGCGGGGAAGACCGCGTCGCCCAGCACGGGAAAGTTGGAGACGCCGCGGGCGAAGCTCTGTTCGCCGTCGCTGCCATATCCGGAGACCTCGCCAAGCAGGTCGATCTCGGCGACGGCGAAGCTCTGCACTGAATCCACGTTGCTCGGATTGTGCATGGTCAGGCTGCCGACGAAGCCGAAAGCGACCGTCTGTGGCGTCGGGACCTTGACGATCGCTCCCATTTGCACCGCGCCATAGGAGGTGCCCGAGGAAGCATCCGACTCGGCCACGGCAAGAAGGCATGAGAGGCGGAAGCCTGATACGGAGGTGACCATGCCGATTTTCCGTTCGGGCATGGTCTCGGCGTTCGGCTGATGTGCAGGGCGCAGCGCAAGGCCGCCAGCCGGCATCGTCTCGATATGATCCATGCGTCGGGTGCAGTCTCGCAATCATTCGGCGCGCATGGTGTCGCATGACCGCGAGCACCTGCCGCTCCTCCTCGCTAGCATGCCAAGAGCACGGTTAAGAATGTCTTCGCGTGTCCATAAATTGAGGTACGCAGTGCAGAAACTCGCGTAAAGGGCGATATTCTTCTTCAGGTTGCGAAAAAAACATAGTATCATCTCCATCATGAACACGTCAGGGGGGAAGAATCGGTGAGGCGTCTGTTTCTCACAGGAATGGCGATAGTTGCCTTGGCCGGCTGTGCCACGATTTTCGATGGCCGCTCTCAGCAAATCACGGTCAATACCGATCCGCCCGGAGCGTCTTGCAAGTTCGAGCGCAAGAGCATCTTGATCGGCAAGGTGGCGTCGACCCCGGGAGAACTCTTGGTCGAGAAGACCAAGGACGACATCCTGATTACTTGTGATAAGGACGGCTACGAGACCGCCGCGCAGAACGACCATTCGGGGGCGGACGCAACGACCGCCGCAAATATTCTGCTATTGACGACTTTCGGCATCGGTTGGGCGATCGATTCGGCAACGGGGGCGGACAACAAATACGACAGCCCCGTCAGCATCTCGATGACCCAGAAGGCGCCGCCCGCAGCACAGGCATCGCAGCAATAGCTGGTCGCGCGGCCGCTCGGCATACCTCAAAGCGGCATCGCTTCGCAACGATGGCCCCAACGCCGCATAGACGAACCGAACGGAATGTTCGCTCCAATATCAATATGGGAGAATCCATGATCCGCGTCGCGCTTATCGCAGCAATGTCGTTGCTCATCGTCGGCTGCTCGACAATTACCGAAGGTCGCTCGCAGAATATTACGGTGACGACGGATCCGCCGGGCGCCAAGTGCAAGCTCGAGCGCCAGGGCGCGGTGATCGCAAACGTCGATCAGACGCCGGGAAGCGTTTACGTCGAAAAGACCAAGTACGACATCCTCATCACTTGCGAGAAAGACGGTTATGAAACAGCTACGCTCAATAACCACTCGGGCGTAGCGGCGGCGACCTTCGGCAATATCATTCTCGGCGGCGGCATCGGCTGGGCGATCGATTCCGCGACCGGCTCCGACAATCGGTATGATAGCCCGGTCACCATCACGATGATGCAGCACTCGCCTTCGCCGGAGGCTGCGTCCCCTCAATAGATCGGTTCGTCGGCAGCGTCTGGACAATTCGCGAGGTCGCGCGTTACAAGCGGGCTCCGGCTGGGCGCAGCCCACACTTGCGTGGCGCGCGCCTTGGCCCGGCGTTGCGAAAGACCCACATTCCGCCCATGCAGACCGCGAACGACATCAGAGCCGCCTTCCTCGACTATTTCGCGCGCAACGGCCATGAGGTCGTGGCGTCGAGCCCGCTCGTGCCGCGCAACGATCCGACCTTGCTCTTCACGAATGCCGGGATGGTGCAGTTCAAGAACGTCTTCACCGGCCTCGAGAAGCGCGACTATGTGCGCGCCGCGACCTCGCAGAAATGCGTGCGCGCCGGCGGCAAGCACAACGATCTGGAAAATGTCGGCTACACGGCGCGCCACCACACCTTTTTCGAGATGCTCGGCAATTTCTCGTTCGGCGACTACTTCAAGGATCGCGCGATCGAGCTCGCCTGGAACCTGGTGACGAAGGAGTTCGGGCTGCCTAGAGACCGCCTCCTCGTCACCGTCTTCGCCGAGGATGACGAGGCGGCGGCGCATTGGAAGAAGATCGCGGGCCTTCCCGACGAGAAGATCGTCCGCATCCCGACCTCCGACAATTTCTGGCAGATGGGCGACACCGGTCCGTGCGGCCCGTGCTCGGAGATCTTCTTCGACCACGGGCCGAAGATCCCGGGCGGGCCGCCGGGCAGCGCCGATGCCGACGGCGACCGCTTCATCGAGATCTGGAACCTCGTCTTCATGCAGTTCGAGCAGTTGGAGCCTGGCAAGCGCCAGCCCCTGCCGAAGCCCTCGATCGACACCGGCATGGGGCTCGAGCGCATCACCGCGGTCATGCAAGGCAAGCACGACAATTACGACATCGACCTGATGCGGGCGCTCATCCTGGCGTCGGCCGAAGCTTCCCGCATCGATCCCGACGGGCCGCACGCCGTCTCGCACCGCGTCATCGCCGATCATCTGCGCGCCTCCTCGTTCCTGATCGCCGACGGCGTCCTGCCGGCGAAGGAAGGGCGCGGCTATGTTCTCCGCCGCATCATGCGCCGGGCGATGCGCCACGCGCACATCCTCGGCTGCACCGAGCCGCTGATGTGGCGCCTCGTTCCGGCGCTCATCCGCCAGATGGGCGGCGCCTATCCGGAGCTTGGCCGCGCCCAAGCCCTGATCACCGAGACCTTGAAGCTCGAAGAAACCAGCTTCAAGCAGACCTTGGAGCGCGGGCTTAAGCTTCTGGATGAAGAAGAGTCGCGGCTCGGCAGCGGCGCCGATTTCCCCGGCGAAATCGCCTTCAAGCTCTACGACACCTACGGCTTCCCGCTCGATCTGACGCAGGACGTGCTGCGCGCGCGCGGTCGCAAGGTCGCGACCGACGCCTTCAACGCGGCGATGGAACGGCAGCGGGCCGAGGCACGCAAGAACTGGGTCGGCTCCGGCGAAGCGGCGACCGAACAGCTCTGGTTCGAGCTGCGCCAGAAGCTCGGCGCGACCGAGTTCCTGGGCTACGACACCGACATCGCCGAGGCCAGCATCCAGGCGATCGTCGTCGAAGGCAAAGAGGTCCAGGCGATCCAGAGCGGCCAGGAGGCAGCGATCATCGTCAACCAGACGCCGTTCTATGCCGAATCCGGCGGACAGATGGGCGACAGCGGCGTGATGTTCTCGTCCGACGGCGGCGAATTCGCGGTGCGCGACACGGTGAAGATGGCGGGCGAGCTGTTCGTCCATCTTGGCACGATGGTTCATGGCGCGCTCATGGTCGGCGACACGGTCGAGCTGCGCATCGATCTGCCGCGCCGCGCCGCCTTGCGC
>JBGPOZ010000270.1:0-5218 GCA_041488295.1 Allostellaceae bacterium
CGAGTGGCGCAAATTCTATGTCTTTCTCGCGATCGCCGTGGCGGTGGTGGTCGCGACCGACCGCCTGCTCCGCTCGCGCATCGGCCGCGCCTTCATGGCGATCAAGGACAACGAGACCGCCGCCGCCGCCATGGGCATCGCGACGAGCCGGTATTTCGTCTTGGGATTCGCCTGGAGCGGTTTCACCGTCGGCCTCGGCGGCGCGATGTTCGCGGCGCTCGTCGGGCATCTCTCGCCCGAATCCTTCGACCTCATCGAGCTGATCCTGCAATTCGCCATCATCATGGTGGGCGGCCTCGCGAGCCTGACGGGCTCGGTCATCGGCGCCGCCGTCATCACGGCGACACCGCAGATCTTCGCCAATTTCCCGGGCTTTCAAGAGCTCATTTTCGGGCTTCTCATCATCGGCGTGCTGCTCTTCATGCCGCGCGGCCTCGTCAGTCTCCTGGCGCGGGTCCATCCGCTCTTCCGCGATCGCTACCATGACGGCTGAGATGCCGGCCCTCCTCGAGCTCGCCGGCGTCACGGTGCGCTTCGGCGGCTTGAACGCCGTCGACGATGTCTCCTTCCGCGTCGCCGCCGGCGAGATCTGCGCCGTCATCGGCCCGAACGGCGCCGGCAAGACGACGCTCTTCAACGCCGTCACCGGCAATGCCGAGACGAGCGCCGGGCAGATCCTCCTGCGTGGCGAGGAGATCCAGCACCTCCTGCCGCACGAGATCGCGGCGCGCGGCATTCGCCGCACCTTCCAGAATGGTGGCCTCTTCGGCGAGCTGACCGTGCTCGAAAACGTATTGGCGGGGCTGCATACGCGGATCGAGGGCGGTATCCTCGGCTTGCTGCTCGGCCGGACTCGCGCGCGAGACGGCGAGCGAGCGGCGACGCGGCGGGCGCGCGAGCTGCTCGATCTCATGCGCATCGGCGATCTGGCAGAGCGGCCGGCGCGCGAATTGTCGGGCGGACAGCAGCGCATGGTCGAGATCGTCCGCGCGCTCGCGACCGACCCGCCGCTGCTCCTTCTCGACGAGCCGGCGGTCGGCCTCGCGCCGCCGATGCGCGAGCAGCTGGGGGCGCTCATTCGCCGCCTGGCGAAGGAGAACCAGGTCGGCATCCTTCTCATCGAGCACGCGATCGAGCTCGTCATGAAATTCTCCGACCGCATCGTCGTCTTGAATTACGGCGCCAAGATCGCCGATGCGCCGCCCGCCGCGGTGCGCGCCGACAAGGCGGTGCTCGAGGCTTATCTCGGCCATGGCTGACGCGCTTCTCGCCGTCTCCGGATTGGAGGCCGGCTACCGGCAGCAGCAGGTCCTGTTCGGCGTCGATTTCGCCGTGCGGCAGAGCGAGGTCGTGGCTTTGTTGGGCGCCAATGGCAGCGGCAAATCGACCGTGCTCGACGCGGTGAGCGGCTTCGTGCGCCCATCGGCCGGGTCGATCCGCCTCGAGGGCGCGGAGATGGCAGGGCGATTGCCGCACCAGACCTTCCGACGCGGCATCATCCAGGTTTCGCAGGCCCGCGATCTCTTCCCCGACATGTCGGTCGAGGACAATCTGCGCCTCGGCGCTGCAATGCGGCGCGGCCCCGTGACCGAGCTGCTCGCCGGAATCTACGCCGCCTTTCCCCGCCTCGCCGAGCGGCGTGCGCAGCACGTCCACCTCATGTCGGGCGGCGAGCAGCAGATGGTGGCGATCGGGCGCGCGCTGATGGGCCGGCCGCGAATCCTCCTTCTCGACGAACCCTCGGGCGGTCTCGCACCCAAGCTGGTGACCGAGATCGCCGGCATCATGCTGACCTTGAAGGCACGCGGCGTCACGATGCTGATCGTCGAGCAGAACATCAAGCTGGCGCTCGCCGTCGCCGACCGCTTTCTCATCCTGCGCGACGGCCGCGTCTTCGAGCGCGGCGACATCGGCGGCGATCGGATCGCCGAGGAAGAAATCGTGCGCAGCATCTATCTGTGAGATGCGCGTGAGAATGGTTCCAAGCTACGGACGCGTTACGCCGGCTTGTCCGGCCACGGGTAGAGGCGGTAGCCGACGAAGGTGTCGACGTCGCTGATCTCGTTTCCGAACCGCTCGCTCATGCGGCGCTGCGTGTCGGCGTCGCGCGGCGGTCGCTCCGGCCATTCGATCAGAAAGAGACAGCGCGGCCGATGCGTCGTGTAGACGGGATGATCTCCGGTGCGCTGCGCGAAGCGGAGCCGTTTGGCGCCGAGCGCGATGAGCCGCGCCGTTTCGCCGTCCCCCAGCCAGGCGGCGATTCGATCGTCCGTCGCCGTCGCCGCGGCGAAGCGGATGAGCGAGATCCAATCGGCATCGAGCGCCGGCGTCTCGCCTGGCGGCGCTGGCGGAGCGATGAGAAGCTGGTCATAGACCGTGTGCGCCTTGTCGAGGCGCTTCGTTAGGATCTCGGCGACGTAAGGATCCTTCGGTCCCATGGCGCGGTAGCGCGGCGCGTCGAACACGGCCGCGCTCTCGGCCTCGTAGATGTCGATGACGTCCATGCCGCCCGTGACGGCGCGGTAGCAGGTGCATGTGCGAAAGCCGGCCTCGTAGAGATTGGGCGCGTGGCGATAGGCATACCAATCGGCGAAATGAGCGAGATCGGCTTGCGGGTAGTCGAGCTCGGCGGTGTAGATGATCGGGTGGCTCATGCGCGCCCCGTCGTTCCGTAAGCGGCCCGCGCCGCTTCCGCGCTGATCTTGCCGTCCTCGAGATCGGCCGCGATCACCGTCGGGTCGCGCTCTTGCGGGGGGCCGTAACCGCCGCCGCCGCCCGACGAGACGATGAGCCGATCGCCCTTGCGCAGACTCGCGACGCGCTTCGAGGGGATCGCCTCCTCGCCGCCATCGGCGCGGCGGATGATTGCTTTCGAGAGCCCGCCGGGCGCGCCGCCGGCATGGCCGGCTGCCTGACAGGAATGGCGCTCGCCGCGATAGGTGAGGACCACCTCGCCGTCGAGGATCTCGTACTCGAAGACGCCGCCGAGCCCGCCGCGCTGCCGGCCGGCGCCGCCCGAATCGCGATTGAGCGCCCAGCGGTGAATGCGGATCGGCGCGTCCATCATGAGCGCCTCCGCGGGCACGTTCATGCAATTGGTGGCGTCGGTTTCGATGACGTCGACGCCGTCGCCCTCGGGTCCGGCGCCGCTGCCGCCGGCGATGAGCTGCGAGGTGACAAAGCGGCTGCCGTCGCCGCGCCGGCCGCCGAAATGAATCATGAAGAGGACGCTCGCGGCGTCGGCGGGAATGCGCTCGGGCGCGGCTTGCCGCAACGCGCCGAGGATGCAGCCGGTGATGCGCTTGATCGTCGAGGTGCGGCAGCCGACCGGCGCCGGCTCGCGCGGATTGACGAGGCTGCCTTCGGGCAGCTCGAGCCGCACCGGGCGAAAGCAGCCGCCATTGTTGGGGATGCGCTGCTCCGGGTCGGTCACGGCGCGGACGGCAAAGCATGCCGCGGCGAGCGCGCCGGAAGGAACGCAGTTGAAGGGGCCGCGAAGCTGCGGCGCGGTGCCGGCGAAGTCGCAGGCGATCGTGCCGTCGCCGATCGTGACCGCCACCTCGATCCGCACAAGCACATCGAGATCGACGCCGTCATTGTCGAGATAGTCGACGTAGCGGTATGTGCCGGGGCGAAGCGAGGCGAGCGCTCGCCGCGTCATCAGCTCGGAGCGGTCGAGCAGCTCGTCGAACAGCGCGAGAAGGTGATTGTCGCCATAGACCCGCGACAGCTCCTGAAGCCGCCGCGCGCCCATCGCGCAGGCGGCGATCTGCGCATTGATGTCGCCCGTCAGGATGTCGGGAAGGCGGACGTTCTGCCGCAGCATCTTGATGAGGGTCTCGTTCCAGACGCCGTCGTCGCGGTACTTCAAGAGCGGGATGCGAATTCCTTCCTGGAAGATCTCCGTGGCGTTGGTCGGCGTCGAGCCCGGCGTCGTCCCGCCGACATCCTGGTGATGGGTCATGGCGGCGCTGATCGCGATCGGCCGGCCGTTGGCGAAGACCGGCATCATGATCGCGATGTCCGGGAGATGCGTGCCGCCGAGATAACAATCGTTGAGGATATAGATGTCGCCCTCGCGCATCGTGCCGGGCGGATGCGTCTTGAGCAGCGTGCCGACCATTGGGATGAGCGTGCCGAGATGGATCGGGATCGCGAGCGCCTGCGCCAAGGTTTCGCCCTGCAATGTGAAGAGGCTCGCCGAGGCGTCGAGTCCTTCCTTGACGATCGGCGAGAAGGCGCTGCGCACCAAAGTCAGCTCCATCTCGTTGGCGATGCCGTCGAGCTTGTTGCGCACGACTTCGAGCGTGATCGGGTCGAAGGCCTGGTCGGTGTTGCGCATCACGGTCTCCTCGATACTCCCTCTCCCGCTTGCGGGAGAGGGTCGGGGTGAGGGGATGGGAGCACAGATGACAGCAGTTTCATCGCGGTCATTGCCCTCACCCTTCCCTCTCCCGCACGCGAGAGAGGGTAATCATCCAATGCTCAGGACATCGCGGTTTACCCCGCGCGCTCCAGCAGCAAATTCCCATCCGCCAGCACGGTGCCGCGCCAGCCGGGCTCGACCAATGTCGTCGTGTCGTCCTGCTCGACGATCGCCGGGCCCGCGATCGTCATGCCGGCCGCCATCGCCGCGCGGTGGTAGATCGCGGCGGCGACTGAATCGCGCGCGCCGGCGACGCGGATCGCCCGCGGGGCTTTCAGCGCCTCGCCAGGCGCCGCGCGATAGGCGCCGTCTTCGATCGTCTCGCTCCCGCCGGCGCGGTGGACGGTGCGGAGATTGACGATCGCCGCCGGCGACGGCGTGCTGTGGCCGTAGACGCGGTCGTGGAGGGCGAGGAAGTCGCGATAGAGCCGGCCGAGCGGATCGGGGTCGTCGGCCGGCAAAGGCACTTCGAGATGGTAGGATTGGCCGACATAGAGCATGTCGGCAAAATATCGGATCGTGACCGAGGTGCGGTCGATCCGCTCCTCGGCCATGAGCGCGCCGCATTGCCGGTCGAGCGCGTGGAGAGCGCTGCGGATCGCGTCGAAAGAGAGATCCTTGAGCGGGCGCGGAAAGGCAGCCGCGACCTCGTGCTCGATCGGCGCCGCGAGGAGACCCGCCGCCGAAAGGACGCCCGGATTGCGCGGGATGATGACGCTCGCGATGCTGAGCTCGCCGGCGAGCGCCGTCGCGTGGATGGGCCCGGCGCCGCCCAGCGCCACCAAGGTGAAG
>JBGPOZ010000271.1:0-5196 GCA_041488295.1 Allostellaceae bacterium
ACGCCGAGCGGCAGCGCCGAGTGGGCGAGCCCGTTCGCCACTTCGTTGATCGTCCCGTCGCCGCCGGCGGCGACGACAAGATCGAACTCGTCCGAGCTTGCGGCGCGGGCGATCGCGACGGCATCGCCCCGCGCCGCGGTCGACCGCAAGGTCACGGGGCAGCCGAGCTTTTCCAGCGCATCGACGATCCGCCGCAAGCGCCGCTCGGGCCGCCGTCCTGCTGCCGGATTGAAAATGATGAGCAACCGCCTCGGCGCGGCTGATACTTGTCCAAGCGAAGGCGGAAAAGCGGGGGTGCGTCTGAACAGCCAAGTCATGTTCAATAAATATTGCAGTTTTGTTACGAAATCATATCATTTTATTGTGATTGACACAAGATGTAGTTATCGTATCTCTTGTTGACCTAATGATTGCTTGCGCGAGACAAGACGTAACATGACGCTCATGGCACCCGGCACGCAATACCGGACCATCTGGCTGTCCGACATCCATCTCGGCACGCGAGGCTGCAAGGCGGATTTCCTCCTCGATTTCCTGCGCTGCCACGAATCGGAGACGCTCTATCTCGTCGGCGACATCATCGACGGCTGGCGTCTCCGCCGCTCCTGGTACTGGGCACAAAGCCACAACGACGTCGTCCAGAAGATCCTGCGCAAGGCACGCAAGGGCACGCGGGTCGTCTACATACCGGGCAATCACGACGAGTGGCTGCGCGACTACACGGGGCTCGAGGTCGGCGGCATCGCCGTCGAAGACGAGGCGATCCACGTGACGGTCGATGGCAAGCGACTTCTGGTCATTCACGGCGATGCCTTTGACGGCGTCGTCAGGTACGCGCGCTGGCTCGCGCTGCTCGGCGACTGGGCCTACAACCTTGTGCTCGCCCTCAACCACCATTTCAACCATGTCCGGCGCAAGTTCGGCTACCCGTACTGGTCGCTCTCCGCCTACCTCAAGGGCAAGGTCAAGAACGCCGTCGAGTATATCGGCAACTTTGCTGCCGCTGTTGCCGACGAGGCGCGGCGGCGCGGGCTCGATGGTGTCGTCTGCGGCCACATTCACAAGGCCGAGATTCGCAGTGACGGCGACATCCTATATTGCAACGACGGCGACTGGGTCGAGAGCTGCACGGCGCTCGTCGAGCATTGGAACGGGCGGCTGGAGATCATCGACTGGATCGAGTTGCGCGCCCTCGATCCGCTGGAGCCGAGCGGGGTCCCAGCGCTTCTCGCGAGCCGCGCGGTCGAGGTCGATCGCTAGTGCGGATTGCGCTCGTCAGCGATGCCTGGATCCCGCAGCTCAACGGCGTCGTGCGCACGCTCGGCGCCGTGACGCGCGAGCTTACCATGCTCGGGCATACGGTAACGCCGGTGACGCCCGATAGGTTTTGGACCGTGCCCTGCCCGACCTATCCCGAGATCCGCCTCGCGATCGGCGCTGCCGGCAGAGCGGCGCGTCTGCTCGATGCGGCTGAGCCAGACGCCATCCACATCGCCACGGAGGGACCTCTCGGTCACTGCGCCAGGGCGTATTGCATGAAGCGGTCGCTGGTTTTCACGACGGCGTACCACACGCGGTTTCCCGAATATGTCGAGGCGCGCTTCGCCTTGCCGCGAAGCTGGAGCTACGCGCTGCTCCGCCGCTTCCACGCGCCCTCGGCGGGCATCCTCGTCGCCACCGAGAGCATTCGGCTCGAACTGGCAAAGCACGGGTTCGGCAACATCCGGCGCTGGTCTCGCGGCGTCGATCCGACGCTGTTTCGGCCCGACCCGGACGCGCTCCGCAACGCCTTCCCCGAACTGCCGCGGCCTATCTTCCTCACGGTCTCGCGGCTTGCCGTCGAGAAGAACATCGCTGCCTTCCTCGACCTCGACCTTCCGGGAACGAAACTTGTCGTCGGCGACGGCCCGTTGCTGGGTCCGCTTCGCCGCCGCTACCCCGGCGTCCATTTCGCTGGCCGCAAGATCGGCGCCGAGCTGGCGCGGTACTATGCCGCGGCCGATGTCTTCGTATTCCCGAGCCGCACCGACACCTTCGGCCTTGTGCTGCTCGAGGCGCCCGCCTCGGGCGTGCCGGTCGCGGCCTATCCGGTGCCGGGCCCGCTCGACGTCATCGGCGACAGCGGCGCCGGCGTGCTCGATGTCGATCTCGGGCGGGCGGCGCTCGCTGCGCTCGACGTATCGCGCGAACTCTGTCGCGACCACGCTCTCGGTTTTTCGTGGTCTGCCTGCGCGCAGCAATTTCTCGAGAGCCTGAGCCCTTTCCGTTAGGTTTTTCAGTAGCTTCCGAATTCGTGGAGCATTGTACTGCCGGCGGTCTCGTGCGGCGGTTTGTGAATTTTTTGTGACGCCTCGATGTCGGATTTCGAAATTTATTTAGGACTGCTAAGGTCCCTCCCGGCAGACGACAGGGCGTCTGCCATTCACGCACGCTCATTCGATTGATCGCAAAATCCATCGGAAATGGATGAAGATCGCGCCATGTCGAATACGGATTTCGAGCTGAAGCTCCGGGTCGCGCGCGAGGACCTTGCGCGCATCAAGAGCTCGTCGCTGCTCAAAAGAGGCGGCCGCGGACGGTTGTTCGAGACGGTTTATTTCGATACGGCCGATCTGCGCCTGAAGAACAGGAACGCCTCTCTGCGCGTCCGCAAGCAGGGCAACCGATACGTCCAGAACATCAAGGCAAATTCGGTTGCACCCGCCAACCGCGATTTCAAACCCCGCGAATGGGAGTGGTCGGTATCAGAAGCGCGCCCGGACCTGTCGACGATCAATGACGACGAGGCAGTGGAGCGACTCGGCAAGGTGGCAGTCGATGAGCTGGAGCCGGTGTTCACAAGCCGCATCAAACGCACGGTCCAGCGGCTCGAAAATGGCAAGATCGGCGGCAGCAACGGCTCCGCCGTCGCAGTCGCGATCGACGAAGGCGAGATCGTTGGTCCTGACGGCTCCGCTCTCTCCGTCGCCGAGGTCGAGCTGAAGGATGGCGAGACGCCGGCCCTCTTCGACATTGCCCTCGCCTTGAATGCGGTGGCGCCGGTTCGGCTGGAGACCCGCTCCAAGGCGCAACGCGGATACGCGCTCGTCGCCGGCGAGACACCGACCGCGGTTCACGCCGCACCCGTCCGGCTCTCCTCCGACGACACGGTCGAGCAGGCTATCGAGACGATCACGCGCCATTGCCTCGATCACCTCGTCGCCAATGAGGAGCTGATGCTCCAGGCGAACGACCCTGCCGCCCTGCATCAAATGCGGGTCGCTCTTCGCCGCATGCGGTCGGTCTTCTCGCTGTTCCGTCCCTGGTTGCCGCCGCGTCAGTACGAATTCTTCGCCGCCGAGGCGAAATGGCTCGCCCAGTCTCTGGCGTCGGCGCGAGACTGCGATGTCTTCATCGCCGAGCTGCTCGTGCCGATCCGCGAGGCCTTCGCCGGAGATGCGAGCACCGCTGCGCTGGAGGAGGCAGCCCGCGCGCGCCGGGCGGCAGGCTACCGCCTTGCGTCCGAGGCGGTCCGATCGTCGCGATATACGACCTTTCTTCTGAAACTCGGCAGGTGGCTCGAGGCGAAGGGCTGGCGCGAGCAGCCCGTATCCGAACGGTCGGTCACCTTGCTTGCCCCCATCCGAGCTCTCGCGTCCCGGATGCTCTCGAAGCGCCACAAGAGGGCACGCGGGAACGGCGCACGCATTGCGGCACTGTCCTCGGAAGCGCGGCATGAGCTCCGAATTGCTCTGAAAAAGCTGCGTTACGCGATGGAATTTTTCGGGTCGCTCTTCGATCGCAGCGAGGTCGACCGGTGCCTCAAGCGCGTCACGAAACTTCAAACGACGCTCGGCCACCTCAACGACGTGGCGACCGCCAGCGTGATCGTCAGCCAGCTGGAACGGCAGTCCGTCGGGGAGACCAAACTCCCTTGGGCGGCCGCGGCGGGAAAGCTGGTCGGCTGGCATGCGCGCGGCACGCGCGAGCTCGAGCCGCAGCTCATTGCGGATTGGCGGATTTTTGCCGCCATGAAGCCGTTCTGGCGCTAGTCTAGCGCGACGAGAGGGGTAACCACGGCGCCGGAAGGCGGTGTCGCGCGGATTTCGTCACCCCTTGCTTGCACGCTTGCGCCATGCATCCCAATCGCGCTTGGTCGCGGCCGCCATGTTCTCTGCCGCGGCGTGCAGCCATTCTGCTTTGCGCTTTTTGAGGTCCTTCTTGATGGCGGGAATCGCTTGCGGCGTGCCGAAATGAACGTTCGCCGTTTCGCGCCCCATCGCGCGAAGGATCACCGCCTCGTTGCGCGCCTTTGGGATCTGCGTCAGCTCGATCCGCGAGCAGCGTGGTCCGATGCGGCGGATGAGCCACGGGCCCGCAACGTCGATGTACGGGTCGGGGCAACGCACCGCGCGATCGAGGATGGCGCGATATTGGATCGCCTCGCTTTTCTCGTTGCGCGCCCAGTGGTAAGCCGAAGGCAGCAGGGCCTTCGCCTCGCGTGCGAGCATGCCGCCGTGCCACTCGGCGACGGCCACATAGCGCTCACGGCCGAGGCTGCCCAAACCGGCGACGCGATGAACGGTGCGGAAGGGCGGCGTCGGCATGGGCAGATGCTTGACGAGGAGCGCACGCACCTTCTCGGGCACGCTCCGGCATTTGCGAAGCTTCTCGATCTTGCCCCAGAAGCGCACGGGGTCGCGCTCGGCGCCCAGCGCCATCTGGCGAAGCGCTGCATCGTTCTCCTCGAGAACGAAAGGCGACGTTTCACTTCCCATACCCAAGCGCTAGGAGTTGAGATATGATCCCTCAACTCGCGTCGGGGCGCCCACGAATTTGGCCGGATTTTCTCCTATCGCCGACGCAGCATGGAGCAAATATGCAGCGCGTTGACGGTTTCTATCTTTATCAAGTCGGACACCAAATTCATCCGCTTGCCGATCTCAAGGGCGCTCTCGGCGAACAGCCGCAGCCACAGCCTGCGACAACATACGCTGTTGCATATTTGCCGTTATTGGTTGCGGAAGGCGCCTTAGAGCCGTTTCTTCAGCGGAGCATCTTTAGGCTGACTACTTGGTCGCCTGTGAAGAATGCGCATCGCGTTGGCTGATCGGTGATTTAGCGACTGAGAAAGTAATCGGAATTGCAAGAAAGCGACGGTTGCGTGGTGGTTTTCTTGCGATTTGGGATTCCGGTTTTGCGCGGTTCGTGATTCCC
>JBGPOZ010000272.1:0-5159 GCA_041488295.1 Allostellaceae bacterium
ATTCGGGCCTCTTTCGCGAGCTCCTGACTTACATGATGGAAGATCCGCGCAACATCACGGCCTCGACGCATCTCCTCTTCATGGCGAAGAACATCGAGCGCGTCGGAGACCACGCGACCAACATCGCCGAGACCGTGTATTTCCTCGTGCACGGCACGCCGCTGACCCAAGCGCGGCCGAAAGGCGATCGATCGAACATCGCCGTCGTTCGGCCCGGGGACAAGGCGCAAGACGATGAGGGCACGGCATGAAGCCGCTCGTCCTCATCGTCGAAGACGAGGCCGCGCTCGTCACCATGCTGCGCTACAATCTCGAGAAGGAAGGCTTCGCCGTCTGCGAGGCCGCCGACGGCGAGGAGGCGCTGGTTCAGATCGCCGAGCGCAAACCCGACGTCGTGCTGCTCGACTGGATGTTGCCGCTCGTCTCGGGCATCGAAGTGTGCCGACAGATCCGCCGCGCGCCGCATTCGCGCTCGCTCCCCGTCATCATGCTGACGGCACGGGGCGAAGAGGGCGACCGCGTGCGCGGCCTCAACAGCGGTGCCGACGATTATGTCGTCAAGCCGTTCAGCCCGACCGAGCTCATCGCTCGGCTGCGCGCCGTCATCCGCCGCACCCAGCCATCCGCCGCCGAGGACATGCTGAGCTTCGCCGATGTCACGATGGATTTGGCGGCGCACCGCGTGACGCGCGACGGCCGGCCGATCCATCTCGGCCCGACCGAATTCCGCCTGCTGCGCTTTCTGATGCAGCATCCCGGTCGGGTCTTTTCGCGCGAGCAACTGCTCGACCGGGTCTGGGGCCACGGCGTCTATGTCGAGCAACGCACGGTCGACGTCCACATCCGCCGCCTGCGCAAGGCGCTCAACGAATATACCGAGGTGGATCTGGTGCGAACGGTGCGTTCGGCGGGGTACGCGTTGGACGCGGCAGAGTAGGCATTCCTCGGCTTCCGGTCACGTCCAACTCGCAATCACAGCCGCTTGCGCACCCGCACCAGCTCCGCCTCGTGCGGATGCTCATCGAGCGTGAAGCCAAGCTCGCGCGCCATCAGCAGCATCGCGTCGTTCTCGCGCATGACGTCGCCCGACACTTCGAGGATGCCTTTGCCGCGCGCCCGCGCCAGCAACCGATTGAGCAAAAGGTAACCGATGCCGTGCCCCTTCATGGCGGTGCGGACGGCGAGAGCGTACTCGGCGTGCCGCCCCGTCTCGTCGGCGGCGAGACGGGCGACGCCGAGGAATTCGTCGGTCTCCTCGGGTAGCGCGGCGATGGCGATGTCGCGGTCGGGATCGGGGTGGGAGAGGCGGAAGACGAGCGCCGGGCTCAGCTCTTTCAGCGGCGCGAAGAACCTGAGGCGGATATCGGCGAGCGACATGTGATGGAGCAGATCCTGAAGGAGCGGCGCGTCAGCGGGGCCGATGTCGCGCAGGCGCAGCCGCGTTCCGTCCGGCAAGGTTTCCATCGCGTCGGCGTTCTCCGGCGCACCCTCCGCCATTGCCCGGCTCCTTCATCCCGGTGATCGGTCACAGGGAAGATGGAGCGCGACACGGCAAAAGGACAGACGCACCGGAGGCGGGCGGCGTCTTCAGTGAAGATCGCGCGACGGCGCCGGGGGGGTCGAAGCGGCGGCAGGACCGTTGTTGCGCGCGATGCTCGGCGCGGCGGCGTTGCCGGCGAAGAGGCGCTCGAGCCAGCCCGGCCCGCCCGCGACGGCCGGCGCCGCCGGCGCCAGCACCGGGATGAGCGAACCCGGCAGCGGTCGTGCGGGTAGGCCCTTTTCCGCCTCCACCATAAAATTGTGCCAAGTCTCCGCGGGCAAGGCGCCACCGGTCACCTTGTTCATGGGCGTATTGTCGTCATTGCCGAACCAGACGCCGGCAACAAAATCGGCGGTGAAACCGACGAAGAAAGCGTCACGGTAATCGGAGGTGGTCCCGGTCTTGCCGGCGGCCGGCCGGTCGAGTGCCGCGCTGTGGCCGGTGCCGCGCCCGACCATGACGCCGGACATGAGCTGCGTCATTTCGGCCTCGATGTCGGGAGCTATGACACGGCCCGGACCCGAGCCCGTCCGCTGGAACAGGACCTTCCCGTTGCGGCCGCGGATTTCCTCGATGCCATAGGGCCAGATGCCGATGCCGCCATTCGCGAACGCCGCATAGGCCGAGGTCAATTCGAGGAGGGTCACCTCGCTGGTGCCGAGCGCGAGGCTCGCATCGTTGTTGAGCTCGGCCGAGATGCCGAGCCGGTGCGCGGCGGCGATGACGCGCGGAATGCCGGCGCGCATCTCGACCTGCACGGCGACGGTGTTGACCGATTGGGCGAAGGCGTCGGCGAGCGACATCGACCCGAGATAGCGCTGCGTGTAATTGTGCGGCTGCCACTTGCCGATGGTAATCGGACCATCGACCATCCGGTCGCCGGGCGTCAGGCCGGCTTCGAGGCCCGCGAGATAGACGAACGGCTTGAAGGCGGAGCCCGGCTGGCGCAGCGCCTGGGTCACCCGGTTGAACTGGCTGCCGCCGTAATCGCGGCCGCCGACGAGCGCACGGACCGCGCCGTCATGTCCCATCGCGACGAGCGCCGCCTGGTCCGCTTCGGCCGCCGGACCTTCGCGTCGCAATGTGTCGCCGAGCGCCGCCTCTGCCGCCGCCTGGAGACGCGGATCGAACGTCGTCTTGATGGTCAGATCCTGGTTGTCGAACCCGCCCAGATCGGCAAGCTGCTCGACGATCCAATCGGCGAAATAACGGCTGCCGGCGCGGCTGGAGGTGACGGTGGCAAGTTGCGTCGATTGCTGTGCCGCCGCCGCCGCCTCCTCGGGCGTGAGGGAGCCGGCATCGACCATATTGGCGAGCACCTGCTCGGCGCGCGAGGCGGCGCGCTGCCGGTTCTGTGCCGGGCTGAACCGCGTCGGCGCTTTCAGCAAGCCGGCGATCACCGCCGATTCGTAGAGCGTCAATTGGCGCGCCGATTTGTCGAAGTAGCGATGCGCCGCGGCGTCGACGCCATAGGTTCCGGCGCCGAGATAGACGCGGTTGAGGTAAATCTCGAGAAGCTGGTCCTTGCTGAATTTGCGCTCGAGCCAAAGCGCGAGCAGCATCTCCTGGATCTTGCGATGCCAGGTGCGGTCGGGCGTCAGGAACAAATTCTTCGCGAGCTGCTGGGTGATCGTGCTGCCGCCCTGCACGACATGACCCGCGCGCAGATCGACGATGGCGGCGCGCATGAGGCCGATGACATCGAGCCCGAAATGATCATAGAAGCGCCGATCCTCGGTGGCGATCACCGCTTCGGCCAGGAATTTCGGCATCTCGCGCAGCTTGACCGGCTCGCCGAAGAGATCGCCGTAGGTCGCAAGAAGCGCACCGTCGCCGGCGAGCAACGTGACGCTTGGCCGCCGCTCGGCCGCTTTGAGGTCGCCCGTATCGGGCAAGGTCAAGGCGAAGTAGCCGATGACGCCGCCGACCACGACCGCGCCCCAGATGCCGAGCACGAGCGACCAGCGCAATATCGCCCAGCCGACGCGCCGACGCCACAAGCTGCGCTTCTTGCGCGGCGCGCCGGAGCGACGCGTCGCCGGCGGCGTCGAAGCGCGGGTCGACGAGCGGCGGTCTTCGGGGTCGAGGCGCAGATCGGCGCTTCGTCTTCGGTCAGCCACGAGACCAGCCCGACGGAAAGCGCCGGTCGCGCATCTTGAAGCGACGTCTCACCATGCCGCGCTGCTCGAAATCATTCGGCCAGGATATAGCACAACCGCGCAACCGCCCGGCGGTTGAGATGAAGCGACTTCAAAAGGACACCGGATTTCGGTTTTTTCGTGGCGCGTCTCCGGCAAGCTGCGCAAAAGGCGGCATTCCGTCGCGGGGCCTTCGTTCGTCCTCGTGCGACACCATCGCCCGGCCCGCCACCGCAACCTCGGCGCGGAGAATCGAGCCGGTCGCCGATTCGGTGATGAAGAGCGAGCGGCGGTCGGGCCCGCCATAGGCAAGGTTCGTCGTGCTCGACCCGGCGCAGGAACGCACGCGCCAGCGCGGCTCGCCCAGATGATCCACCATCCACACCGACCCGCGGCCGGGATCGCAAATGGCGAGGCCGTCCTCCTCATCCATCGCGAGACCGTCGGGTCCGCTGATCCCGGCCGGAATCCGCGCGAAGACGTTCGCCTTGGAGACGCTGGCATCGCGCGTCACCGCCATGCGCCAGACCTCGCAAGCACGCGTCATCGCCACGTAGAGATGGGTCTCGGCACGATTGAGAACGAGGCCGTTCGGACTCGGCCCCGTCGCGAGGAGGCATTCGAGCCGCCGGTCGGCGGTGAGGCGGTAGACCCGTCCGGTCGGGTCCTGCATGCCGGTCTGGCCCTGATCGGTGAAATAGACATCGCCGTTCCGCGCGATGACGAGGTCGTTCAACCCCTTGAACCCTTCGCTGCGAACATGGCCGAGCATTTCGCTCACCGCGCCGGTCGCTGGATCGAGGCGCATGAGGCCGTTGCGGTAGTCGGTGATGAGAATCGTGCCGTCGCGGCCGATCTTGAGCCCATTCGGCCAGCCATCATATTCGGCGATGAGCGTCCATTCGCCACCGGGCGAGATGCGGAAGATCCGACCATGCGGGATGTCCGTCACCCAGAGATTGCCGGCGCGATCGAAGGACGGCCCCTCGAGGAACGAGTGGATCGCCTCGCCGCCGCGATTGGCGTCGGCCCAGGCGGTTCGCATCGGCTTCCGGAAGCGGTCGGGAAGGCGCGCGAACAGCGTCGTCGGGATGTCGCGCGGCGGCGGGAAGTAGCTCATGAAGGCAGCCTAAGCAGGATTCCACAGGTTGCTGTACAATCACCGGTTCGGCTCCCATTGGTCAAATCTTGGAATTTCTGTCGCGCGGCGAAGCCGGAAATCTCCCGAGCACAGGTGCCGCGCGGCGTTCACCTTGACGCTGCCGCCGGCAAATTACTAAGCTATCTAAGCTTTCGCCATGGGCGATGGCGCAGGGAGACCCGCATGCCGCAACACCGTTTCCTCGACCGCACCGGCGTCGCGCCCGAGCCGACGGCGCTCTGGCCGTCGATCGTCATTCCGAAGGAGGCGATCGATGCGGAGGTGGAGCGTCTCGCGAGCCTGCCGCTTCCGGCGAATGGCCGCCGCCGCGCGCTCATCG
>JBGPOZ010000273.1:0-5158 GCA_041488295.1 Allostellaceae bacterium
CATCGGGCTCGGCGTCTCGGCGATCGGCAGCCTGCCGCAGGGTTACGCGCAAAACACGGCCGACATCACGACATATCGCGATCGCATCCGGCGCGGCCAGCTCGCCACGGCGCGCGGCGTTCGGCTCAGCGAGGACGATCGCCTCCGCCGCGACATCATCGAGCGGTTGATGTGCGAGATGCGGGTCGATCTCGCCGCAATCGCCCGCGCGCACGACCACGCACCGGAGGAGTTCGCGCCGGAGCTTGCCGCGCTCGAGCCGATGGTCGCCGACGGCATCGCCCGCCGCGAAGGGTGGCGGATCGCGATCACGGATGAGGGGCGGCCGCTCGCCCGCGCCGTCTGCGCCGCCTTCGACGCCTATCTCGATCCCGCGGAGCTGCGCCATTCGCGGGTTGTTTAAAGCGGGGGTCGCGTCAGCTACATAATTCCGTTGAACTGCGGTATCTCGTCGAGAAAGAGGACGTCGAGAGCGGCGAGGCCGACCGTATCGGCTTACTCGGTCTCCTCGGGGGGCGACGGCAGATCCGGGGTCAAGGACTTGACCATGAGCACCTCATCGAAATAGTCCGCGCCTTGCTTCAGGGCGTGCTCCTCGATGCCGTACTCCGTGAAGCCCAGCGCCGCATAGAGGCGCCGCGCGGCGTGGTTGTCGCGCACGACGGACAATTGGAGAAGCTCGACGTGCTCGCTTGCATGCTGGATCACTGCCTCGACGAGCGCCTTTCCCGCCCCCGTACCGCGTTCGGACTCTCGGACATACATTCCCCAGAGCACGCCCTTGTGCCGCTCCTTGGCGCCGGTGAAGGCGAAGAACCCCGCGACACCGATGAGATCGGATTGGCGGAACGCGCCGAACACCGCGTTGCGCCCCAAGCGCTCCGCAAACCAGTCGAGCGGCTTGGCCGATTCCGCTTCGAGAGTCGAGCCGAAAGCCTCCGGATGTCGCTCGAGCGCCTCGAGCCGGATGGCGCGATATGCCGCGACGTCCTCGGGCTGCAATCTGCGGACGGCAATGGGGGGATCGAACATTGTCCGCTCCTCACCTCGGCCCACTTAACGATCATGCGTGCACCGCGCCGATCCGCTCGCAAGCCGAGCGGTTGCGGCACCGCTGTCCGAGAATCGACGAAGTCGGAGCAACCGCTTAACGTGACAGAGCGGCCATCAGCTACCGCTTCGTCTTGGCGGTCGGCTTTGGTCGCGTCGCTGCCTTCGCCTTTGGCTTCGATTTTGATTTGGCGGCGGCTTTGGCGGCGGCGCGCTTCTCCTTCGTCGCCGGCTTCTTTGTCGCGGCGGCGCCTTTGGCGCGCGTCGTCGGTTTCGCCTTCGCCGCCACGGCGCGCTTGGATGCGGCCGCTCGCTTGCCTTTCGCCGATTTGGCGGCAGCCTTGGACCGCATCGTTGCCTTTGCGGCGCCTGCCTTCGATGCCTTCGCCTTGGCTTTGGCCGCCGGCTTGGCCTTGGTGGCCGGTTTTGCCTTGGCCGCCTTCGCTTTGTGCGACGCGGCGAGGCGTTTCGATTTCGCCGGGGCCGCAATCTTCGCCGGCTTTTTCTTGGCGGCGGGCTTGGCCCGCGCCGTCGCTTTCGCCTTGCCGGCCGGCGCTGCCTTCTGCTTCGGCTTGGCCGAGATCTTGGGTTTGATCGCGGCCTTGGGCTTCACCGGGGCGGCGGCCTTTGAGGGCTTGGGCTTGGCCGCCTCCTTGGCCTTCGCAACCGGTTTCGGCTTCGCAGCGACGGGCGCGGGGCGCGAGGGTCGCTTTGTCTCCGTCGCGACAACCGGCTTGGGGGCGACCGGCTTGGGGGCGACCGGCGCTCCCGCTGCCTTCGGTTCGCTCGACGCGGCGCTGATCGGGGCTTGCGTCGGCTTGGCGGCGCTCTCGGCGCCAGCCTCGCTCGGTGCAACGGGCCGGTGCTTCGCTTTCGCGGCGGCCGGCTTTGCAGCCGCAGGCTTCGCTGCCGCGGAGGGCGATGGCATCGCCGGCTTCATCGCGGTCGGCGGGGTGACAGGCGGCGCGGGCATGCGCTGGATCGGCGGCGGCGGACGGTTCACCTTTTCCGTCGCATGCGCCAGGAACGCGCTGAACGATTCGAAGGGTCCGGGATGCTCGAGGGCCGGCCCGTCCCACCGATCGACCACCCATTTCTTGTCGTGAAGGGTGACCTTCCCGACCTCCTGCCCGTCAAGATCGACGACTACGCTGGGCTGCTGATACTGCATCCGGTACGTCAGAGTGCCCATGGCCTTGCTTTCGTTAGGCAACTTCAAGTCGCTTGACAAACCACGGCTTGCTCAGGACGGCTCATCCCTTACGTGGCTTTTTCGCGGCAGTGTGTCAAGTTGATTTGTACCACCGGTTGAGGGGGCGGCGCCGCGAAGCTCGCCATGGTCCCGTTCTGGCTCTGGCCTTATGATGGCGGTCAGGTCGAATGCAACGCCCCTCCACGGTGCAATTGATGGCGGATACGACAACTCTCGGGGCATATCTCGACAATGTCCTGCGCGACGCGACGATCGCCGAGCTGCCGAACCACTATCGCGGCAAGGTGCGGGACAATTACGATCTTCCCGACGGACGGCGCATCATCATCGCCACCGATCGCCTCAGCGCGTTCGACCGGATTCTGACGGCGATTCCGCTGAAAGGGCAAGTCCTGACGCAGATCGCCCGCTTCTGGTTCGATGCGACGCGCGCGCTCTGCCCCAATCACGTCTTGGAATATCCCGACCCCAATGTCGTGCTGTGCCGGCGGCTGCGCATCATGCCGGTCGAGATCGTCGTGCGCGATTATCTCGCGGGGACGACCGGGACCTCGATCTGGCCGATGTACCGGGCCGGGCGCCGCGCGATGTACGGCATCCGCTTCCCCGACGGGATGCGCGAGAACGAAAAGCTCGCCCACACCATCCTGACGCCGACGACCAAAGCGTTCGACGGCGGCCATGACGAGCCGCTGAGCGCGGCGGAGGTGGTGCAAAAAGGACTCCTGACCGAGGCGCAATGGCGCCGCGTCTCGGAGCTCGCGCTCGCGCTCTTCGCGCGCGGCCGCGAGATCGCGCGCGAGCATGGGCTCATCCTCGTCGACACCAAATACGAGTTCGGGTTCGATGGGGCGGGCGAGATCATCCTCGCCGACGAGATCCACACGCCCGACAGCAGCCGCTATTGGTTCGCCGAGAGCTACGCCAAGCGCTTCGAGCGGGGCGAGAAGCCCGAGAGCTTCGATAAGGATTTCGTGCGGAGCTGGGTCGCGGCACGCTGCGATCCCTACAAGGACGCGATCCCCGAAATTCCGCGCGAGATCGTCCTCGAAGCGGCGCGGCTTTACATCAGCGTCTTCGAGACGATCACCGGCCAGAGCTTTCCGCTGCCCGATCCCGCCATCCCGGCGCTGGAGCGGATTCGGGCGAATTTGGCAGGGCACGGGCTGTTGCCTTCGAGAGTACGCGCGCGATGACATTTTCGATCGCCGGCTTGTGCCCGCGCACGGGCGAATTCGGCTGCGCTATCGCCACCTCGAGCATGGCGGCTGGTGCGCGCGTGCCGTTCGTCGGGCCGGGGCTTGGCGTCGTATTGACCCAGGCGCGCACCGATCCGGCGCTCGGCGCGTTGGGGCTGCGTCGTCTCGAGACCGGCCGCGACGCTGCCGAGACCCTATTGGACATCATCGCCTCGACCCCGCATTCCGCGTGGCGCCAGCTTGCCGTCTTGGATCGCGACGGCAGGGTCGCCGATTTCACCGGCGCCGAGGTCATGGCGCCCAAGGGATCGCGGATCGGGCGGGGCGCGATCGCGATCGGCAACGCCATCGCCAATGACCGTGTCGTCGCTGCCATCCTCGCCGGCTTCGAGGCGTCGCCCGAAAGCGCTCTCTCGGACCGCTTGATCGCCGCGCTCGAGAAAGGCTTGGCGGCGGGAGGCGAAGCCTATCCGCTGCGCTCCGCGGCGCTCAAGGTCGCGCAGCCCGGCATTCCGTTCACGCCGATCGATCTGCGCGTCGATTGCGCGGACGCGCCGATCGCCGCATTGCGGCAGATTTGGACGCTCTGGGCGCCGATGGTCGAAGCCTATGTCGCGCGCGCCCGCGATCCGGCGAATGCACCGCTCGCCGAGACGATCGAGGGTCACCGCCGAACCTCCTGAAGCGTCGAAGGATTTGCGACAAATTTTACACAAATCCCAGATTTGACAGGGCCTTAATGCGTGCCGAGCAAAGTTGGCGCCGCATCCACCAAAGGAGCGCGACACGAAGATCCGCGCATAGTGACGAATGATGGTCGGGCAGGCGATGACGGCCGCTGGCGATAACCGCACCCTGAGGCGGCCGGGCGGCGGCACGGAATGGGGATTCATCCTCACCGTGCCGCTTATCGTTGCCGTTCTCGCCGGGATCCTCGATCTCGGCATCGGGCTTCAGCAATGGAGCGCGTTCGTCGACGGCGCGCAATCGGCGACCGCGCGCGGGTTCCCCGCACCGCTCGCGCCGCGTCCCGACAATCCATCGACGATACGCGCGCCGGGCTAAGCTGCGATCGGTGCAAGCTACCCTTCCGCGGCGAAGCGACAGAGGGTAATCTCCCGCCGCAAGCGCCGGGCCAACGGATCATGACGCCGGCGATCGACAACAGGGAGACGCGCATGAAAGCCACGAATTTTCTCGGTATTGCCGTGCTCGCGGTGGCCCTCGCCGGGCCAGCCGCGGCACAGAATGCCGAGACGCCGGTAAAGGTCGGCATCCTCAACGACATGTCCTCGCTCTACGCCGATCTCGGCGGACCCGGCTCGGTCGCGTCGGCAAGGATGGCGATCGACGATGCCGGCGGCAGCCTCCTCGGCAAGCCGATCGAGCTTGTCAACGCCGACCATCAGAACAAGCCCGATATCGGCGCCAACCTCGCGCGCCAGTGGTACGACCGCGATGGTATCGACGTCATCGCCGACGTGCCGAACTCGGCGGTGGGGCTTGCCGTCGAGGGCGTCTCGAAGGAGATGAAGAAGATCGCCTTGCTGGTAGCGCCGGCGAGCTCGGACATTACCGGGCGCAATTGCTCGCCCTATGCGGCGCAATGGGTGTTCGATACCTATTCGCTGGCACATGTCACCGGCACCGCGGTCGTGAAGCAGGGCGGCGATTCGTGGTTCTTCATCACCGCCGA
>JBGPOZ010000274.1:0-5096 GCA_041488295.1 Allostellaceae bacterium
GACGAGGAGCGCGCGGAGCGCCGGCGAGGGATCGTGCGGATTGCGCGGATTGACGCAGCTCCCCGGTGTCGCGTCGGAGAAGGGATTGCCGCCATGCTGGGTTCCCGCAATCATGAAGAGGCGCACATTGCGCGGCACGGCGATGTCGCGGTGGCCCACCGGATCGGTCGCCAGCAACGATGCGCCCTTCTGCCAATATTCGGTCGAGGTGTTGACTTCGATGACGAAGGGGTCTGACCCGTCGCCGCGCAGCAGCCCGCCGGTCCTGCCGGTGATGGGGTCGCTCATCGAAGCATGGGCGAAGGGGAACGCGTTTTCCGGAAAATGATGGTCCTCGTGCTGCGTGTTGGTGCGGAAGGGCTGGGCGAAGGCCGCGTTCATGAAGACCTTGCCGATTCCCGATATGTGCGCGAGGACGCCGTCGAAGACCTTGCGGCCCTGCTCATCGGCATTGAAGCCCTGGGCGATGTGGTCGCGCAGATAGCGGCCGCTCTGCGAGATGCCGAAGCCGATCGCGTGCGAGACGTGCAGCTTGCCCGCCTCATCGGCCAACGGACTGGCTTGCCCTGATCGATCGCGCGCCTCATGGCGCAGGAACGAGACGAGATCGCGCGTCGCGGCAAAGCCGATGCCGACGATCTTCGGGTCCTTCGCGGGGTAACGGAAATCGTAGATCAGCCCGGGTGCGAATATCGTGCCTTCCGGCAGGAGCTTGATGGCGCGCGGCCCATCATAGGCCCAGAGGCTCGCCGCGATCTCGCGCGGCGCGTCCGCTTCACGTTCGCGCAGGGTGAGGCGCGCCTTCGCCGGGTCGAAATCGGCTGCCTCATAGGAGAGCGGCGCCGTCGGGCGGCTCGCGGGGATTCGCGTGCCGAAGACGAATTCATCGCGGATCGTGCGCACGATCGGCTTGCCGTTCAGGGTGGCGACCGGGACGCGGACGACCATCCCGTTGTTGGCGACCGGCGCGTCGGGGTCCCAGCCGCTCCAGGCGATCGTATAGCCCGCGCGAAAGACGAAGCCGTCGCCGGCATCGGCCGCGGTCGCCGGATCGTTGATCGAAAGCGGGCTCGTCGGCTTCGCACGGTCGAGGAAGGGCAACAGGAATTTACGGCCGCGATTGTTGACCTCGTAGAGGAGCGTACCGTTGCCCTTCGCCAGATCGGCGGGCCGCATGAGGTAGAAATCGACGTCGTACTCGACCATGCCGCGCGCATTGCGCGGCGCCTTGTCGAGATTGACGATGATCTTATTCCTGGGATCCTCCGGATCGAGCTCGCCCTTCGCCGTGCCGATCACCCGGACGTAGCTTCCGACCGCGCCGAAATTCATGCCCTCCGCGAAGGGCTCCGTCCGCGTCACCGTGAGGTTGATGATCCTGGCGCTCGCCGGCGACGACAACGCGACACAGGCGGTCCATGCCAGGGCCATTGCGAAGGTCCTTCTCATCATCTGCGCTTCCCCCTTCAAATTGTGTTTTGGCTCGGACGATGATCGCGCGACGGGTGGCGCTCGGCAAGTGACTGACACGCCTGTGGAGCCAACCCTCAGGTGCGGCTCGCATGATGGAAAAGACGATGGCCGAAGCCGTGTCCGGCGCCGCCGCCTATGTCGACGCGACGGGGATTGCCAAGGACATCGTCATGATAGCGGAAATCGCTATCATATTCGCTTGTAATAGATATCGCAATCCGCTATCTTAGGCGCCCATGAACAACAAGCACCGGAAGACGTTGGAGGCGATCTTTGGCCGACCGACGAAAGCCGACATCCGGTGGGTGGAGATCGAAGCGCTCTTCGGGGCGTGCGGAGGAACAGTTGAGGAACGCGCGGGCAGTCGGATCGCCGTCGTGATCAACGGGGTCCGGGCCAATTTTCATCGGCCGCACCCGCAACCCACGACCAAGAAGGGCGCTGTCGATGCGGTGCGTATCTTTCTGACGAATGCGGGTATCAAGCCATGACGATGGAACACAAGAATTATACGTCCGGACCGATCGATTTCGATCCCGAGGACGGCACGTTCTCCGGGATCGTGCTCGGGCTCAAGGACGTGATCCATTTCGAGGGAACGAACGCCGCCGAGGTGCTGGCGTCGTTTCAGGCCGGCATCGATGACTATCTCGCTTTGTGCGCGGAGCGGGGCGAGGAGCCGGACAAGCCGTTCAACGGCAAGATCCTCGTACGGACGGAGCCCGAGCTGCATCGCAAAGCGGCGATCCGAGCGGCGGCCGAGGGGGTGAGCCTAAGCCAGTGGATCTCTCATCAAATCGACGCGGCGTGACGAAGAACGGCAATTCCTCCAGGCGCTCTTTGAATTGCGCGGGTGCTCGCCGGCGAGCACTGGCCGCCGATCGACACCTGGCTGCGCCTTGCCGGGGCCGGCGCATCGTCGCCGCCCATGTGAGCTGGATCGCTCCAGCCTGACTTCAAGCGAATTTGGGTTCGGTCTCCGCGGCGGAGGGGCGTGCCAGCATCGCCTCCCACCAGCGCTGCAAGGCGCGATGGGGCGCCAGCAGCGGGCCGCCCTCCGGCGTCTTCAACAGATAGAAGACGATCGGCATGAGGTAGAGATCGGCGAGGCTGACCTCCTCGCCGGCGAGAAACGGTGCGCCGCCCATCAACCGCTCGAACTCGGCAAGACACAGCTTCGCTTTCGGCATCCCCTCGGCGATCACCGCATCGTCGGTCGTGCCGCCGATGAGGGCGGTGAAGAGACGCTGCACGACGATCTTCAGGATGAGCGCGTTGTAGCCGTGATAGTCGATGATGCTGATGACCTGGTTCATGCGCGCGCGTTTGCGCGGATCGGCCGGCGTGAGTGCCGTGCCGGAAAAGACCTGATCGACATAGCGGATGATGGCGCCCGTCTCGTAGAGCGCGAAGCCCTCATGCGCGAAGGCGGGTACGGTCCCGAAGGGATTGCGCGCCAGATGCTCCGGCTGGCGGTGGGCGCCGGCAAGGACGCTCACATCGACGAGCTCGTAATCGGCGGGCTTTTCCGCGAAGGCCATCCGCACGGTGCGCACATAGGTGCTGAACTCGGTGCCGTAAATAATGGGTCTTGCCATGGCAACGCCCTCGCGAATTCTGTTGTGGTCACCCGCCGGCTTGTGGATAGCCGCCGCGCGCGCCCTTGACAAGCGCGGCGATCAGCAGCGTTGCTCGACAGCGGCTTGCGGCGCGGCCCGGCATCGGCAATCCTGACGCCGGCGCGTTGGGGCGCGTGCGCGGAGGAGACGAAGATGGCATTCCTGCCGAACGATGTACCGGCGACCGAGCGGGTGCGCCGCCATTGGCCGGCTGAGACGACGTCGCGCGTGCCGTTCTGGCTCTACAGCGATCCCGCCATCTATCGCCTCGAGCAGGAGCGCATCTTCGCCGGGCCGTCCTGGAGCTACGTCGCGCTCGAGGCCGAGATCCCGCATCCCGGCGATTTCAAGCGCACCGAGATCGGCGACAAGCCGGTCGTGGTCGTGCGCGACGAGACCGGCTGCGTCAACGTCGTCGTCAACCGCTGCGCCCATCGCGGCGTCGCCTTCTGCCAGCACGCCTATGGCAACGCCAGGGAAATCGTCTGCCCCTATCACCAATGGACTTACGATCTGCGCGGCAAGCTGCTCGGCATCCCCTTTCGCCACGGCTATCAAGGGCAGGGGGGCATGCCGGCCGATTTCGCGCCCGAAGACCATGACCTGCAAAGGCTGAAGGTGGCGCAGCGGCACGGCGTCGTCTTCGCCTCCTTCGGCGAGCCGCCGGCCAGTTTCGAGGATTACCTCGGTCCCCTGATGCTGGGGTATTTCGATCGGGTCTTCACCGGAAAACCGCTTGAGATTCTCGGCTACATGCGGCAGCGCATCCCGAGCAACTGGAAGCTGATGTTCGAGAACATCAAGGACCCGTATCACGCCAGCCTCCTGCACGTCTTCCTGGTCACTTTCGGCCTCTTCCGGCTCGATCAGAAATCGGCGGTCGAGATGGACGAGACTGGGCGCCACGCCGTGCTGGTGAGCCGCAAGGGCGAGCAGGCATCGAACGACGCGACGCGGCAGATGCGGTCGTTCAAAGCCGACTTCAAGCTGAACGATGCGCGCCTCCTCGACCCGGTGCGCGAATTCGCGGGCGATGCCACAGTCGTCATGCAAACCTTGTGGCCGAACCTCATTGTCCAGCAGCAATCGAACACCCTGGCGATGCGTCAGCTCGTGACGCGCGGGCCGGAGGCCTTCGACCTCGTCTGGACCTTTTTCGGCTACACCGACGACACGCCGGAGATGCGCCAACGGCGAATCCGCCAAGCCAATCTCATGGGCCCGTCCGGCTATGTCTCGAGCGACGACAGCGAGGTGATGATGGTCTCGCAGGCGGGCATCTCGCCCTATCCCGAGGCGGAGGGTCTCTTCGAGATGGGCGGACGCGATGCGCACAATGTCGACCACATGGTGACGGAGGGAGCGATCCGCGGGTTTTATCAATATTACCGCGGCGTCATGGGGCTCTGAGGCGATGGAGCATCCCGTCCCGCTCGAGCTTCGCCTCGCGATCGAGGATCTCCACGCCGCCTACTGCGCCGCGCTCGATGATGGCCGGTACGAGGAATGGCCCGAATTCTTCACCGAGGATTGCCTCTACCGGGTGGTGCCGCGCGACAATCACGATCGCGGCTTCCCCATCGCTCTCATGCATTGCGAGAGCAAGGGGATGTTGAAGGACCGCATCGTCGCGGTGCGGCAAACCGCGTTCTACGTGCCGCGGCTGCTGCGCCACATCGTGAGCGGCATCCGCAGCCGCATCGACGACGACGGCACGATCCGCAGCGAAGCGAATTACCTCGTCCTCCAGACCCTTCCCGACCAGCCGACCGAGCTCTTCAATTCCGGCCGCTATCTCGATCTCATCGTGCGCGAGGCCGGCGCGCTGCGCCTCAAGGAGCGGCTCTGCGTCTTCGATTCGGCGGTCGTGCCGAATTCGCTGATCGTGCCGGTCTGAGGAGGAGAGGTTCCATGATCGCTCTCGCCGACGCCATGCGCGAGCTCGTCGTGGCGAACCGCATTCTGGCGCGCGAGGAGGTCGTCGACGGCTTCGGCCACGCCAGC
>JBGPOZ010000275.1:0-5094 GCA_041488295.1 Allostellaceae bacterium
AGTGTGCTCTTGCCCGAGCCGTTCGGGCCTATGAGCCCGACGATTCCGCCGGACGGCACTGAGAGGCTGACGTTGTTCAGAACCGGCAGGACAAAGGACTTGGAGATTCCCTCGACCGACAGCATAGGAGCGGGCTGCGCATTAGCGCCGTTCACATGCGACTCCTCGCCCCTGCGGGATCATACGGCGAGTCCGCGATCACCCTCGCACTCGCATCGCGCTCGAGAATGCGCAGGCGCAGCTCGCTTCCGACGGTGCTGTTCGCCGCGGCGACGTAGGCGAGGGCGATGTTGAAGCCGAGGCTATGCGCATGGTTCGCCGAGGTGATCCGCCCAACCAGGGCGTCGTCGCTATGAAGGGATTCATTCCCCATCGCTTCTGCCTCGTCCGGAGCATCGACGCGCAACGTCACGAGCCGGCGAGACGGCCCCGCGGCACGTTGCCGCAGCAACGCTTCGCGTCCGACGAAGTCTCCCTTGTCGAGCGCGACGAAGCGATCGAGCCCGCTCTCCCACGCAGTGTACTCGCCATTGATGTCGCGCCAAATGTTTCGGTACGACTTTTCGAGCCGCAGCGCGTCGATCGCACGGTAGCCTACGAGCGTCATCCCGTGCCGCTTTCCCGCCTCCATCAGCGCATCGAGGAGCGGGAGTTGGAAGGCGATAGGATGGTAAAGTTCCCAGCCGAGTTCGCCCTCGAAATTGATGCGCAGCAATCGCACATCCGAAGCAAGACCGACGGTGGCGCTTCTTGCGGTCATCCACGGGAAATCCTCGTTCGCCAGCGCGGTAGCGACGAGCGGCTGCAGGATGTCGCGTGCCTTCGGCCCGACGATCGTGAAGCAGCCGCGTTCATGCGTCGCGTTTCGGAGCCGCACGCCGCCATCAGCGGGGAGGAGCTTCCTCAGCATGTCGTCGTATTGCGTTTCCGCCCGTGGCGAGCCGATCAAGTAGAAGCGGTCGTCGCCGAGGCGCACGACCGTGAACTCGCCGGCGATCGTGCCGCATCGGGTCAGCATGTGGCAAAGCCGGATGCTGCCCGCCCGTGCCGGCAGGCGGTTGGCGAGGAGGCGGTCGAGCCACGCCGTTGCACCCAGGCCCTCGACCTCGAACTTCGCCATCGGCGTCATGTCGATGAGGCCGGCTGCCTCGCGTATTGCGCGCGCCTCGACGCCGACCTGGTCGAAATAATTGGAGCGGCGGAAGCTGTACTGATCGCGCGGCTCCATCCCGGCGGGCGCGAACCACATCGGCACCTCCCAGCCATTGAAGGCGCCGAACACTGCCCCCGCGATCCTCAGCCGGTCGTAGCACGGCGACGTCTTGGCGGGCCGCGCCGCCGGCCATTCATAGTCCGGGAGGTAGATGCCGAAATTGTTGCCGAAAGCCTCAGGGCATTTGACGCGCGCGTAGGCCTTGTTGGCGTGATCGCCGAACCGGCGCGGATCGTATTCCGAGAAGTCGATGCTACAGCCGCCCTCGACGATCAGCTCCGAAAGGTAGTGGCCGAGCCCACCGCCCATGACGATGCCGCCGGCCACGCCCTCGGCGAGCCAAACATTGTGGAGACCCGGAGCCGGGCCAGCGAGTGGCATGTTGTCCGGCGTCGTGCAGATCGGGCCGCGCACATGGCTCTTGATGCCAGCCCGGGCGAAGGCAGGCACGAGGCGCATCGCCTCCTCGATCTGCGGCATGACCGGCTCGAGCTTTTCGGGCAGGAGATCGGCGCCGAACCAGTCCGGCACGTCGTCGACGGCGAAGAGCTCGAGATCCGCCGGCGCTTCATACGGCCCGAACATCAGTCCGTTGCCTTCCTCGCGCAGATATCCGAGATACCGGTCGTCCTTGAGGACCGGCAGTTCGGGAAGGCCGGAGCGGCGCCGTTCGATGAGCTCGGGCACTCCTTCCGTCACCATGTATTGGTGGACGAGGGGGAGAGCGGAATGCGCGATGCCGAGGAGGCGCGCGGTCCGCTGCGTATAGTTGCCGGTGGCGAGCACGAGGTGCTCGCAGGTGACGTCTCCATCGGTCGTCCGCACTTTCCATTCGAGGCTCGGGAGACACTCATAGCCCAGCGCCTCGGTGTGGCGGTAGATGCGCGCCCCGCGATCGCGCGCTCCCTTGGCAAGGGCCTGCGTCACGTCGGCCGGCGCGATATGGCCGTCCTGCGTGTGATAGAGTCCGCCGAGGATGCGCTCGCCGCCCTCGATCAGCGGCCACAGCTTCTTGACCTCCGCCGGGCCGATGACATGCGCGTCGACGCCTTGCGCCGCGGCTTTGGCGGCGTGCCAGCGATACTCGTCGAGCCGCTCCGCGTCCGAGGCGATCCGCAGCGCGCCGCAATGGTGCCAGCCGACCGCCTGTCCGGTCTCGGCTTCGAGACGCTCGTAGATCTCGATCGTCTTGAGGACGAGCCGACCATGCGAGTAGCTATGCGAATAGAGCGGAATGAGGCCGGCTGCGTGCCAAGTCGACCCGGCGGTCAGCTCGGTGCGCTCGAGCAGGATTACATCAGTCCAGCCGCGGCGCGTGAGGCTGTAGAGGATATTGGCGCCGACCGCGCCTCCGCCGACGACGACGACGCGCGCATGAGACTGCATCCGGCCCTCCCCCGAGAGGCGTCATGACGATTCTTCGTCATACGTCCTGCGGCGCGCTATCACGCGGAAGGCTCGCCGCGAACTTGTCGCATCGAAAGGAAAGCGTAGCGCATCGGTGAAAAGGTTTCCAGATCGGTCTCGGCTCGTTGCCTTCATTGGGAAAGCACGAGCAGCCCGTCGTAAACTTTGCGCTCGAGCGTAATGCCGTGTGCGATCGCGTGTCGCCGCTCGGCGAGGCGTCGATCGCCCGGAAGTCGCGCATCTCCGTTCCCGACAACACGCTGGAAAAGATCTTCGGCGCGGTCGCGAAACGGCGCGCCGGCGCTCTGCGCGGGATCGATGGCGATGACCAGTTCTCCCGCGTTCTTCGTGTGGGCGCCCGAGCTTCCGTCATCCTCGAAGCCGAAATGTCCACCGGTCAAAGCCGCCGCCATGATCTCCACCATGAGCGCGATCGACGAACCCTTGTACCCGCCGAACGGGAGCAGCGCGCCGCCGTCAAGCATTGCCGAGGGGTCGGTCGTCGGCCGTCCGTCGTGATCGAGCGCGACCCCGGCCGGCAGCTGCTTGCCGTGCCGTCGCGCCAGTAGCACTTCGCCATGGGCCATCGCTGCTGATGCTTGGTCCCATGCCATCGGCGAGCCCTTCCGCCGGGGACAGGCCAAGGCCATCGGGTCGGTGCCATAGAGGCGTGACCGTCCGCCGGCCGGCACGACGTAACTTCGCGAATTGACGAAGGCGAATGCAACCAAGCCCTGCTCGGCGAGCGGTTCGACATCGGGCCAGAGGGCGCAGAAATGATGAGAGTTGCGAATGGCAAGTGTCGCGATCGCCTGGCGCCGCGCCTTCTCGATCAGCAAGTCTTGCGCCGCGGCGAGCGCAATCTGTGCGAAGCCGTTCCGCGCATCGGTGAGCACCAGGCCAGGCGCCTTGTCCTCGACGATCGGTACCGCTCTTCCGTCGATCCAGCCCGACCGCAGCATCTCCACCATCGCGGGGACGCGAAAGATGCCGTGGCTGCGCGTGCCGTCCCGCTCGACGGCGACGACGATGGCGCTCATGACCGCGGCATTCGCATCTGACATGCCGCTGGAGACGAGGATGCGGCCGACAAGTGCCGTCAGTTTGGCGATGCTGAGCGTGACCGTCATGACTCTGGCTGTATCGGCCGATCGCCTTCCGAGGTCTCGCGCCAGCGGGGCAAAACGTTCATGGAGCCATGAAATCGTTTGCGACTTGGAGAGAGCTTGTGGTCACGGCAACAATCGACCCGATATGTTGTGCGAACACTGAAGAAGGTAAATCATGCTTGCATCGGCATCAATAGTGGGCACAAAATATCAGCTCGTTCGAGCCGCGATGCATTGCCGCGTGTCGCTGTTCGACGCAACCCCCGACCTCCGGCAAGCGAGGCGACCGCGATGCGGTGGACCCGAACGGTGACGGTGGTGGGCGCGCATGCCGAGGGCGAGGTCGGCCGCGTCATCGTCGGTGGAGTGCTGCCGCCCCCTGGCGCCACGATGTTCGAGAAGATGAAATATCTCGAGACGAAGGCAGACGGTCTTCGCCGAATGCTGCTCTTCGACCCGCGCGGCGGCGTCACCGTCTCGGTCAATCTCGTCCTGCCGCCCTGCGCCCCCGAGGCGGATGTCGGCCTCATCGTCATGGAATCGCAATTCTACGCGCCGATGTCCGGCTCCAACATGATCTGCACGGCGACCGTGCTGCTCGAGACCGGGATGCTGCCGATGACGGAGCCGGAGACGCGGCTCACGATCGACACGCCGGGCGGCCTCGTGCGCGTCACGGCGACGTGCCGCGATGGGAAGTGCGAACGCGTCACGTTTCGCAACGTCCCGGCCTTCGCCATGCATCTCGACCGCACGGTCGAGGTCGCCGGTTTCGGCAGCGTCGGCGTCGATGTCGGCTATGGCGGGATGATCTATGCCATCGTCGATGCCGCAGCGCTTGGTTTCGCCATCAGGCCCGACGAAGCCCGCGACCTCGTGGCTCTTGGCGAGCGCATCAAGACCGCGGCGGCCGAGCAGCTCCCTTCGGTGCATCCCGGGAACCCGGAAATCCATACCGTCAACCAGACCCTGTTCGCGGCGCCCTTGCGCGACCGGGTGGAGGGCGGCAAGGCGAGCCGCAATGCCGTCATCGTCTCGCCCGGACGGATCGACCGCTCCGCCTGCGGCACCGGCACAACCGCGCGTCTCGCCGTGCTCCATGCCAAGGGTCTCATCCTGCTCGGCGAGGTGTTGGACCACGAATCGATCATCGGTACGCATTTCATCGGCAAAATCGAGGAGGAGACGAGCATCGGCGTGGTGCCGGCGGTCGTCATCTCGATCTCCGGCCGTGCTTGGCTCACCGGCATTTCGCAATACGGCGTCGATCCCGACGATCCCTTTTCTGAGGGCTATACGTTGCCCGATACCTGGTTCGCCTGAAGACGCCATCGCGAACCGCCAGCATGGGAGGCTGCGCGTGAC
>JBGPOZ010000276.1:0-5089 GCA_041488295.1 Allostellaceae bacterium
CGCCGAGCTCGATGCGCTCGATCCGCGCGTCGGCGAGGAGGCGCTCCTAGCTGACCGCCGCATCATCCTCATGCACCGCGAGAAACTCGTCGGTGCAGTCACCGCCGCGCTCAGTGAGCTCCAAGGCGAGCGCGGCGCCGAGCATGCCCTCGCCGCCGCGGCGCGGTTGATCGAGCGAGCGCGCGAGAAGGCGGTCGGCCAGCTCGACGCGGCGGCGGCGGCGCTCGAGCGCGCCATTGTCGAGACGGGCGAAGCGGCGGCGCAGCTCGAGGCGGCGCTGCGCGAGGGCGAGCCGCAAGGCGGGATCGACGAGATCGAGGAGCGCCTTTTCGCATTGCGCGCCCTCGCCCGCAAGCATCGCGTCGCGGTCGATGATCTCGCGGCGTTGCGCCAGGAGATCATTGCAAAGCTCGCGACGCTCGAAGATGGCGGCGCCGCGCTGAAGCGCCTCCAGCGCGCCGCCGAGGAGGCGCGCGCCGACTATGTGACGACGGCGCGGACGGTCGCGAAGCAGCGGCGCGAGACGGCGCTTCGCCTCGACCGCGCGGTCGCCGCCGAGCTGGCGCCGCTCCGCCTCGAGAAGACGCGCTTTCGCACGGTGCTGGAGACGTTGCCCGAGGCCGAATGGAGCGAGCGCGGCCAGGACCGCGTCCGCTTCGAGGTCGCGACGAACCCCGGCGCACCGCTGGGTCCCCTCGCCCGCATCGCCTCGGGCGGCGAGCTCTCGCGCCTGATGCTCGCCTTGAAGCTCGTGCTGGCGCGCGGTTCTCCCGCCCCGACCCTCGTCTTCGACGAGGTCGACAGCGGCATCGGCGGCGCCGTCGCCGCCGCGGTCGGCGAACGGCTGCACCGCCTCGGCGCGAGCTTCCAGGTGCTGGTCGTGACGCACTCGCCGCAAGTCGCGGCCAAGGGCACCCATCACTGGCGCGTCGCCAAGGAGCACGGGCGCAACCGCGCGATGACCCGCGTCGAGGAGCTGAGTGCCGCCGAACGGCGCGAGGAGATCGCCCGCATGCTGTCCGGCACTGCCGTCACCGCCGAGGCGCGCGCCGCCGCGGAAAGCCTCATCGGCGGTGCGGGGTGAGAGCACCGCTGAGCGCTTCCTCCCCCGCTTGCGGGGGAGGATTGAGGTGGGGGAAGCCTGCCGGAGGAATCCCGCACCCAACCCTCCCCCGCAAGCGGGGGAGGGAACTGCGGAAGGCGACGGAGCGCAAGCCTCACTCATGAAAGCCAAAGACGCCACCCCCGTCGACCGCCTCACCGCAGAGGAAGCCGCCGGCGAGCTCGCGCTTCTCGCCGCGGCGATCGCGCATCACGACCAGCTCTACTATGCCAAGGACGCGCCCGAGATCTCGGACGCCGACTACGACAAGCTGCGGCTGCGCAACGCCGCGATCGAGGCACGCTTTCCCGAGCTGATCCGCGCCGACAGCCCGTCGCGCAAGGTGGGCGCCGCGCCCGCCGCCGCCTTCAAGAAGGTGAAGCATCTGCGTCCGATGCTGAGCCTCGAGAACGCCTTCGACGACGAGGACGTCCGCGATTTCTTCTCGGGCGTGCGCAACTTCATCAAGGAGCTGCGCGACGACCCCGCGATCCCCGTCGAGGTCAGCGCCGAGCCCAAGATCGACGGCCTCTCGATCTCGCTCCTCTATGAAAAGGGTCGCTTCGTGCGCGGCGCGACGCGCGGCGACGGCGCCGAGGGCGAGGACGTGACCGAGAATCTGCGCACCATCAAACGCCTTCCCGCACGCCTCCACGGCGCCGCGCCCGACATCATGGAGGTGCGCGGCGAGGTCTATATGGAGAAGGCAGCGTTCCTCAAGATGAACGAGGAGCGGGCGGCGAACGGCGAGACGCTCTTCGCCAATCCGCGCAATTTCGCCGCGGGCTCGCTGCGCCAGCTCGATCCCACGATCACCGCGCGGCGGCCGCTGCAGCTCTTCTGCTATGCGCTGGGCGAGGTCAGCGAGGAGGTCGCGGCGACGCATTGGGAGTTCCTCGATCGGCTGCGAGGCTGGGGTTTTCCGGTCAACCCGGAAGCAAAGCTTTGCCCGACTCTCGAGGACGCCCTCGCTTTCCACCGCACGATCGGCGAGGTGCGCGCGACATTGCCCTACGACATCGACGGCGTCGTCTACAAGATCAACCGTTTCGATTGGCAGGCCCGGCTCGGCATGGTGAGCCGGGCGCCGCGCTGGGCGCTTGCCCATAAATTCCCGGCCGAGAAGGCGAGGACGGTGCTGAAGGCGATCGAGATATCGGTCGGCCGCACCGGCGTCCTGACGCCGTGGGCCGATCTCGAGCCGGTCAATGTCGGCGGTGTCATCGTCGCGCGCGCGACGCTCCACAACGAGGACGAGATCGCGCGTAAGGACTTCCGCGACGGCGACACCGTCATCATCCAGCGCGCCGGCGACGTCATCCCGCAAGTCGTCTCGGTCGTCGATCCGGACCGACGGAATCGCGCGAAGCCCTTCTCGATGCGCGCGAAGCTGACGCCGCCCGGGGGCGATCGGCCGGTCTGCCCGGCTTGCGGCAGCCTCGCCATGCGCGAGGAAGGCGGAGCCGCGTGGCGCTGCACCGGCGGGCTCGTCTGCCCGGCGCAAGCGGTCGAGCGCCTCATCCATTTCTGCTCGCGCCTCGCCTTCGACATCGACGGGCTCGGCGAGAAGAACATCCTCGCCTTCTGGACCGACAAGCTGATCGCGCGGCCCGCCGACATCTTCCGTCTCAGGGAGCGCGAGGCCGAGATCCGCGCGCGCGAAGGTTGGGGCGAGCTGTCGACGACGAAGCTCCTGCAGGCGATCGAGCGGCGCCGCGCCATCTCGCTCGACCGCCTCATCTATGCCCTCGGCATCCGCCAGGTCGGCGAAGCGACGGCAAAGCTCCTGGCCCGTCATTACGGCACCTTCGAAAACTGGCGCGATCAGATGGAAGCCGCGCGGGACGAAGAGAGCGAGGCCTATCAGGAGCTCACCAACATCAGCCAGATCGGCCCGAGCGTCGCCGGCGACATCCGCGCCTTCTTCCGGGACGAGCACAATGTCGCGGCGCTCGACGATCTGCGGCAACAGCTGACCGAGGTGACGCCGGTCGCAGCGGCGGCGAATTCCTCATCGCCCCTCGCCGGCAAGATCATCGTCTTCACCGGCACGCTCGAGAAGCTGACCCGCGCCGAGGCGAAGGCGCGCGCCGAGGCGCTCGGCGCCAACGTCGCAGGCTCGGTCTCCGGCAAGACGCATTTCCTCGTCGTCGGCGCCGATGCCGGCTCCAAGGCGGAGAAGGCAAAGGCGCTCGGCGTCACGACCTTGAGCGAGGACGCGTTTCTGGGGATGATCGAGGGATCTTAAGGATCGCGACGGTTGCCATGTCCTTCGACTACGCTCAGGACGAGGTGAACTCGACGTTGCCGCTTACACCCCTCGTCCTGAGCGTAGTCGAAGGACAAGGCACCAGTTCGCGCCGTCAGCCCGCGCTCCGGCTTCGCGCCTTGCCGCGCTCGATTTGCGGCCAGGGGTCGGCCATCGGCCCGCACGGCACCTCGATGAGGACGGGAGCATCGGCGGCGATGGCGCGGCGCAAGGTCGTTTCGAGCTCCGCCGGATTGCGCGCACGCAGGCCCATGACGCCGAAGGAATCGGCGAGCTTCAGCCAATCGGGATTGGCGAGGTCGCTGGCGATGACGCGGTTGCCGTAGAGCTCCTGCTGCATGCGCCGGACGTTGCCGTAGGCGCCGTCGCTGAAGACGATGGCGATGGCGGCGATCTTGTGCCGCACCGCCGTCGAGAGCTCCTGCAAGGTATAGCCGAAGCCGCCATCACCGTTGACCGAGACGACCGGCACGTCGGGACGCGCGAGCTTGACGCCGAGCGCCGTCGCATAGCCCCAGCCGAGCGTCCCCTGATACCCGCTCGAGATGAAAGTGCGCTGGCCGTAGACCGGCATCGCGATGCGGCTCACATAGCCCACCTGCGTCAGCTCGTCGAGGAAGATGCCCTCCTCGGGCAGCGCCGCGCGGATGGCGCGCAGATACGCCATCTGCGGCGCCAAGACCTCGAGCTCGTCGGCGACCTTCGCCTTCAATGCCGCCATCTCGTCGCGGCGCGAGGCCGGCCGACCGCCCTTCCCTTCGAGCGCCTGAAGCAGTCTTGCCACCACCTCCTTCGCCCGGCCGACGAGCGGCACGGTCGGGGCCGGGGCACGCGCCATCTCCTCGGGATCGATGTCGATCTGGATGATCTTGAGATCGTCGTCGATGCCCCAGTTGAGCTGCCGCGCCTGGGCGCGCGCGCCGATCGAGAGGAAGACGTCGCACTTCTTCCAGAAATGATGGCCGCACGGGAGGGTCAGGCTGAGATGATGGCGGCTGTCGAGGACGCCGCGCCCCATGCGGTAACAGAAGACCGGCGCCTCGAGCCGCTCGGCGAGCGCCTTGACCTCGGCCGCCGCCTCCTGCGCGCCGCCCCCGACGAGGATCAGCGGGTTCTTGGCTTCGGCGAGAAGCCTCGCCGCGCGTGCCAGCGCATCCTCGTCGAGCGCCGGCTCGGCGGGCGGCGGCGGCAAGGCGGTGCCTTCCCGCTCGACCGGCGCCGCGAGGATGTCGGGCGGGATCTCGAGCCCGACCGGGCGCGGCCGGCTCGACGCCATCATGGCGAAGGCGTGATTGGTCTTCGCCGACCCTTCTTCCGGCGCGTTGACCCGATCGGCCCATTTGGTCAGCGTCTTCAGCATCTCGAGCTGCTTTGGCACCTCGTGCAGCATGCCGATGCCGCGATCGATGAGGCGCGAGGCGATCTGGCCGGTGAGGCAGAAGACCGGCGCGTTGGTGCTGTAGGCGGTGGCGAGCGCCGTCGTCGTGTTGAGGAAGCCCGGACCCGGCACGACGCTGTAGACCGCGGGCTTCCCCGTCGCCAGCGCGGCGCCGAGCGCCATGTAGCCGGCGGCCTGCTCATGCCGGACATGAATGGGACGAATCGCTTCGCCGACATCGCAAAGCGCGTTGAAGAACGCATCGTTCTGGACGCCGGGCAGGCAGAAGATCTTGTCGATCCCATGCGCAATCAGCGCCCGGACCACCTCCTCGGCGCAA
>JBGPOZ010000277.1:0-5081 GCA_041488295.1 Allostellaceae bacterium
GATCCGCGCGGCGCTCGGCGAGATCATCGCGGCGCGGCAGCCGGAGACCGAGCTGCAGAGCCTGCGGCGTCACCTCATGTTGAAAGCGGTCGACGCCGATTTCGTGCTCGATCTTCATTCTGCCGACGAGGCGCTGATGCATCTCTATTTCGGTGCCGCGCGCTGGCCGGACGGCGCCGATCTCTCCGCCGAGATCGGCAGCCGCGCGACGTTGCTCGCCGCGGATTCAGGAGGCGCGCCCTTCGACGAGGTGTTCGGGAACATCTGGGCAAAGCTGCGCCATCTTATCGGCGACGCGCACCCGATTCCGGACGCTTCGATGTCCGCGACCATCGAATATCGCGGCCATGACGATGTGAGCGACGAGCTCGCCGCCGCCGACGCCGCGGCGCTCATGCGTTTCTTCATGCGCCGCGGCCTCGTCGCCGGCGATCCCGGTCCGCTGCCCGCCGCGCAATGCGCGGCGGCGCCGCTCGCCGCGGTCGAGACCTTGCGGGCGCCGGCGGCGGGGTTTCTCGTCTACAAGGCGGCGCTCGGAGACGAGGTCGCGGCGGGCGACGTCATCGCCGAGATCGTCGATCCGCTCGCCGAGGACAAAAGCCGCGCCCGCACGCCGGTTCGCACCGCCACGAACGGCCTCCTTTATCAGCGCAAGAGGCTGCGCCACATCCGGCCGGGTCAATCCTTCGCCCGAATCGCCGGCACGCAAATCCTGCCGAGCCGCGCCGGAAAGCTGCTCGATCCTTGAGTCCTCGGCCGGTCAGGCGGGGAAGAAGAGGAGGGTGCGCAATTCGATGCTTTCCCGCAACAGGGCGTCGGGCGGGGTCGTCGGATCCTCGAAGGACGCATGCGGCGCGAAGCGCGCGCGGCCATCCTCGGCCGAATCATAGACCTTGAGCAAAAGCACCTCGTCCGCGCTCATCTCGGGCGCATAGAACCAGCGATGGGCGGGATTGTGCGTGACGGCATAGGTCTCGCCGACGCGGTCGCGATAGACGAGCTCGGAGGCGACGAAATCGGCGAATGCGGCGCTGCGCGCGTCGCACATTGCGAGCGGCTGGTCGCGCAGCGGACCGCGGATCGGTCGCCAGACATTGACGATGGCAAAGCGGCGGCGCAGCAGGCCGTCGGCCTCATCGCCCATCAGATCGCGCACGCGCTGCGGCCCCGAGATCACCGTGTAGTCATTATGGACGCGCGGCACCGGCTGGCGCGGCGCGCCGGCGGTGTCGTCGGCAACGCCGGGAATGCGCCGGCGGATCGTGTGGTCGAAGACGACGACGCGGTTGGCGCCGGTCGCCGTCGCGACGAGATGCTCGGTCTCGGGATAATAGACGCGGCGCAGCTCGGCCTCGTCACCGAAGTCGCGGACCGCGCTGCGGTGCTTCAGTAACGCGAAGCCTTCGCGGTCGAGCGACAGCGCGCCGGCGATCGGACGGACATCGCGGATCGGCAGCTTGTGCGCCGCGAATTTCGCGTTCCTGCGCGGCACGCCGGGCGGTGGCTCGTAGGTGTAGTTGCGCGGCTTCTCCGCCATCGGCACGAGATAGGTCAGCTCGGCCTCGACGAAAGGGAGAGTGTCGATCGCATTCGGCTGGAGAGACATGAGGCAGATCCTCCGCAAGTGCTGCGGCGCAGTGGCGATCACACAAATAGGCACATCGCGGGAATGGGCAAACGAGTAATTTTTGCCGCGGGCATGAGGAATTTTGATAAGGCGCCTCACTCAGGCCCAAACGAGCTCCGGCGCAACTAGTGTTATGACCTTGACATTTAGTGTCGCCATGGACTCGGTGTAGACAGACGAGCGTAATCTTTCCCTCTCCCCTTGTGGGAGAGGAAGGGGCCCATCGCTTCGCGATGGGAAGGTGAGGGGTAAATCGTTGCGTGGCAACGACTTGAGTCTCACGATAGACCCCTCACCCTCCCCATGCTGCGCATGGGTCCCCTCCCTCTCCCGCAAGGGGAGAGGGAGAAGGTGAAACGGCGCCAAATGTCAGAGTCGCAACACTAGCTCGCCCGCGCGTGCTGCAACGGCGTCCCTGCGACAAGCAGCGTCGCTTCGGTCTTGGCGCGGACTTCATCGACCGTGACGTCGGGCGCCAGCTCGGCGATCGTCATGCCGCCCTCGCCCTTGGTGTCGACGGTGAAGACGCCGAGATCGGTGATCACCAGATTGACGACGCGGGCGCCGGTCAAGGGCAGGTTGCAGCGCTTCAGGAGCTTTGCCTCGGTCTTCGCCGTGTGCTCCATCAGGACGACGACCTTCTTCACGCCGGCGACGAGGTCCATGGCGCCGCCCATTCCTTTGACGACCTTGCCGGGGATCATCCAATTGGCGAGATCGCCGTTCTCGGCGACCTGCATGGCGCCGAGGATCGAGAGATCGATATGGCCGCCGCGGATCATGGCGAAGCTGTCGGCGCTGCTGAAATAGCTCGTCGTCGGCAGTTCGGTGATGGTCTGCTTGCCGGCGTTGATGAGATCGGCGTCCTCTTCGCCCTCATAGGGGAAGGGGCCCATGCCGAGCATGCCGTTCTCGCTCTGCAACTGGACCTGGATGCCGGGCGGGATGTAGTTCGAGACGAGGGTCGGAATGCCGATCCCGAGATTGACGTAGTAGCCGTCCTTCAGCTCCGTCGCGGCGCGCGCCGCCATTTCTTCCCTGGTCCAGGCCATGAAGTTACCTCTCGCTCAGATCCGCTTGCGGGTCGTGCGCTGCTCGATGCGCTTTTCGGACCCTTTCACATGGACGATGCGCTGCACGAAGATCCCGGGCGTGATGATGTGATCGGGATCGATTTGGCCCGGCTCGACCAGGTGCTCGACCTCGGCGACCGTGATCTTGGCGGCGGTCGCCATCACCGGATTGAAGTTCCGCGCCGTCTTGCGATAGACGAGGTTGCCCTCGGTGTCGGCCTTCCAGGCATGGACGATGGCAAGATCGGCGACGAGGCCGCGCTCCATGATGTAATGCGCGCCGTCGAATTCGCGCACCTCCTTGCCCTCGGCGACGAGCGTCCCGTAGCCGGTCTTGGTGAAGAAGGCGGGAACGCCGGCGCCGCCCGCGCGGATGCGCTCGGCGAGCGTCCCTTGCGGGGTGAATTCGAGCTCGAGCTCGCCGGCGAGGTATTGCTGCGCGAACATCTTGTTCTCGCCGACATATGACGAGATCATCTTCTTGATCTGCCGCGATTCGAGCAGGATGCCGAGCCCGGCGCCGTCGATCCCGGCGTTGTTGGAGACGACCGTGAGGCCGGTGACGCCCGAGGCGCGGATCGCCTCGATCAGGGATCCGGCGATGCCGCACAGGCCGAAGCCGCCCGACATGATCATCATGCCGTTCTTCAAGAGGCCGGCGAGGGCCGCCTTGGCATCGGGATAGACCTTCTTCATCGACGGGGCCTCGCGAGCGATCGGGAGCCGGCGCGCACGCCGACGCCGCGACGGTTTATCAGGATTTTCCCGCCGCCGAAAGCGGCTGCGGTCGAGGGGTCAACCCGCCGCCGCGTCCTCGATCGCGAAGCCGACCTTCAAGATCACCTGGAAATGGCCGACCTTGCCGTTCTCGATGTGGCCGCGCGTCTCCATCACCTCGAACCAGCGTAGATGCTTCAGGGTGCGCGACGCCTTGGTGACGGCGCGCTGGATCGCATCCTCGATGCTCGTCTCCGACGAGCCGGCGAGCTCGATGATCTTGTAGATGTGCTCCGGCATGCCGTCCTCCCGGGGTCGTGGGTCCCGAGGGATAATCTGGACCGGAGCCGCCCCAGGGAAAGCGGCGGTCGGAAAGATGAACCGCCTTAGCGCAGAGGTCGCCGAGGATGCGCAGAGGACGCAGGGAAAGCACATTCTTTGCGTCCTCTGCGCATCCTCCGCGTCCTCAGCGCTGAAGAATTTCTCATTACGCCGCCTGCTCCAAGGTCGGCGCCACGTCGGCGATCGTCGTGCGGTGCATGTCGCGGACGGCCTTGGCATCGTAGCGGCGGCCGCGATGCATGACGACCCGGTTGTCCCAGATGACGAGATCCCATGGCCGCCATTGGTGGGCATGGACCCGCTCGCGCTGGGTTGCGTGCTCGGTCAAGTCGCGCAGCAATGCCCGCGCCTCGGGGACGGGCCAGCCGATGATGGCGCCGGCATGGGCGGAGAGGAAGAGCGAGCGGCGATGGGTCACGGGATGGCGGCGGACGAGGCGCTGCGGCACCGGCGCCCATTTGCGCCGCTCATCTTCCGTGAAGTCGGTGAAGCCGAGGATGCCGCGCGAATGGATCTGGCTGTGCTCGCAGACGAGGTCGCGGACCAGCTCCTTCGTCTCGTCGTCGAGCGCGTCATAGGCGGCGCGCATGTCGGCGAATTCGGTGTTGCCGCCCGAGGGCGGGACGATGCGCGCCGAGAGGAGGGAGTATTTCGCCGGAATCGGCTTGAACGAGCTGTCGGAGTGCCACAGCATGTTGCCGAGGCTGAAGAGCCGCCGCCGATCGTCGCGCGCCAAAACCTCGTTGTTGCGGTCGAGATTCGAGATGTCGTTGATGTCCATGGCAAGGCGGCGGTGCTCCGCCTGCTGGATGTCGCCGGTCGCCTGCTCGAGCGGGCCGAAATGGCGGCTGAACACGATTTGCTGCGCATCGTCGAGACGCTGCTCGTGGAAGACGAGGACGGCAAAGCGGTCCATCCCCGCCTCGACCGCCGCAGCCTCGTCGCCGGTGATCGGCCGCGTGAGGTCGATGCCGCTCGCCTCGCCGACGAAATCGGGACGGGCCGGGTTCGCCGGCTTGATCGACAGGGTCATCGCGAAGGCTCCCCTCTTCGGAAAGAGGATAGTGCCGTCGCGCTGACCTGTCACCGGCGGATCGGTCGCGAAAAAGGGCCCAACCGTTGCCGGCCGGGCCCTTCATCGTGATTGGTGGAGCCAGTCGGAATCGAACCGACGACCTCTACAATGCCATTGTAGCGCTCTCCCAACGGAGCTATGACCCCGAACGGGACCGCCGGCTTGGGGCCGCGCGGCGATCGCCCGACAATTCTACTCCGATCCGCCTGCCCGGAAAATAAGAAGCGAAACGCGACGGGGCAAGGGC
>JBGPOZ010000278.1:0-5047 GCA_041488295.1 Allostellaceae bacterium
CGGGAGAGGGTCAATCTGCGGGATATTGGCGACCTTGCTGCGAGGATGAGTTTAGATATGCGGGTCGATTGCGGAAAATGAGAGGATCGCTTGGTTGAGAATTCACCAGCCGCGCGGGTCGCGTGTCAGAGTTCGCTGCGGCGTGCCGTGCTCGCGGGCGGGCTTCTCTGCGCCGTCGCGATGGCGAGTGCGGCGCAGAGCGCGCAACCGGCGCCATCGCCGGCGCTTCCCGGCGCCTCGACGATCGGACCAATTCACCGTGGCCCCGATGGCCGGATCGAAGGCACCGACCCGACCAAGGACATCGCGCCGGCGGAGCGCGGTCCATGCGCGGCCGGGATCATCTGCGTCGGCAAGGGGCTGCACTATCAGACGCTGACGGCCGCCGCGGCGGCGGCTCGGTCGGGCGACGTCATCGAGGTCATGGGCGGCACGTACGAAGAAAGCGTCATGTTGCGCACGGCGCGATTGGTCGTACGCGGCATCAGCGGTCGCCCGCATTTCGACTGCACCGGGTTGCGGATCGCCGGGGAAAAGGCTTGCCTGCTCCTCGCCGGGCCCGGCATCACATTGGAAAATCTCGAGATCAGCGGCGCGGTGGTATCGGATGCCTCGGGCGCCAACGGCGCCTGTGTTCGCAATGAGCCGAATTTAGACTTCACCTTGCACCGGATCGTCTGTCATTCCTCGCAGAACGGGCTTCTGACGAATGGCGGTGCGATCACGATCGAAGGCTCGGAATTCTTCGACAATGGCTGGAACGGCTTCACCCACAATGTCTACTTCAGCGGCGATTGCTCCAAGGTGACGGTGCGGAACTCCATCTTCCGCGATGCGCGCGTCGGTCACGAATTCAAATCGCGATGCCGCGAGACGGTGATCGAGAATTCCACCTTCCGGGCGACACGTGCTTCGCGCGCGCTCGATCTGCCCGACGGCGGAACCGTCACGATCACCGGCGGCACGATCGTCCAGGGACCCGGCGCGCAGAACACGCAGATGATCGGATATTCGCCGGAATCCTGCAGATACCCGGGCAATGTCACGATCCGCGGCATGCGGATCGTCGGCAATCACCCGGACGGGATGATCGCGAATTTCGATAAATGTCCCGGCGGTGCGATTCGGCTCATCCACGTCATCTTCGAAGGCCACCGCCCGAAAATGCTCGGCAATGTCGTCGTGGAATAGCGCCGCGCGTGTCTCGCGTCAGCGTTCTTGCAATACCTCGAGCGCGGCGGTCGCGCTCTGTCCGCTCAAGAGGTCGGTGACGCGGATGGTCCAGCTTCCGGTCGGGTCGTTGAACGCGAGCGGCAGGCGCTTCGCGGCGACGCCGCCCGGCGCGAGGAGATTTCCCGAGTAATACGCCACGATCTCGCCCGAAGGGTTGACGACATCGACATGCAGCACATGGAGCGCCGTGTCCGCGCTGCCGCCGGGACCGAAATTGATCTCCACATCGTCGCCGGAATGAATATCTCGCGAGACGGCGATCGTCGGCGTGGGCAACTCCGCATCCGAGAACGCGAGGAGGGTCGGCTCAATCGGACCGACGGAAAGCGCCAGCCGGTCGCTCCGGCCCAGCACCTTTCGCGCACGGAGATCGTACGCGAAGCGCGATTGCGGGAGCGTCAGCACGAGTTTTTCGCCATTCAGGTTGCGCGTGTTCGCCTCGACGGCATCGCGACCCGACGAAGCGACATCGAGGTCGCGCTGCAGAGCGATCAACGTCACCGCGCCGTTGCGAAAGCGATATATCTCGACGTCGGTGACCGCCTCGCCGGTCTCGCCGCGGACCACGAGGGGCGGTTCCAGCCCGTGCTCCTTGATGATGCCGCGCATGCGCAGGATCGAAGCGGGCTCGCGGCTCTTGAGTTCCGGGCTCAAATAGCCCGCCTTCCCGGTTCCCCGCGGAGCGCCCGGCGTTGCCGCGCCTGCGAAAACATCGTCGAGCGCCGGTTTCGTCAATCTTCGACTGTGCTCGTCGAAGAGGCCGGGCTCGGTATCCGCGACGACGAGGCCGCCATCCGCGACGAAGCGGCGAATTTCGCCGGCTTCGGCCGAAGACATCGCGATCGCGTGCGGTAGAACCAGGATTCGATAGCCCGCGCGGAGCACGCCCCGCTCGATCGATTGCGGCGAGACGAATTCGGGGCGGAAGCCGGCGCGCTCGATGATGCTCGCTTCGCCGGTCATCGCCGATCTCGGCGCATTGTTGTCCTCGTACTCCGCTGCGGCATCGCGGCGGCTCCACGCGTCGCCGTGCGGTCGCCAATCGAGCATCCACTGCGTGCGCATGCTGGCGGGCGAATAGAGGATGGCGATTGGATCGCTCTCAACGCGGCTGTTGATGAGAAGAGCCCCGATCCCGTCGCCGAGTTCGCGGAACATGGACGCCGAATCGCGTCCCCGAATGCCGATGTTGCCGTCCGGACCCGCGAATTCGTGACGTTCGTCCCACAGAATCAGCCCGCGAGTGCCGCGCAGCAACTCGCGCCAGACGCGGTGCGTTTCCGCGGAGCCGCTCTCGGATGAGGTCGTCAACAGGATCGTCTTGGGGTTGAGCGAGCGGACGATATCGACGTTTCCGCCGAAATCATAAAGCTCCATGACATCGACGCCATTCGCCAAGCGTGAATAATCGTAACCGCCCCAACCCGGTATCTGGCCGCCCTCGATGGCCGCAAGGGCGCCGGGGTCGGCGGCGTGGATGCTCGCAGTGCCCAGTTGCAGGGCGCGGGCGAACGCCACATCCATCCACGTCTTGAAATCCGCCCAGGAGGAAAAATTGTCATCGCTACGGCGCATCGCCTCCGCCGTCGTCTGCGGCACGACCTGATCCCAAACGGCGAAGTCGGTACCCCACTCGCTGTTGAGCGCCGCCAAGCTCCCATATCGTTCTTGGAGCCATCCGCGCATGCTCTTCAACGACGCATCGGACAGGTCGAAATCCCAAAATGCCGCGAGGTCCGCGATCCCCGCCTCGTCGGCCAAATTGTAAAAGAGCGGCTGGTATGGACGGTGAATCCGAACGGTTTCGCTCAGGCGTTCCTGGATTCTTTTCAGCCATGTCGGGTCCGACAGGCTCGGGTCGCGCAAGAAGGCCGCGCGATCGAGCGGGTCTTCGCGATAGAGCCGCTGAACCTCGAGGAATCGCCAATTCACCGGACGATCGGGAAACCAGCGGTGATAGGAGGAATAGAAATCCGTCGCTATGTTCTCGACATACCACTTGAGATCGCCGGCAAGGAGTGGCTCGACCTCGCTCATGACGAGCTTGCCCGGATCGAGGCGGTTGGCGTGCACCATTCCCGCGGTGATCCCAAGGCCTTTCAGGGCGGTATACTGCTGGGCGTTCTGGCCCTGCCACATGATGATTTGGTAGTCCGACCAGGGTTGAGCGGGCGGGATCGCGGAGAAGGATGTCTCCGCCCGGCTCTCGCGATGAGCAGCTGCGCCGCTGTCGGTGAGCCCGTCGAAGACGAGGTGGGCATGCAGCTCGTTCCCGATGGCGACAGCGCGCCGCAAATCGAGGCTGAACGTCACATCCGTGCCGCGATCGAGCCGGAATTCGACGTCACGCCGCTCGACGAGACGGCCGCAGATGTCGGTCCAAGCCACGCGAAGGACACCCTTGCCGGTGCCCGGTGTCTTCATGCGGTAGATTGCGGTGACCGGATGGCCGCGCTCCAAGACCGGGCTCGGCAGCACGATCTGGTCGGCTGAGGCGGAACGACCGAAGGCGCCGAGCAGAAGGAATGCGGCGGCCATCCCCGTGCGGCATCGTCGCGAGGATCGTCCGGCTCGCCTCATCCAGCCCCTCCGACGGCACGCTCTCGACCGAGATACCAAAGCAGAATTTCAGGGACCGCGATACGTTCGACGAACCGCTGTTTCAATCGCTCAGTACGGACAATCGGCGCGCCCGCATTTCGTCGCGCCGCGCGCCGCAACATAGGCGCCGCAGCTTGGACATTTCACCATGTCCTCGGCCGCGACCTTCGCCGCGCCGCCGCGCCCGCCGCGTGCCGCATCTTGCGCGCGGCGCAACGCCTGGCGGACCTCCTCGAGCCGGTGCACATATTTGAAGCCGTACCAGACAAGGAGGACGAGCGCGACGAGGACGATGAGCTTGGGGAAACCGATACCGAGCATATGTCAGGGTTTAGGGAGCGCCAAAGGCGCGGTCAAGCGCGGCGCGGAGAAGCTCGATCAAGCTCAAAGACCGAAACGGCCCCACAGCAGCCGCTCTTCGACGCTGGCAAGAAGCTCACCCACGGCCTCGCCGGAAAGAGCGCCGAAATCGCCGCCCGGGACGAAGGGAAGGCGAAGCGGGAAGCGCCGCTTCTTGTCCTCGATGAGCCGGAGCTGAACCTTGTCGCCGAATCGCGCGCGCATGGTGCCGCGCAGATCGCCGATGCCGTCGATAAGGCCGTGCTCGAGCGCCGCGCGCCCGGTGAAGACGTCGCCGTTGAAAAGCGTCTCCTCGCCGCTCTTGAGCCGGCCGCCGCGGCGGCTGCGCACCAGATCCTTGAAGCTCGCATGAATGTCGCGCTGGAGCAGCGTCAGGCGCTCCACATCGCCCTGATCCTCGGTCAGGAACGGGTCGAGCAGCGATTTGCGCTCGCCCGCGGTATAAAGCCGGCGGTCGACGCCGACGCGGCGCAAGAGCTCGGCAAAGCCGAATCCGGCGCTGACGACGCCGATCGAGCCGAGGAGCGAGGTCTCCTCGGCGAAGATCTCGTCGGCGGCAAGCGCCAGCCAGTAGCCGCCTGACGCCGCGACATCCTCGGCGAAGGCGAAGACCGGGACGTTCTTCTCGTCGGCGAGCTGGCGGATGCGGCGATGGAGCAGTGCCGATTGCACCGGCGATCCGCCCGGCGAATTGATCGAGAGCGCGACCGCCGCGACGTGCGACACGCCGAAGGCTCGCTCGATCACCGCCGCCATGTTGACGAGGCTGAGCCCGCGCCGTCCGCGCATGCCGATGGCGCCGTTGAGGCGCAGGATGGCGACGACGGGCGGCGGGTTGCGGAAGCGCTCGAGC
>JBGPOZ010000279.1:0-5037 GCA_041488295.1 Allostellaceae bacterium
CGGGACGGCGATCGCCGGCGGCGCTTATCTCCTCGCCGGCGCGAGCGCGGGATTTCCGCTCCTCGCGGCAGCGCTCATCCTCGGCGGCGCCGGCTCCAGCACGCAGCACCCGATCGCCTCGAGCCTCGTTGCCCGAGCTTACGAGGGGCGCCACTCGCGCGGCGCGCTCGGCACCTACAATTTCGCCGGCGATCTCGGCAAGATGGCGGTGCCGGCGGCGACCGCCTGGCTCGTCGTCTTCATGCCGTGGCGCTCGGCACTGCTCATTCTCGGCGCGGGCGGCATCATTGCCGCGATCGCCATCGCGGTCTTGTTGCACCGGCGCGTGGGCACGCCGGCTTCGGGTGCCGTCGAGGCGCCGAGGGATCTGCGCGCCGATGCCGCGGCCCGCCACAGCGGCTTTTCGATCCTGATGGCGATCGGCATCATCGACAGCGCGACGCGGATGGGGTTTCTCACCTTCCTGCCATTCCTGTTGCAGGCAAAGGGCGCGGATTTGCCGACCATCGGCCTGGCGCTGACGCTCATCTTCGCCGGCGGCGCCGCCGGAAAGCTCGTCTGCGCATTAATCGGCGCGAGGTTCGGCGTTCTCGCCACCGTCTTCCTGACCGAAGGATTGACCGCGCTCGGCATCCTCGCCCTGTTGCCGTTGCCGCTGACCGCCGGGCTCGCCGTTCTGCCGCTGATCGGCATTGCCCTCAACGGCACCTCCTCGGTGCTTTACGGCACGGTGCCGGAGCTTGTCCCCGCGGCGCGCCGCGAGCGTGCTTTCGGCATCTTCTACACCGGCACGATCGGCGGCGGCGCCGTGTCGCCGGTGATCTACGGGTTCTTCAGCGACGCCGCGGGCGTGCCGGCGATGATGGCGATCATCGCCGCCGTCGTCATGCTGACGCTCCCGCTCGCCTGGCGCTTGCGCGCGGCGCTGGCGCACCCGACGATCGCCGTCATGTGATCCTCGCTCCGCACACACGGCCATCATGACGGCACCACCGATCGCCGAAAGCGGCGCGGACGCCCCTCCGTCGCAGCTCCTCGGATGCCTTGTCCTCCTCTGGTTCGCGGGGGCCGCCTTGCGCCTGACGGCGCTTGCCGTGCCGCCAGTCGTGCCGCTCCTTCATGCCGACCTTCACCTCTCGGAGACGGAGATCGGCATCCTGTCGGGCATTCCATCGCTGCTCTTCGCCGTGGCGGCTGTGCCTGGATCGCTGCTGATCGCCCGCTTCGGCGCGGTGCCGACCTTGATCACCGGACTTTTCCTCAACGCCCTCGGCTCGGCCGCGCGCGGGATCGTCCCGAACGTGCTCTCGCTTGACGCCGCGACAATCGTCATGGGCCTCGGCATCGCGCTCATGCAGCCGGCGCTGCCGCCGCTGGTACGAAGCTGGATCCCGCAGCGCATCGGCTTCGGCACCGCGATCTACACGAACGGGCTGCTCGTCGGCGAGCTCGTCGTCGTCGCCCTCACCATCCCCCTCGTCCTGCCGCTGGTGGGCGGAAGCTGGCGCGCGAGCTTCGTCGTCTGGTCCGTTCCCGTGCTCGCGACCGGCGTCCTCGCCGCCGCGCTCGCGCCGCGAGCAGCGGCGTTACCCAATGGCGCAGCCGCGCCGGCCCGGCTCTGGTGGCCCGATTGGCGCCGACCCTTTCTCTGGCGCCTCGGCCTCATCCTCGGCGGCGTCAACAGCTGCTACTTCGTCACCAACCATTTCCTGCCGGATTATCTTACGGCGATGGGACAGGCGCCGCTCATCGGCGACGCGCTCACCGCGCTTAATTTCATGCAGCTTCCGGCGTCCTTCCTCATGCTCATCTTCGCCGGGCGCCTCGCGCTTCGACGCTGGGCTTATGTTGCGACCGGCGCGCTCGCGCTCCTCGGCCTCTTCGGCATCACCTTCATGAGCGGGCTCTGGATCGTCGTCTCGGCTGGCGCCGTCGGTTTCGCCCTCGCAACGACGCTCGTCCTCGCCCTTTCCGTTCCCGCGCTGGTCAGCCGTCCCGACGACGTGCATCGCATGTCGGCCGGAATGTTCACGATCGGCTATACCGTCGCCGTCATCACGCCGATCATCGGCGGCGCGCTGTGGGATCTGACGAGTTTGCCGATCGCCGGCTTCGTCCCTGTGGCGATGTGCGCGCTCGCCATCGCCGCCCTGGCGGGGACGACGGATTTCCGCGCCGAGCGAGGATAGCGACAAACGGCGAGCTCGGCGTCTTTGCAATGGAGGATGCGATGCTGCTGCCGACCCATGGGCGCTACGACTATTCGGCGATCACCAAGCGCGCGCATTACGACTGGCCCGGCGGCAAGCAGCTTGCGGTCCACATCGCCATCAATATCGAGCATTTCGCCTTCGGTCAGGGGGTGGGCCATTTCGTCGCCGCCGAAGGCCCGCCGCCCGACCACCGCAATTTCGCCTGGCGCGACTATGGAAATCGCGTCGGCGTGTGGCGGCTTCTGGAGCTGCTCGACGAGCTGAAGCTGCCGGGTCATCACCTCGCCAACACCGCGCTCTACGATTACTGCCCCGAGGTGTTCGAGCCGATCCGCGCGCGCGGCGACGAGATCACCGGCCATGGCCGCACCAATGCCGAACGCGCGGGCCTCCTCTGGGAGGAGGACGAGCGGCGTCTTCTCGCCGAGGTGCGCGCGACGATCGCCCGGCACGAGGGCAAGCCGCCGCGCGGCTGGATGGCGCCGTGGATGTCGGCGAGCCGCGTGACGCTCGATCTCCTCAAAGAGACCGGCTACGACTTCGTCATGGATTGGCCGTGCGACGACCAGCCCTTCTGGATGCGGACGCGATCGGGGCCGATCCTCTCGATCCCCTATCCGCTCGAGATCAACGATTCGCCGCAGATGCTGGTGCGCCACCATTCGCCGAGCGAGTTCGCCACGATGATCGTCGACCAATTCGAGGAGATGCTGCGGCAATCGGCGAAGCAGCCGCTGGTCTGCGGCATCGCCCTTCACACCATGATCTTCGGCCAGCCCTATCGCCTCCGCGTTCTGCGCGAAGCCTTGCGCCATATCATCAACCACAAGGACCGCGAGCGCGTGTGGTTCACGCGGCCTTGCGCGATCTACGATCACATCGCATCGCTGCCGCCGGGCGTGGTGCCGGGAAGCTGACGGCGCGGTGTTCGGGAACGCGCGAAGATCGTTTTGGCGGCGGCGATCCTATGCGAAACTCGACCGGCACTTCGCGGTTTCAGGGCTCGACATGGCGGCGGCAAGAGCGGAACACAGGGTGGCGAGCACCGGTCTGGGCGATCTCAAAGGCGCCGCCGGTGACGGCATCGCGATCTTTCGCGGCGTTCCCTACGCCGCGCCGCCGATCGACGAGCGGCGCTTCCTTCCACCGGAGCCGGCGCCGCATTGGCAGGGCCTGCGCGATGCCACGATGCACGGCCCGATCGCGCCGCAGGCGCCCTCGCGCCTTCGCCTTGCCATGGGCGACTTCACGTGGCCGCAAAGCGAGGATTGCCTCACCTTGACGATCTCGACGCCGGCGCCCGACGGCAAGGCGCGCCCGGTGCTCGTCTTTCTGCATGGCGGCGCCTATATCAGCGGCGCGGGATCGCTCGATTGGTACGATGGCGGAACGTTGGCGCGCGAGGGCGACATCGTCGTCGTCGGCGTCAATTACCGGCTCGGCGCTTTGGGGTGGCTGCGCCGCGAGGGCATCAGCGAGGGCAATCTCGGCCTGCTCGACCAAGCGGCGGCGCTCGCCTGGGTCCGCGATCACATCGCCGGTTTCGGCGGCGATCCCGAACGGGTGACCGTGGCGGGGCAATCGGCCGGCGGCTCGTCGATCGCCTGCCTCCTCACCATGCCGGCGGCGCGCCCGCTCTTCCGCCGCGCAATCATGCAGAGCGCCGGGCTCGGCCGGCCGCCCATCAGCCCGGAGCATGCCCAACGCGTCGCCGATCAGCTTCTCCGCGCGCTCGGCATCGACGGCGATGCCGCGGATGCGCTGCAGCGCCTGCGCGCGGTGCCGGTGCCGCAACTCGTCGAGACGCAGATGGGCATCGCGCGGCAGAATGCGCGCTTCGCCGACATGTCGCCGCCCTTCCAGCCGGTGCTCGGAGGCTTTGCGGGCGCCAAGCCCTTCATCGCCGAGGTGGCGCGGCAACTCGACGGCAAAGAGCTGATGATCGGCGTCACGCGCGAGGAGATGCACGCCTTCTTCGCGCCCGATCCGGCGATGGCGGATCCCGACCCCGCGGCGGTCGCCGAGCGTTTCGCCGCGCTCGCCGGCGATGCAAAGGCGATCGAGCTCTATCGTCGCCGTCGTCCCGGCGGGACGGTGCGCGATCTCCTCGGCGATCTCGTCACCGATTCGGTCTTCATGCTTCCATCGTTCGACCTTGCCGAGATGGTCGCCGATGGCGGCGGCCGCGTCTTTGCCTACCAATTCGACTGGGCGCCCCCGCAATCGCCGTTCAAGGCGTGCCACTGCATCGAATTGCCCTTCGTCTTCGGCAGCTTCCCGGCATGGCGCGACGCGCAGATGCTGGCGGGCGGCGATCCCGCGGAGATGGCGGCCCTCTCCGCCCTCATCCGCCGCGCCTGGATCGCCTTCGTCCGCGACGGCGATCCCAAGCATGACGGGATGCCGCCTTGGCCGGCTTACGACCGAGCGGGGCGGCAGACGATGCGCTTCGCCTCGGTCGTCGGGCCCGCCGGCGATCCTACCGGCGCCGCATGGCGAGAGCGGCCTTACCGGTGATGACGGTGAACTCTTGTCTGGGGCCGCATCCGGCGCGACGCGGCCGGCGAGGCGACGGACCTCATGGTGAGCGGTGGGCGGGTCAATAACATGCTGATGCGACGGGTCGCGCCATGACGGACACCGCTCTCGTTCGGCCCAGCCTTCCGCGACGTTGTGCGATCGCCGCGGCATCGTGCGTCGTGCTGATCGCTCTCGCCGTCGCCTTCGCCGACCGGCCGATCGCGCTCTTCGCACACGATCACCTGCATGGCATCGCGGTCTTCGTCGACCTCACCTACATCCCCGAATTCGTCACGCCGGTCGC
>JBGPOZ010000280.1:0-5011 GCA_041488295.1 Allostellaceae bacterium
AATACCGGCTTCATCGCCGTCGCGATCGGCGGGATGGGCTCCTTTGCCGGAGCCGTCGCCGGCGGTCTCTTTCTCGGCGTCGCCGAGCAACTCGCGGCGGGCTACATCTCCTCGCTCTTCAGCAACGCTCTCGCGCTCTCTCTCCTGCTCGCGACCTTGCTGTGGCGGCCGCAAGGCATCCTCGTCTCCGGACTTGCGCAACGGCACGACGTGCGCGCCGAGCCGCGAATCCACCGCGCGGCGACGCGCCTCGACGGGCGCGGCGCCGTTCTCGTCGGCCTTGCCCTGCTCGGCATCCTCCTCGCGCTGCCGTCTCTCGTCGGCGAGGGCGGACTCATGAGCACGCTCGCCATCACGCTCATTCTGTCGATCGCCGTGCTCGGCCTCGACATCCTCATGGGTTTCGCCGGGCTCGTCAGTCTCGGCCAAGCCGGGTTCATGGCGATCGGCGGCTACACGGCCAGCATCCTCGCGGTGAATTACGGCGTGTCGCCGCTTCTCGGAATCTGCGCCGGCATCATGCTGTCGCTGGTCTGCGCCATCGCCCTCTCGCTCGTGACGATGCGCCTGCGCGGCGCCTATCTCGCGCTCGCGACGCTGACCTTCGGTCTCCTCGTCGATCAGCTCGCGGTCGGCCTCACCGATCTGACCGGCGGCCCCTCGGGTCTTGTCGGCATTCCATCCCTCGCGATCGGCCCGTGGGGCCTCGATACGCCGCGCGCGATGTATTACCTCGCCCTCGCGCTCATCGTCATTCTCGTCCTCGCGCTGACCGGCCTCATGCGCTCGAGCTTCGGCCGTGCTCTTCAGGCGATCCGCACCGATCAGACGGCGGCGGCGGCGCTCGGCATCGATGTCGCGCGCACCAAGATGGCGGCCTTCGCGTTGAGCGCGGCGCTCGCCTCGCTGGCGGGCAGCCTCTACGCCTTCGATTTCCATTTCCTGTCGCCCGAGATGGTCGCGACGCCGCGCTCCTTCGAGATGATCGCGATGCTGGTCGTCGGCGGCGAGGGGACGCTGGTCGGCGGCCTCTTCGGCGCGGCGCTCGTGACGCTCCTGCCGACCATCTTTCAGTCCCTAGCCGACTACAAGATCCTCGCCGAGGGCGCGATCCTCGTCCTGGCATTTCAGTATTTTCCGGCGGGGCTCCTCGGCACCGTCGTTCGGCTCTTGTCACGGCTCCGCCTCGGCGCGGCGGCGAGCGACGGGCGCGCGCGATGAGCGCGCCGGCGCTCGAGATCGCGCAACTGCGCAAGACCTTCGGCGGCTTGCGCGCGGTCGACGACGTCTCGTTCGATGTCGCCGATGGCAGCCTCACCGCGCTCATCGGGCCGAACGGCGCCGGCAAGACGACGCTCTTCAACCTCGTGACGAACCTTTTCAGCGCCGATGCCGGCGCGGTGCGGCTTTATGGCGCCGCGCTCGGCGGGATGGCGCCGCACCGGATCGCCGGACTCGGCCTTCTGCGCACCTTCCAGACGGCGCGGGTCTTTCCCGGCATGAGCGCGCTCGAGAACATTCTCGTTGGCGCGCACCACCATGTCCGCGCCCATCCGTTGCGCCAGGCGTTGTGGCTCGCCGGAGCGCGGCGCGAGGAGCGGGCGTTGCGCGAGCGCGCCGAGGCGCTTCTCGCGCTCGTCCGCCTCGATGCCTTTCGCGACGTCGCCGGCAACGCGCTCCCGATGGGCGCGCAGAAGCTCATCGAGATCTGCCGCGCGCTGATGGCGCGACCGCGCCTCCTCCTTCTCGACGAGCCGGCCGCCGGGCTCAACGATGCGGAGACCGCCGAGCTCGCGCGGCTCTTGCGCGCGGTGCGCGACAGCGGCGTCACGGTGATGGTCGTCGAGCACAACATGGCGCTGGTGATGAACGTCGCGGACCGCGTCGTCGTGCTCGATCTCGGCCGCCTCATCGCCAGCGGCACGCCGGCCGAGATCCAGCGCGATCCGCGCGTCATCGAGGCCTATCTCGGCACGGCCGATGCGGGGGCGATTTGATGCTCGAGATCCGCGGCCTCCGGGCGGGATATGGCGGCGTCGATGTTCTCGACGCCATCGACATGACCGTACCGAGCGGCGCCATCGTCGCGCTGGTCGGCGCCAATGGCGCCGGCAAGACGACGCTCGCCAAAGCGATCTCGGGCCTGGTGCCGCTGCGCGCCGGCGATATCCGCTTCGCCGGCCGATCGATCGCGCGCTTGTCGCCGCTGCAGCGCGTCCGCCTCGGCATCGCCCATGTGCCGGAAGGGCGGCAGATCATCGCCGGCCTCACGGTTGCCGAGAATCTCCGCCTCGGCGCGTTCCTGCTGCGGCGCGAGCTCGGCGCCGCCGGCATGGCGCGGCGGATCGACGAGGTCTGCCGGCCCTTTCCGGTGTTGGTCGAGCGGATGGGCGCCGCCGCCGGCAATCTCTCCGGCGGCCAGCAGCAGATGCTGGCGATCGCCCGCGCGCTGATGATGCGGCCGAAGCTCCTCGTCCTCGACGAGCCCTCGCTCGGCCTCTCGCCGACATTGGTGACGCAGATCTTCGCCCTCATCGAGGGCTTGCGCGGCGAGGGCTTGGCGATCCTCCTCTCCGAGCAGAATGCGCGGCGCAGCCTCGCCATCGCCGATCATGGCTACGTCATCGAGATGGGCCGCGTCGTGCTCGACGGGCGCGGCCGCGATCTCCGCCACGACCCCGCCGTCGCCGAGCGCTATCTCGGCATCGGCAAAGCGGCGGCCGCGGATGCGTCCGACGCGCGCCACGCGGCGCTGGTGGACGGGTTGCGGCGCATCCTGCGGGAGTGAGCGGCGTCACCACCATAGCGATTTCCTGGAACGCTCGTATGCTTGGACCGGGGCTGGCTCGGGGAGGCAAGACATGGTGGACAAGGGCGGCGGCAAGGAGCGAATTCTGCGCAACTCCCGGGATGGCGCATTCCTGGAATTCGACGAGTCGAGGCGCCGGATGGCCGAGGCGGCGCGCTGGACGGCGGGCGGCATCAACAGCAACTTTCGCGCCGGCATATCGCCGACGCCGCTCGTCATCGCGCGCGGCGAGGGTCCGTACCTGATCGACGCCGATGGCAATCGGCTCATCGACTACTATCTCGGCATGGGACCGATGATCCTCGGCCACTCGCCGAGATCGGTCAAGGAAGCGGTCGCAGCGCAACTCGAGCGCGGCCTCCTCTACGCCGGGCAGAGCGAGATCGAGATCGAGGCCGCGCGCCTCGTCTGCGCGATGGTGCCGTGCGCCGAGCGGTTGCGCTTCGCGTCCTCGGGAACGGAAGCCGTCCAAGCCGCCATTCGCGTTGCCCGCGCGGCAACCGGCCGCAAGATCATCGTGAAATTCGAAGGGCATTATCACGGCTGGGCCGACAACATTCTCTGGTCGACCGCGCCGCCGCTCGACGAAGCCGGCCCGCGCGAGGCGCCGAACGCGATCCCGGGCAGCCGCGGCCAGGATCCGGACGCCGGGCGCAACACGATCGTGCTCCCGTGGAACGACCTCGCTTTGGTCGAGAAGCGCCTCGCCAAGCGCGACGTCGCAATGGTCATGATGGAGCCGGCGATGTGCAATTCCGGCGCCATCCGACCGGTGCCGGGGTATCTCGAAGGCGTGCGCGCGGCGTGCACCGAGTCCGGCACGGTTCTTCTCTTCGATGAGGTCATCACCGGGTTCCGCCTCGCCCCCGGCGGCGCGCAGCAGCGCTTCGGCGTCACGCCCGATCTTGCGACCTTCGCCAAGGCGATCGCGAGCGGTTTCCCGGTCGCCGCTCTCGCCGGCCGCGCCGACATCCTCGACCATTTCGCCAAAGGGGTCGTGCATGGCGGAACCTACAATGCGCAGCCCGTGGCGATGGCCGCGACGGTCGCGACGATGAAGGAACTCGCCGCCCCGAGGGTGTACGAAACGCTCGAGCGGCGCGGCCAACGCCTGATGGACGGGTTGCGCGATGCTTTGCGTGACGCCAAGGTGCCGGCCGTGGTCACCGGCTTTCCGCAGATCTTTCACGTCGCGCTCGACGTGACCGAGCCGGCCCGCGACTGCCGCGATCTGGCGCGCGCCAACAAGGCGCGATACGTCGCGTTCACGACCGCGCTGCTTCGCCGCGGCGTTCGCGCCCTCGAGCGCGGAGCCTGGTTCCTCTCGACAGCGCATGATGAACCGGTGATCGATGCGACCATTGCCGCGGCTGCCGAAGCCGCAAGGGAGATCTGATCGTGAGCGCCTGAGAGACTGTCCGTCAAAGAAAACGGCCGGAGCCTTGCGGTTCCGGCCAGTTTGAACAGGGAGGCTTCACGTCTGGGAGACGTAAGGATCCGAAGACCCTTTTCCCGGGGGATCGCCCCGGAAACTCGTGTCCCGCACGCGGTTTCGGCCGCCTGCGGAAAATTCGTCCGGCGATGCAGGATCGCTAAGGAAAATCATGAAGTTCCCTCGCGGTTTTATCCATTCTCAATTTCACGGGTCTCGGTTGCAAAAAGTGCATTACTATGGAGCGGGGTTCGCGAAGGGCGCGGCGAACGCGCCACGGCCCCGAGGCAAATGAGGAAATGCCAGATGGCCCGGATGTTTCCCGACGCTTGCCCGGCACGGAAGGGAGAGACGCCTGTCACGGCCGCGGAGCGAGGCTTGTTCGAGCGGCTGGCGCGCGATCTCGATGCCGGTTGGAGCGTCATCCACGATTGCGAAGTGCGTGCCGGAGGCGAGAACGGCGCGATCGAATTCGTGCTCGTGCACCGGATGTTCGGCTTGGCGCTGCTTGGCGTCGCCGAGCCTGATGAGGAAGCCGATCCCGACAGTGCCGTCGCGGCGATGCGCGCCATGCTGGGCGAGATCGGTTTCTTCCGCCGCTTTCCCGGCCGCCTCGCCATCGCGGCGGCGACATTGCCGCCGCGCGACGAGACCAACCTCCGCGCCACCCTCGAGCGCGCCTTCGCGGCGTTGCCGGCGAGCACGATCGCCGATCCGACCTGGACGGAGTGGTTGATCATGCGCTTGACAGGACGCGCGCCCGCTGCGGC
>JBGPOZ010000281.1:0-4976 GCA_041488295.1 Allostellaceae bacterium
AGCGCGGTGCGCCCCTCGTCGAGGCCCAGCACCTGCTGACCGATGCGCGTGCCGAAATATGTCGCGAGCGAGACGCCCGAGCCGCAATAGCCCATCGCGTAGCGTACGCCGTCCTGGTCTTTGCCGAGATGCGGCATCGTGTCGAAAGTGTAGGCGACGAACCCGTGCCAGGAATGCGTGATCCGCGTTCGGGCGAGCTCAGGGAAGATCGCGACCATCTCGGCGTGAAGGCGCGGCGCCGTCACCCGCGGATCCGTCTCCATGAGAGCGACGCGTCCGCCGAAGACGACGCGCCTTCGATCGGGCGAAAGGCGATAATAGACGACGATGCGCCTTGTATCCGAGACGACGCGCGCCTTCGGAATGAGGCGCGCCGTCACCGCCAAATCGAGCGGCTCTGTCGCGATGATGTAGCTGCCGATCGGAATGACGCGGCGGCGCAGTGCCGCGCTCACCGGGCGGGTGTAGCCGTTGGTGGCGACAATGACGTCGCGTGCGGCGACCCGGCTTTTCGCGGTCGTCACCGCGAAACCCTGGCCGTCGCGCTCGATCGCCTCGACCGCGCAATGCGGGATGATCGTCGCGCCGGACGCGATCGCGCGGTCGAGCAGCCCCTGGTGATATTTCGCGGGATCGAGCGCCGCATGCGCGGGATAGACGACGCCGCCGTAATAGGCATCGCTGCCGATCTCGCGATGCTGCTCGGCGCGCGGCACGAGATGCGCCTCGATCTCGAGGCCCTTCTTCTGCTTTGCGATCTTGCGTGCGAGTGCGTCGTATTGCGCGGAATTATGCGCGCCGACGAAGCGCCCGAGGCGCTCCCAGTCGCACGCGATGTTCTCGGTGCGGATCAAATCGTCGATAAAGGCGAGGGCGTTGTGGCCTTCCCTGACGATGGCGAAGGCGCGGTCCGCACCGTGGCGCGCCGCGAGCGTGTCGAAATCGGGCTTGATGCTCGTGCTGACTTGGCCGCCATTGCGCGTGCTGCAGCCGAATCCCGCATTCTCGGCGTCGAGCACGAGCGTCGAGCGGCCGGCGCGCGCCAGCGGCAGCGCGGCGGCGAGGCCGGTATAACCGGAGCCGACCACAATGACGTCGACGCGCGCCGGCGGAGGCGCCACTGGCAACGAAGGGCGCGGCGCGCCCTCCCACCAGAAGGGCGCAGGCTTGAAATCGGGCGCGAAGAGATCGCCGGTCATCGATATCGAGCGTAACGCGGGCGAGGACGATGCACCAGCGCCGCCGGCGCGGAGCTGATCCGCGCTTGTCTCTAGGCAATGCTTCCGGCGACACTGGCGCCGATCCCAAGGGAGACGACGCCCATGCACAAGGTCGACCCGTCGCGTCTCGATCTCGCGCGCGAATTCAAGGCGAACCCGCTCGGCCCCTACAGCGCCGATCTGCAGAAGCTCTTGAAGCTGCTGCGCTGGGAGGAGGTCGAGGATCGCTTCCTCGCGGTCCAGCCCGAGCATGGGGGCGCGTGGTTTCTCGCCCGCACCACCGGACCCAAAGGCCACCCGATCGAAATCTTTCGCGGCCGCCCGTATCGCACGATGGCGGACGCGCATTGGGCCGTGTTCCGCAAGCGTTGGGAGAAGCACACAGGCACGGCGCTTCGTCTTGAGGGCGATCATCCCGAAGACCCGGCGATCGGCGGCGCGTTGACGACAAGCGCCTCGCGTCAACCGATCCTCGGCTACGCCGACAAATTCTCTGTCGAGAACGGCCAGAAGGTCGCCTTCAAGATAAGCTCCGAGCTTTCCGGCAAGTACCGCGCGCGCATCCTTCGCATCCGTTGCGGCGACAAAGCCGGCGTCGGTTTCAAAGCGACACCGGTCGAGGCGGCAGTCGATGGCGAATACGCGGCGCGACGGCAGCCGGTCGCGATCGGCTCCCATATCGAGATCGACAACGCGAAGCCCTTCGCGCTGAAGAGCTTCTCGCTCCTCGCCTACATCTGGCCGACGACGCCGCGCAAGGGTTGGCAGGCGCTGCTCGGCAATTGGACGAATGGCGGCGGTTACGCGCTCGCGATCGACGCCGCGGGCGCCATCGCGCTGCGCCTCGGCGACGGCAAGCAGTCGGCGGAGATCGGTACCGGCACCGCTTTGCTCGAGCGGCATTGGTATCTCGTCGCGGCGAGTTTCGATGCGGCAAGCGGCGAGGCGTGGGTGGCGCAGCGCCCGCTCCTATCCTATGCGCGCGGCGATACGCGCGCCGAGCGCGTTGAAGCGCCAGCGGTGACGCCCTCGGGCGGCGGGCGCTTCCGCATCGCCGCTTGGAGCGAGGACGGCGCCGCAGGCGCGTTCTACAACGGCAAGATCGACAGCCCGATGGTGCTGAAGCGCGCCCTGATTGCGGCCGAGCGCGCGGCGCTTCTCGCCGATGCCGTGGTGCCGTACCCCGAGGATGAGATCGTCGCGTCCTGGGATTTCTCGAAGGAGATCTCGACCGACCGGATCATCGACGTCTCGCCGCAGTCGCGCGACGGCACCGCCATCAACCTGCCGACACGGGCGATGAAGGGGTGGAACTGGGACGGCAGCGAATATGTCTGGATGCACAAGCCCGAGCATTACGGCGCGATCCACTTCCATGACGATGACCTCTACGATTGCGCCTGGGAGACGGATTTTTCCTGGAGCGTGCCGAAGACCCTGCCGAGCGGCCTCTACGCCGCGCATCTCGAGCAGGAGGGATCGGAAGATTTCATCCCCTTCATCGTCCGCCCGCCGAAGGGAGGGGCGCGGGCGGAGCTTGCGCTCTTGTTGCCGACCGCGAGTTACTGGGCCTACGCCAACACGCACCACCTCTTCGAATGGCGCGAGCGCGAGCATGTGAACGGCCTCTTCGCCGCGATCGACCCGGCTTCGCTCTTTCTGCATGAGCACCCTGAATATGGCTGCTCGATGTATGACCGCCACAGCGACGGCAGCGGCGTCTGTTATTCATCGCGCTTGCGGCCGCTCATGAACATGCGCCCGCATGGCCGGCTGTGGCAGCTCCCGGCCGATACGCACATCATCGATTGGCTCGAGGAAAAGAAGATCGCCTTTGACATCATCACCGAGGACGATCTCGACGCCGAGGGGCCGGCGCTGCTCGCGCGCTATCGCTGCGTCATGACGGGGACGCATCCCGAATATCCCTCCAAACGCATGATCGACGCCTACGCCGCGTTCCAGAACGATGGCGGGCGCTTCATCTATATGGGCGGCAACGGATTCTATTGGCGCGTCTCGTATCACCCGACCCTGCCCGGCGTCATCGAGATGCGCCGCGGCGAGGACGGCATCCGCTCATGGCTCGCCGAGGGCGGCGAGTACTATCACGGCTTCACCGGCGAATTGGGCGGCATGTGGCGGCGGATGGGTCACGCGCCGCAATCCGTCGCCGGCACCGGCATGACGGCGCAAGGGTTCGACCGCTCGACATATTTCGAGCGCACGCCGGAAAGCTTCGACCCGCGCGCCACCTTCATCTTCGACGGCGTCGACAAAGACGAGCGCATCGGCGATTTCGGCCGCATCGGCGGCGGTGCCGCGGGCTCGGAAATCGACCGCGCCGATCCCGCGCTCGGCACGCCGCCGCACGCCCTCATCGTCGCGACGGCGAGCGATTTCTCCGCAGCCTATCACTGGATGAAGGAGGAGATGACGCACACCCACTCCGCCATCACCGGCGAGACCTGCCCGTTCGTGCGCTGCGACATGGTGTTCTACGAGACGCCTCGAGGCGGCGCCGTCTTCTCGACGAGCTCGATCGCCTGGGCGGGCGCGCTCGACCACAACGGCTACGACAACAACGTCTCGCGCATCACCCTGAACGTCGTCCGCCGCTTCCTCGACCCGGCGCCGTTTTGAGAAGAACTCCTCAGCGCGGAGGACGCGGAGGTTTCGCCCCTTCGACAAGAGCTCAGGAGGACGCTCAACTAAGCCCGCACCGCGACCTCTGCGCATCCTCCGCGGCCTCTGCGCTAAGAATGATCGTATTTCCGCTCAATCCGCAGCGCCCTTGCCGGAATATGCCACGCGCCAGATCGTGCCGTTGCCGTCCTCGCTGACGAGGAGCGCGCCGTCATGCGCGACGGCGACGCCGACCGGGCGGCCCCAGACGCGGCTGTCGTCGATGACGAAGCCGGTCATGAAATCCTGATAGGTGCCGGAGGGAACACCGTTCTCGAGATGAATGCGGATCACCTTGTAGCCGGTGCGCTTGCTGCGGTTCCATGAGCCGTGCAGCGCGACGAAGGCATCGCCCCGATAGTCAGCCGGGAAGGCGGCGACGCCCGATGCCGGGGCGTCGTAGAAGGTCATCGCGAGCGGCGCCGAATGCGGCTGCAGCAAAACGTCCGGGATCGTCACCTTCGCCGCGAGATCGGGCCGCTCGCTCTTGTGGCGCGGATCCTCGTGCGCGCCGATGTAAAACCAAGGCCAGCCGTAGAAGGCGTCCTCGCGCACGCGCGTCACGTAATCGGGCGGGAGATCGTCGCCGAGCCCGTCGCGCTCGTTGGTCGAGCACCAGAGATCGCCGGTCCGCGGCTGCACGGCGACGCCAACGCAGTTGCGCAACCCCGTCGCGAAGCTGCGGCCGCCGGAACCGTCGGGCGCGAAGGCGAGCACGTCGGCGCGGTTCTCTTCATCGCCCCAGGCGGCGCCAAGCCCGTGCTCGCCCTCCCATTTGCGAATCTCGTCTGGGCTCTTGCGCGACAGCCGCGGCGCGTCATTCGAAGCCGAGCCGATCGAGACGAACATCCGCTTGCCGTCGCGGGAGAAGACGACATCGCGCGTCCAATGCCCGCCGCTGGCAAGGTGGGGGCGAACCGCTTCGGCCGCGCCGCGCGCCGCGAGGTCGCCTTTGCGATAGGGAAAGCGCAGAAGCCGATCGGTGTTCGCGACATAGACCCATTGCGGGTCGGGGCCGGGCGGGTAGAAGGCGATGCCGAAGGGTCCGTCGAGATCGGCGGCGAAGGTCTC
>JBGPOZ010000282.1:0-4930 GCA_041488295.1 Allostellaceae bacterium
AGCGAGGCTTAAACGTCAAATCTGGCGGTTTCGCGGCAATCGTGCCGCCCTGGCGAGGAGGGTGGATTCTCGCCCGCACCAGCCGCTATTCTGCGGCCCCAAGACGACAACAACGGAGCCGACGCTATGGCTGCAAGAATCGATGCCCGTCTCGCCGAACTCAAGATTGTGCTGCCGAAAGCGGGCGCCCCGCTCGCCAATTACGTGCCGTTCGTGCGCAGCGGCAATCTGCTGTTCATCGCCGGCCAGATCTGCCAGTGGGAAGGCGAGCGGCGCTTTATCGGCAAGCTCGGCGGGGCCATCACGATCGAAGAGGGTATCGCGGCGGCGCGCCTGTGCGGTCTCAACATTCTGGCGCAGCTCAAAGTCGCGCTCGACGGCGATCTCGATCGCGTCGCCCGCTGCGTCAAGCTCGGCGGGTTCGTCAACTCGACCACGGATTTCACCGATCAACCGAAGATCGTCAATGGCTGCTCGGACCTGATGGTCGAGGTGTTCGGCGATGCCGGGCGTCATGCGCGGACCGCCGTCGGCAGCGTCCTGCCCTTCGACGTCGCGGTCGAGATCGACGCCGTGTTCGAAATACGGTGAGCGAGCTGGCACGCAGACGGAGGGCGCATGGCTGACGGCGGCGGCGCGGTCACCGTCCGGGTCGTCCGGAGCATTGCCGAGATTTCGGCCGCCGCTTGGGATGCCTGCGCCGGCGCCGACAATCCCTTCGTCTCGCACGCCTTCCTGAACGCACTCGAAGAGAGCGGTTCGGCGACGGCGGAGACCGGATGGCTGCCGCAGCATCTCGCCGTCGAGGATCGGGCGGGCCGCGTTCTCGGCACGGCGCCGCTCTACCTTAAAAGCCACTCTTACGGCGAATACGTGTTCGACCACAGCTGGGCGGCCGCCTATGAGCGCGCTGGCGGCCAGTATTATCCGAAATTACTGTCGGCCGTGCCGTTCACGCCGGTGACGGGACCCCGCTTGTTGCTGCGGCCGGACGCCGACGAGGCGGTCGCCGATGCGCTCATCGCGGCGATGGTCGAGTTGGCGCGGCGCCACAAAGTCTCATCCGTCCACGTCACCTTTCCGCGACGCGACGAATGGGAGCGCTTCGCCGCCGCCGGGTTTCTGCAGCGCACAGGCCAGCAATTCCATTGGGAGAATCGCGGCTATGCGAGCTTCGATGATTTCCTCGAGGCGCTGAACGCGCGCAAGCGAAAGGCGATCCGGCGCGAGCGGCGCGACGCGCTCGCCACAGGCCTTCGCATCGAGACGCTGACTGGCGCTGCGATCGAAACCCGGCATTGGGACGCTTTCTTCCGCTTCTATATCTCGACCTCGGACCGGAAATGGGGCTCAGCCTACCTCAATCGCGAATTCTTCGACCTCATCGGCCAGCGCATGGCCGACAAGATCGCCCTCGTCATGGTCGAGCAGAAGGGCCGCTTCGTCGCCGGTGCGCTCAACCTCATCGGCAGCGACACCCTCTTTGGCCGCAACTGGGGCTGCATCGGCGATTTCCCCTTCCTCCATTTCGAGGCCTGCTATTACCGGGCGATCGATTTCGCGATCGAGCGCCGCCTCGCCCGCGTCGAGGCCGGCGCGCAGGGGCAGCACAAGATCCAACGAGGTTATCTGCCGGCACCGACCTACAGCGCGCATTGGCTGCGTGATGCGGGCTTTACCCGCGCGGTCGCCGATTTCCTCGAGCGCGAACGGCGCGCGGTCACGCACGAAATGGACGAACTCACCGAATTCTCGCCGTTTCGCCGCGAAACGGAATAAGGGCTCGCACAGGTTTGAGTTCGCGTTCTGATTGAACAACTCCGCGATCGTCCCTAGAATTTCCGCCCCATCAAACTCGTCCGGGGCGAAATCATGCTGCAGTCAAGTCGTCTGACCGCTCTCATTCTTGGAATTGCCGCGATGCTCGCGGCCTGCACAACGTCCTATCAGCCAAGAGGGCTGGGCGGCGGCTATGAGGATGAGGCGCTCGGCGGCGACCGCTTCCGGATCAGCGTCCGAGGCAACGGCTTCACCGGCGCCGGAACGACCGAACTGTATTTCTACCGGCGTGCCGCGGAGATCGCGAACCAGCACGGGTATGACGGCTATCTGGTGATCGATTTGCGATCGGGGTTCGAACCCGGAATCAACGGGCTTCGGCCGGCAACGCGCGGGACGATCGAGGGATATAAGGGTGCGGCGCCGCCTGGCGCTCACCCCATCAAGACCGGTACCGCCACAGCTCCCACGGCTTCTCCTCACGGCGAACGCCACTTGGGAACCGGATTCGTCGTCAGTCCGGACGGGATAGTCTTGACGAACAACCACGTCGTGCCGCATTGCCAAAGCATTGCCATCCGGCAGCACGATGGGTCGGTCGTCGACGCGACGGTTCTGGCGGCCGACTCCACCAACGACCTTGCGCTGCTCAAGACGTCACCCAGCGCGAGCACGGTCGCGCAATTCCGTGATGGCAGCGACATCCGTCAAGGCGAAGCCGTCGTCGCCGTCGGCTTTCCGCTACCCGGCACGGTGTCGTCCGGACCGATCCTCACCACCGGTGTCGTCAACGCCTTGGCCGGCTTCAAGAACGACAGTCGAGAATACCAGATCAGTGCACCGGTCCAGCATGGAAACAGCGGCGGTCCGCTGCTCGATCAAGCCGGTAACGTCATCGGCATCGTATCGTCCGGGCTTGAGGCCCGCTCGACCGGCGACAATAAAATTGAAGTTCCGCAGAACGTGAATTTCGCGATCAAGGCGTCGATCGCACGTTCCTTCATGGACATCAACTCCGTGCACTATGTAAGAGCGTCTACCAGCAAACCCATCGAGACGCCGGAGATCGGCGAGCGGGCGCATAAATTCATCGTCCAAATTGCTTGCACGACTTAGGTTCGATTCTGAAGCTCGGTGAAAGGTTCTGCAACGGCACGTCGGCCGCGTGCCAAGCCCAGGCGGCGCTTGCGCCGGAGCGCAGCCCGTCTATGCTCGCGGCGGCTGAGCGGAGGAGTGTCGCGTGATGCGCCGGTTCATCGTCGGGTTTCTCGCCATGCTGGGCTTTCTCGTGCTGCTCTTCGTCGTCGGCATCGGGGTCGCCTGGCATTACCTGGCGCCGCGCCAACCGGTCATTGCCGCCTCGACGATCCTCGACCTCGATCTGACGCGAGGGCTGACCGAAGCGCCGACGGGTGACGGTTTCGCGCAGCTCTTGCTCGAAGAGCGGCTCTCCCTGCGCGACGTGCTCGACGCGTTGCAGCGCGGCGGCGACGATGCGCGGGTGAAGGGCGTCGTCGCCCGCGTCGGCAGCGACGCGATCGGTACGGCGACCGTCCAGCAACTGCGCGATGCGATCGAGGCCTTCCGCGCCAAGGGGAAGTTCGCCATCGCCTTCGCCGACAGCTTCGGCGAGTTCGGCCCCGGCAACCGCGCCTATTATCTTGCGACGGCGTTCGACGAGATCTGGCTGCAACCGCTGGGCCAAGTCGGGCTTACCGGCCTGCGCGTCGAGTCCCCGTTCCTGCGCGGCACGCTCGACCTCGTCGGCGTCGTGCCGCGGCTCGACCATCGCTCGGAATACAAATCGGCGATGAATACGATGACCGACAAGATGATGAACGCGGCAGAGCGCGAAGAGACCGAGGCGATCGTCAAATCCGTCTTCGGTCAGATCGTCCGCGACGTCGCCAACGCTCGGCGCATCGCCGAACCGGATCTGCGCAAGATCGTCGATGGCGGCCCCTACCTTTCGGCCGATGCGGAGAAGCTGCGGCTCGTCGATCATGTGGGATATCGCGACGAGGCGGTCACCGCGGCACGCGGGCGCGCCGGCGGCATTGCCGCGCTGCTGCGGCCCCGCCCCTATCTGGAGCGCGCCGGCCGTCCCAACCGCGAGGGACCGACGATCGCGCTCATCTATGGCATCGGCGTGATCCAGCGCGGCGGCAGCGAGGACAACCCGCTCAGCGGCTCGGGCGTCTTCGGCTCGGAGGGTGCGGCGCACGCCTTCCGCACCGCCCTCGCCGACCCCGCGGTCCGCGCCATTCTCTTCCGGGTCGACAGCCCCGGCGGCTCGGCGGTGGCGAGCGAGACGATCTGGCGCGAGACGGTCCGGGCGCGCCAGGCCAATATCCCGGTCATCGTCAGCATGGGCGACGTCGCGGGATCAGGCGGATATTACGTCGCCGCCGCCGCCGACAAGATCGTCGCCGAGCCCGCCACCCTCACCGGATCGATCGGCGTCGTTGCCGGCAAGATGCTGACGAGCGGTCTCTGGGACAAGCTCGGCGTTCATTGGGACAGTGTCGAGGCCGGGCAGAATGCGGCGTTCTTCAGCGCGATCGAGGATTACACGCCCGACGGCACGCGGCACTTCGAGAACATTCTCGACACGATCTATGCCGGCTTCAAGGAGCGCGTCGCCGACGGCCGGAAGCTCGACAAGGCGACCGTCGAGAAGGTGGCGCGCGGCCGGGTCTGGACCGGCGAGGACGCAAAGGCGCTCGGGCTCGTCGACGCGCTCGGCGGATATGAGACGGCGCTGCGCCTCGCGAAGATCGCAGCTCATCTCGATGCCGAGGCGCAGATCACGCTGCAGCAGTACCCGCCTCCGCGCAGCGCGCGCGAGGAAATCGCCGATCGGCTGCTCGGCCGCGAGACCGGCGATGAGGGCTCAGCCACAGGGGGCGCCGCCGCGGAGATCGCGCGGTTCGCCCGCGTTCTCGCGCCCGTCCTGCAACGGCTCGAGGCGCTGAGTGCGCCGCCGCAAGCAGTGCGGATGCCCGAAGGTGAGGAGGTACGTTAGCGAGAAACGGTCATGGTCCGGGTCGATGCGTAAATCGACGCCCCCCGCAAATCACGCGGCTATGCGGTCCCCTAAGCGCGGGAATGCGCAGAGAAGACTTTGCCGCTGATCTTCCAGTCGCCGTCC
>JBGPOZ010000283.1:0-4921 GCA_041488295.1 Allostellaceae bacterium
CATATTTGAACCGTGCGGCTTTCACGCTGCCTTCCTCCGCGCCTCGGCAAGCGCGTCGAGAAGCCGGCGCGGCGTCACCGGCGTCTCTCTCACCTCGACACCGAGCGGCGCCAGCGCGTCATTGATCGCATTGGCGATGGCGGCGGGCGGGCCTATGGCGCCCCCCTCGCCGATGCCTTTCTGACCGAATTCGCTGTAAGGCGACGGCGTCTCCATGTGCTCGATGCGGATGGATGGCACCTCGGTCGCGCCGGGCAAGAGGTAATCCGCCAAGGTCGAAGCCTGCGGCTGACCGGTCTCGTCGAACGGCATCTCCTCGTAAAGCGCCGTGCCGATGCCTTGTGCCGTCCCGCCATAGACCTGGCCGTCGACGATCATCGGATTGACGAGGACGCCGCCATCTTCGACAACGACGTAATCGAGGATATCGATCTGGCCCAGCTCGGTGTCGACGGCGACGACCGCGGCATGCGCGGCGTAGCTGAAGGTGCCGCTGTCGCGCATCGGCTTGTAGCCGGTCGTGATCTCGAGCCCGCCGGGATCGACATCGGCGGGCAGATCCTGCGGCCGCAGATACCAGGTGCGCGCCACTTCGCCGAGGGTGACGCTGCCCGAGGGACCGACGATCTCGCCGTCGCTGAGGCTCACTTGATCCACGCTCGTCTGCAGCATCTTGGCACCGATCGCGAGGACGCGCTTCTTCATCTCCTGGCACGAGCGAGCGACGGCCCCGCCTGCCATCACCATGCAGCGCGAGCCCCAGGTGCCGGTCGAATAGGGCGTGTATTCGGTGTCGCCATGGACGACGTTGACCTGGTCGATGGCGACGCCCAGCACTTCGTTCGCGACCTGCGCCAACGTCGTCTCGAGCCCCTGCCCGTGCGATTGGATGCCGACCCTGATCTCGAGACCGCCATCAGGCGTCAAACGCGCCGTCGCCTGCTCGTGACCCGGCACCATCGGGATGCCCCAGCCGGCATAAACGGCGGTCCCGTGCGCCGCCTGCTCGCAGAAGATCGAGAGGCCGATACCGATGCGCCGCCCATCCGCCTCGCCCCGACGCTGGCGCGCCCGCACGCCTTCGAGATCGATCGCTTTGACGGCCCGGCGCAAGCATTCCGGATAGTCGCCGCTGTCGAAATGCTTCTGCGTCACGTTCTCGAACGGCATCTGCTCCGGCCGCACCAGATTCTTGAGGCGCACCTCATGCGGCTCGCGGCCGATGGCGCGGGCGATGGCATCGAGGGTCAGTTCCATGGCGAAGCACACGCCGGTCCTGGCGACGCCGCGATACGGTAGGATCGGCGGCTTGTTGCTGGCGACCGACCAGGTCCTACACTGATATGCCGCAAAATCGTACGGCCCCGGCAAGATGCTCGCGACTTGTGCGGCTTCGAGGCAGGCCGAGAAGGGATAGGCCGAGTAAGCCCCGGCATCGACCGTGGCTTCAGCGTCGATGGCGAGGAGCTTGCCCTCGCGATCGGCATAGGCGGTGACGACATAATGATGCTCGCGGCAATTCGCCGTCGCCGTCAACTGCTCGCGCCGATCCTCGACCCAGCGCAGCGGGCGGCGAAGACGGCGGGCGAGATAGGCGATCGAAACCTCCTCCGCGGATAGAATGCCTTTGAAACCGAAACCGCCGCCGACATCGGGCGCGACGACGCGGATCTTACCGTGCTCGATGCCGAGGCATTCCGAAAGGCCGGTCCGCACGATATGGGGCTGCTGGGTCGAGGTGTAGACGACGAGCTGTTCTCGGCGATCCTCCCAATATGCGAGGACGCCCTTCCCTTCGAGCGGCGACATGCATTGCCGCGCCATGCGGAATTCGCGCACCACCTTGACCGGCGCGCGCGCTGCGATGCCGGCGATGTCACCCTTGACGAAGCTCTCGAGATAGACGTTGTCGCCCCAATGCTCGTGAATGAGCGGCGCCCCCTCGGCGCGTGCCGCCAGCATGTCCGAGACCACCGGCAGCTCGTCATACTCGACCTCGACGCGCTCGGCCATGTCTTCGGCTTCGGCACGGGTCGCAGCAATGCAGACAGCGACCAGCTCGCCGACATACCGCACCTTGCCGGTGGCGAGGACCGGCTGCTCCGAAGGCTTGAAGCCGGGCAGCGTCGAGACGGCGCGGATCGGTTTGACGCCGTCGAGATCGGCGGCGATGAAGACCTTGCCGCGCAGCGCCTCCGGAATGTCGATGCGGACGATCTTGGCATGCGCGACGGGGCTGCGCAGGAACGCCACCTCTCGCATGCCGGGCATCTTCATGTCGCCGATGAACTGGCCGCGCCCGCGCAGATGGCGGTCGTCCTCCTTGCGCAGGACACGCGCACCGACGCCGGATTTCATGATCTCAGCCATTCGAAGCAAATCCTCAGAGCACGCGAGCCATGCGGGCGAGTGCGGCTTCGGTCGTGGCGGCGTCGTAGACGAGCGCGACGCGAATATAAGGTTTGCCGGCATTGCTGCCGTCGGGATCGGGCTGGGTCAGATAGGCGCCGGGCAGAACCTTGACGCCGGCCTCGTGCCAGAGCCGCTTCGTCGCCGTTTCGCCATCGCCGACATCGAGCCAGAGATAGAAGCCGCCGGCCGGCCGGTAGAAGCCGAAACGGCCGGCGAGCTGGCGTTCGGCCGCATCGAACGCCGCCCGGTATTGCGCGCGGACATCGACGACATGGGCTTCATCCTGCCAAAGCGCCGTCGCCGCCGCCATGGCCGCCATCGGCGTTGCCGCGCAATTGTAGCTGCGCAGCTTCACCAATGTGGCGATCGCCTCCTTGGAGCCCGCGGCAAATCCTGAGCGCAGCCCCGGCGCGCTCGATCGCTTGGACAGCGTATGGAAGACGAGAAGATTGTCGCAGACACCGCCGAGCGCCGCCGCAGCTTCGAGCGCACCCGGCGGCGGTTCCGAGCCGCTGTAGATCTCGGCGTAGCATTCATCGACGACGAGGAGGAAATCATGCCGGCGCGCCAATTGCAGCGCGCGCTTCAGATAGGTGAGGTCGGCGACCGCACCTTGCGGATTGGCCGGGGTGCAGAGATAGAAGATCTCCGCGCGCCGCAACGTCGCCTCGTCGATGGCCTCGAGATCGGGCAGATAGCCCGTCGCCTTGGTCGCGGGCAGGAAGCGGGCCTCCGCGCCGGCACAGATCGAGGCACCGTAATAGACCTGATAGAACGGGTTCGGCATCAGCGCGAGCGGCGGCGGACCGCCATTTGCCGGCGAGATCGCGACGAGCGCCGCCGAAAAGAGCCCCTCGCGCGTCCCGGCCACCGACACGATCTGCGTCTCGGGGTCGATCATCCCGGCCGGCAGCTTGTAACGGCGTTGCAGCCAGGCGGCACAGGCGGCGCGCAGCTCGGGCGTGCCGGCAAGCGGCGGGTACCGGTTCCAGTCCTCGCCGTTCCGCGCCACGATCTCGTGGAGAAAGGCGGGCGGCCGGTGGCGCGGCTCGCCGACCGACATGTCGACCGGCGGCTCGTTGGTCGCCGGCGCCGGCCCGGCGATGAGCTCGGCAAGACGGCGGAATGGGTAGTGGTTGAGCTCGGCGAACCGGCGATTCAGCATGTGCCCGCGATCCTATTGGTGCAGAGGGCCTATTGGTGCAGAGGGCTTTTCCTTCGACCTACTTGCTGCACAAGTGGCCGAGAGGCGGTACCGGAAGGACGCTGGCCCGCTCGCTCACTTCAGCGGCATCGCGTAGATGAGACCGCCTTGCGTCCACAACGCATTGAGGCCGCGATCCAATTTCATCGCCGAATCCTTGCCGAGATTGCGATCGAAGATCTCGCCGTAGTTGCCGACCTGCTTGATGGCGTTGTAGGCCCATTTCTCGTCCAGTCCGAGGCTCTTGCCGTTGCCCGGCGTCTTGCCGAGGAACCGCATCACCACCGGATCGGGACTGCCCAGCATCTCGTCGATGTTCTTCGAATTGATGCCGCGCTCCTCCGCCTCGATCGTGGCGTAAAGCGTCCAGCGAACGATTTGCAGCCATTCCTCATCGCCGTGCCGCACCGCGGGGCCGAGCGGCTCTTTCGAGATGACCTCGGGCAGGATGACGTAATCCTCCGGATTGGGCGCGCTCAGCGCGCGCGTGCCGGCAAGCTGCGAGCCGTCGGTGGTGTAGCCGTCGCAGCGGCCGGCGAAGAACGCGGCCTGGATCTGGTCGGTGCCGTCGATCGTCACCGGCTTCAGCTCGAGCTTGTTGACGCGGAAGAAATCGGCGAGGTTCTGCTCGGTCGTCGATCCCGGCGGCACGCAGATGCTGGCGCCGCCCAACTCCTTCGCGCTTTTGATGCCGAGCTTCTTCGGCACCATGATGCGCTGCCCATCGTAGTAATTGATGCCGGCGAAGTTGAGGCCGAGCGCGGTCTCGCGCGACAATGTCCAGGTCGTATTGTGATAGAGAAGGTCGGCCTCGCCCGCCTGGAGCCCGGTAAAGCGCGTCTGGGTGCTGAGCGGCACGAATTCGACCTTGTCCTTGTCGCCGAACAGCGCGGCTGCGGTCGAGCGGCAGAAATCGACATCGAAGCCGAGCCAGTGCCCCTGCTTGTCGGGATAGGAGAGGCCGGGCGCGCCGGTACTGACGCCGCATTTGATGACGCCGCGGGCACGGATCTGGTCGAGGGTCTGCCCCGCCTTCGCCGTCGGAGCGGCCGCCAACCCGATCGCCAGGATCAATCCCGCAGCAAGGATCTTCGACATGGCCGTCCTCCCCAATGCTGTTTTCGGCAGTCGCCGCCCTGTTCAAGGTTGCGCGAGGCTAGCGACGCGCTCGCGCGCATGTCAAGGCGCGGCACCACCGGAGCGCCGCATGGCTCGCCTGCTTCGAGCGGGTAACCCGGCATGGAAAAGGATCGCCCTCTCCCCGTATTGCGGGAAGAAGGCGACTTCAGGGCGGAATTCGGGAGA
>JBGPOZ010000284.1:0-4899 GCA_041488295.1 Allostellaceae bacterium
CGACATGGTTCCTGCTCCCTCTCCGATCGCACGGCACGTTGCGCCCCGATCATAACGTGCGGCGCGGCGAAGGTGGCGCGAAAATCCCGGGCTTCTCGCTGCCCGTCTCTCGTGCCAACATGCCGGCGCGCTATTCGGCCAAGAAGCCCAAGGGGGAGACAATCATGGTAGGTTCGCCCACGGTGACGATCGCCGCGCGTCTCGATCGTTTGCCGCCCTCGCGCCGCGTGCGGAAGCTCATCACCCTCATCTCGTTCGGCGGGTGGTTCGAGTTCTACGACCTCTTCTTCACGGCTTATATCGGGGTGGGGCTCATCAAGGCTAACCTCTTTAAGCCGGTTACCGAGGGCTTTTTCGATTTCCAAGGGATCGCCAGCTTCGGGGCTTCACTCTTCGCTGGGCTGTTCATCGGCACGATCGCCTTCAGCTGGCTCTCAGACCGCTTCGGCCGTCGCTCGATCTTCACCTTCGCACTGCTCTGGTATTCGATCGGCACCCTGGTCATGGCGTTCCAGACCACGCCCGAAATGATCGACCTCTGGCGCATGATCGCCAGCATCGGGATCGGCGTCGAGCTGGTGAACATCGATACCTACGTCTCCGAGCTCGTATCAAAGGAACAGCGCGGCCCCGCCTTCGCATACAACCAGTTCATCATGTTCATCGCCATCCCAGTGGTGGCACTTCTCGCTTGGTATCTGGTGCCGCAGACGATTCTCGGCCTCGACGGCTGGCGCTGGGTCGTCATCATCGGCTCGGCCGGCGCCGTCGTCGTCTGGTTCATTCGCTTGGGATTGCCGGAATCGCCGCGCTGGCTGGCGCAGCACGGCTACGCCGTCGAGGCCGATCGCATCATGAGCGGGATGGAGCGCGCGGTCGAGGCCGAGACCGGCCAGAATCTGCCGGCGCCGCAGATCATTGAGGGCGAGGCGGAAATCGTCAAAGGCGCCTGGAGCGAGATGTGGAACGCCACATATCGCGGCCGGACGATCATGCTGATGGTCTACAACCTCTTCCAGACGATCGGTTATTACGGCTTCGCGATCTGGGTTCCGACATTTCTCATCTTGCAAGGGATCGAGGTCACGAGATCGCTGCTCTACACCTTCATCATCGCGATCGCCAATCCGATCGGGCCGCTCGTCGGCATCTGGTTCGCCGACCGGGGCGATCGCAAATGGCACATCGCCGTGGCGGCGCTCTGCATCGGCATCTTCGGCCTCCTCTTCTCGCAGCAGACGGCGGCGGCGGGCGTCATCATCTTCGGCCTTCTCATCACCTTCTCGAACAACTGGCTCTCCTTCTCCTTCCACGCTTATCAAGCCGAGCTCTACCCGACGCGCATCCGCGCGCAGGCGGTGGGATTCGTCTATTCCTGGAGCCGCTTCAGCGTAATCTTCTCGAACTTCATCATCGCCTGGTTCCTGAAGAACTATGGCACGACCGGCGTCTTCACCTTCATCGCCGCGGCGATGGTGATCGTCTTCATCATCATCGGCATCTTCGGCCCGGCGGTGACGCGCCGACGCCTCGAAGCGATCGCCGGCTGAAGCGCTTCGGCGAAGCGGTCTGACGCAGGCGCCGCCCTCCCACGGGGGGCGGCGCCCGGTTTCGCTTTTCACTGCATCGCCGGCGACGATATCTCCCATGGACCTCCCGTGGCTCTGGATGCCGATCACCATCGGCGCCGCTTTCGCACAGACCTTGCGCAACGCAGCGCAGCGGCATCTGATGGGACCGCTCGGCACCTTGGGCGCGACCCTGGTGCGCTTCCTCTACGGCCTCCCCTTCGCCGTCGCCTGGCTTCTGTTGCTGCGCGGCGGGTTCGCTGACGGGCTGCCGCCCATCAACCTCACCTTCATCCTCTGGGTCCTCTTCGGCGCGGTGACGCAAATCGCCGCGACGGCGTTCCTCTTGCGCACGATGGCGGAGCGCAACTTCGCGCTCGGCGTCGCTTATTCGAAGACCGAGATCATCCAGGTCGCGGTCTTCGGCGTCATTCTCCTCGGCGATCCGCTCTCGCTGCCGATCGCCGTCTCGGCGGTTCTCGCCACGGCCGGCGTCATGTTGATCTCGGCGCCGCCGGGCGAGCGTTCGCTTTTCCGTTTCGTCCAGGGTTGGACCGCGCCGTCGGCTTTGCTCGGACTCGCCTCGGGCGCGAACTTCGCCTTGTCCGCCGCCGGATACCGCGGCGCGGCGCTCGCGCTCGCCCCGGCGCCGGCCGCGCTCGCGGCGGGGTATGCGCTGGTCTGGGCGCAGGGCATGCAGACCGTGCTGCTCGGCGGCTGGCTGCTGATCCGCAATTTTCCGGTTGTCATCGCCGCGCTGCGCGCCTGGCGCGTCTCGCTCCTCGCCGGCTTCATGGGCGCGCTCGCCTCCGGCCTCTGGTTCACGGCGATGGCGATGGAGCCGGTGGTGCATGTCCGGACGCTCGGCCTCGTCGAGCTTCTGTTCAGCACCATCGTCTCGCGCAAGATCTTTCGCGAGCGCTTGGGCTGGCCCGCACTCGCCGGCATCGGCCTGCTCGCGCTCGGCATCGTCGGCGTCGCCTGGCTGCGGTGACAACGTGGGCCGAAGATCATTTCCTCTCCCGTTAGGGAGAGGTTAGGTGAGGGGGAGCTTCCACGCACAAGATCGTGCTCGCGGAGACTCCCCCTCACCTCGATCCTCTCCCCGAGGGGAGAGGAAGAAGTGGAATGGCCCTACCGCGCCGCCGCCGCTTGCCCATAAGATGCGCCGGAAAACGCCGCCCCGCGCGCGGGCGGCCAAAGCGGAGGAGTTGCACGGCTTGATCCAATGGATCGGCGATCGGTGGAGCGGGCACCGCCTCGTCGGGGCGGCGACAATTCTCGGCCTCCTCCTCCTCTGGGTCCTGCTCGCGACCGTCGCCGACGCGATCGATCCCGCCCGCTTCCCGCGCCCGGTCGATCTCTGGCAGGCCGCGGTTCAGCTCTCGACGCGCGGCTATGCCGGCGGCACCTTGCTTTGGCAGGTCTGGTACAGCACGCGCCTCGTCCTCCTCGGCTTCGCCATCGCCGCCGTCACCGGCGTGCCGCTCGGCCTCGTCATGGGGATGAGTCGGCGCGCCGAGGCTTTCCTCAACCCGGCCTTCCTGCTGATCCGGCCCATCCCGCCGCTCGCCTGGATTCCGCTCGCGATCCTGTGGTTCGGCCTCGGCGATGGCGCCAAGATCATGGTGATCTGGTTCGCGGCCTTCGTGCCGGCGCTCATCAACACCTATACGGGCGTGCGCAATCTCGACGGCACGCTCATCGCCGCCGCGCGCGTCCACGGCGCCTCGCCCCGGCAGCTCGTGACCGAGATCGTCATCCCCGGCGCGCTGCCGCTCATCTTCACGGGGCTGCGCCTGTCGCTCCAGGCGTCGTGGACGACCCTCGTCGCGGCGGAGCTGGTCGGCGCCTTCTTCGGCTTGGGGCGCGTCCTCATCATCGCGGCGCAGGACATCTATCCCGGCATGATCGCCTATGCGATGGCATGGGTGGCGCTGCTCGGCGCTGGGATGACCGGAGTGCTCGGGCTCCTCGAGCGATGGGCGATGCCGTGGCGCACGCAATGAACGGCAATGCTCCGGCAAGCGCGCCGCGCGTCGGAACCGCGCTTTTCCGCTATACGATGGCGGGGACGCTCGCCTTGTTCGGCCTCTGGTTCGCAGCCGCGCATTCGGGTCTCGTGCCGGCGCGCGTTCTGCCGGGCCCCGACGCCGTCATCCTCGCCTTCTGGCGCCTGACCGAGGAACCCTTCGCCGGCTTCACGCTCCAGCAGCATCTTCTCTCGAGCGCGATTCGGTTCGGGCTCGGCTTCGTGCTGGCGGCAGGCGTCGGCGTTCCGCTCGGACTCCTCATGGGATGGTTCCGCTGGCTCGATGCGATCGTGGCGCCGGTCTTTGAGGCGCTGCGCTTCATCGCGCCCATCGCCTGGGTTCCGTTCGCCGCCTTGTGGTTCGGCACCGGCATCGGCGGCCCCATCCTCATCATCTTCTCGGGCGCCTTCCCGCCTTGCCTCATCAACGCCTATCGCGGCACGCAGCTGGTCGAGCCGCGTCTCATCGAGGCGGCGCGAACGTTGGGCGCGAGCCATTGGCGGATCATCGTCGAGGTGTTGATCCCGGGCGCCTTGCCGGCGATCGTCGCGGGGCTGCGCATCAGCGCCGGGCTCGGCTGGCAATCGCTGGTCGGCGCCGAGCTCATCGTCGTCTCCTCGGGGATCGGTTATCTGATGGTGCAAGGCCAGAGCAATCTCGCGACGCCGATCGTCATGGCCGGGATGGCGGCGATCGGTCTCGTCGGCTTCGCCATCGACGTCGCGCTGCGCGCCTTCGAGGCGCATATCCGCCGCGGCTGGGCCGGGTGAGAGGATGAGCCACATCGCGTTTACCAATGTGAGCCGCAGCTTTCTGCGCGGCAGCGAACCTATCCTCGCCCTCGACGATGTGACCTTGACGGTGGGCGAGCGCGAGTTCGTCGCGATCGTCGGCCCCTCGGGCTGCGGCAAGACCACCTTGCTGCGCCTTGCCGCCGGGCTCGACTTCCCCGACGCCGGCACGGTTGTCGTCGGCGACCGCGCGGTGCGCGCGCCGGGACCCGACCGCGCCGTCGTCTTTCAGCAATTCGCGCTCTTCCCATGGAAGACGGTGCGGCAGAACATCGGTTTCGGCCTGAAATGCCGCGGCGTCCCGGCGGCGGAGCGCAGGGAGGCGGTCGAGCATTACATCGCCGTCATGGGGCTCGAGGGCCACGAGGACGCGTTTCCCCATCAGCTTTCAGGCGGCATGCAGCAGCGAGTCGCGATCGCGCGCTCCTACGTGCTCGATCCCGAGGTGCTGCTGATGGACGAGCCCTTCGGCGCGCTCGACGCGCAGACGCGCATCGAGATGCAGGA
>JBGPOZ010000285.1:0-4871 GCA_041488295.1 Allostellaceae bacterium
AAGAGATGAACGTAGCGCACTTGGGCAACCCTTCTACGCCAAGGCTTCGGAGGGCATCCTGCTGCGCGAGCAACGACGGAGCAAATCCTGCGAAACGCGTAGCGCGGAGCAGGATGGTGGGCCCGGCAGGACTCGAACCTGCGACAACACCGTTATGAGCGGCGCGTTCTGACCAACTGAACTACGGGCCCGGCCTCCAGCGGCCGGCCGGCATACTGGGCACGGCGCCGACGGAAGACAAGAGGGCGGAAGACGAGAGGCGTCGTCGCGCGGCAAGAGGCTTGCGGCGGCCGCATCGGCATCCTAGCGTCGCGCGGCCAATCGAAAGGAGACCATCTTGGGCGAGCTGCCGCTGTCCGGCATCCGGGTTCTCGATCTTTCCTCGATCATCGCCGCCCCGGTGACGGCGACGATGCTCGGCGATTTCGGCGCCGAAATCGTCAAGGTCGAAGAGCCGGGGCGCGGCGACTTCATGCGCCGTTCCGCCGCGACACAAGGCGGGCGGTCTCTGATGTGGCTGCAGGACGGCCGCAACAAGAGCTCGATCACGCTCGATCTGCGCCAGCCCGAGGGCCGCGCGATCGTCCACCGCCTGCTGCCGCATTTCGACGCGATGGTGACGAATTTCCGGACGCCGACCCTGACGGAATGGGGCTTCGATCCGGCGACGATCCGGGCGCGCCATCCGCGGCTCGTCGCGCTCTACGTCACCGGCTACGGCCTCACCGGGCCCTATCGCGAGCGCGGCGGATTCGACCGCGTCGCCAGCGCATTTTCGGGGCTCACCTATGTGAGCGGCGACGCCGATGGCCCGTCGGTGCGCGGCGGCTACGCCACGATCGACTACATGACGGCGTATCTGGGCGCCTTCGGCGTCGTGACGGCGCTCTACCACCGCGATCTGCGCGGCGGCGAGGGCCAGATCATCGATCTCGCGCTTTACGAGCCCGGGTTTCGCGCCTCGGAGGACGCGCTGATGCGCTATTCGGTCGAGGGCGCAATTCGCGAGCGCACCGGCAACATCAATCCGAACATCGTGCCGGCCGCCAATTTCACGACATCCGATGGGCGCGAGATCACCATCCATGCCGGCACCGATTCGCTCTTCGTGCGTCTCGCACAGGTGATGGGCCGCGACGGGCTCGCCGCCGACCCGCGCTTTGCGACGAACCAGGCGCGCGTTCTGAACCAGAGCGCGCTCTACGCAATCATCGCCGAATGGGTGGCGACGGCGGAGCTGGCGCCGTTGATGGCGCGCCTCGTCGCCGCCGAAATCCCGGCATCGCCGATCATGTCGATCGCCGACATCGCGGCCGACCCGCATTATCGCGAGCGCGGCACGATCGTCACCGTTCGCGACGACGAGTTCGGCGAGGTGCCGATGGCGGCGCCGCTGCCGAAGATGAGCGAGACGCCCGGCTGCATCCGCTCGCTCGGCCCGGCGCTCGGCTCGAGCAACGGGGCGATCTATGGCGAGATGCTGGGCATGAGCGAGGCGGAGATCGCGGCGCTCGAGGCGCAGGGCGTCATCTGAGGGCGCCTTCGTCCAAGCGAGAGCAAGGAAGAATGTAGAACCTTGGATCGGGTGTCGTGCGACCTTCGACTTCGCTCAGGATGAGGGAAATCGTTACTGCCACGCACAATTCCACCTCATCCTGAGCGAAGTCGAAGGACGCACAACACCGATGCAGCGTCTTCAAGATCTGCGAATGCCGTGGCGTAAACGGAAGCGGGGCACTTAGGTGTCGAGGAAGCTTCTGAGCTTGCGCGAGCGCGAGGGGTGTTTCAGCTTCCTGAGCGCCTTCGCCTCGATCTGGCGGATGCGCTCGCGCGTCACCGAGAATTGCTGCCCCACCTCTTCGAGCGTGTGATCGGTGTTCATGCCGATGCCGAAGCGCATGCGCAGCACGCGCTCTTCGCGGGCCGTCAGCGATGCCAGGACCCGGGTCGTCGTCTCGCGCAGATTGGCCTGGATCGCGGCATCCAAGGGCAGCACCGCGTTCTTGTCCTCGATGAAATCGCCCAGATGCGAATCTTCTTCATCGCCGATCGGCGTCTCGAGGCTGATCGGCTCCTTGGCGATCTTCAGCACCTTGCGCACTTTCTCGAGCGGCATGGCGAGCTTTTCGGCGAGCTCTTCCGGAGTCGGCTCGCGGCCGATCTCGTGCAGCATCTGACGCGAGGTGCGCACCAGCTTGTTGATCGTCTCGATCATGTGAACGGGGATGCGGATGGTGCGCGCCTGATCGGCGATCGAGCGGGTGATCGCCTGCCTGATCCACCACGTCGCATATGTGGAGAATTTGTAGCCGCGGCGGTACTCGAATTTATCGACCGCCTTCATGAGGCCGATATTGCCTTCCTGGATGAGGTCGAGGAATTGCAGGCCGCGATTGGTGTATTTCTTGGCGATCGAGATGACGAGGCGAAGATTGGCCTCGACCATCTCCTTCTTGGCGCGCCCGGCCTCGCGCTCGCCGCGCTGCACCGTGCCGACGATGCGGCGGAATTCGCTGACCGGCAACCCGCTTTCGCCGGCGATGCCGGCGACCTGTCCGCGCAGCTGCAACACCTCGTCGGCATGGCGCGTGGTGAAATTGGCCCAGGCGCGTCCCGGCAGCTCGCGCATCTGGTCGATCCAATTGGGCGAGAGCTCGCTGCCAAAATATTGCTTGAGGAAATCCTGCCGCTTGACGCCACAGGATTCAGAGAGGCGCAGCAAGCGGCCCTCGACCCCCATGAGGCGCCGATTCAAATCGTAGAGCTGCTCGACCAGAGTCTCGATGCGCACGTTGTTGAGGCGCACGCGCTCCATCTTCTCGACCATCTCGGCTTTGAGCTTGTCGTAGCGCTTCTCGGTCGCCTTGGCGAGCGCGTCGCCCTTCTGCATCGCGCCGAGGCGCTGGTCCTGCAGCTTGTGCAGCTTCTTGTAGAGCGCCGCGATCTCATCGAAGGTCTCGAGGACCTGCGGCTTCAGCGCCAATTCCATCGCGGCAAGCGAGATCGAGCTCTCTTCGGCGTCATCGCCCGAGAGATCGGCCGGCACCTCCGCCTCTCCCGCGATCTCGGATACGGGTTCAGACGCGACCTCCTCTTCGGCAGCGGGCTCGCCCGTACCGTCTGTCGGCTGCGCAAAGACATTGCTGCCATAGGTTGCGTCAAGATCGATGATGTCGCGCAGCAGCATCTTGCCGTCGACCAGCGCATCGCGCCAGCCGACCAGCGCGCGGATCGTCAGCGGATTCTCGCAGATGCCGCCGATCATCATGTCGCGGCCGGCCTCGATGCGCTTGGCGATGGCGATCTCGCCCTCGCGCGAAAGCAGCTCGACCGAGCCCATCTCGCGCAGATACATGCGCACGGGATCGTCGGTGCGGCCGATATCCTCATCGTCGAGATTGCCGCCGGCGCGCGCCTCGTTCTCGCTTTCGCCCTCTTCCGCTCCCGCCGCCGCCGGCTCCTCGCCCTCCTCGCTCTCGATGACGTTGACGCCGGCCTCGGAGAGCATCGTCATCGTGTCTTCGATCTGCTCGGAGGAGACTTGATCGGGCGGCAGCGCCGCGTTCAGCTCGTCATAGGTGACGTAGCCGCGCTCCTTGCCGCGCGCCACCATCTTCTTGATGATCGCGGCGCTGGCATCGAGAAGCGGGCCTTCGGCCGCCTCTTCGCGCGTCTCGGTCGCTTCCGCCGTGTTCGCCGCTTTCGTCGCCATGCGCCTCAACCCTTTGACTCAACGATAAGACGGCGCTGCGGCGCCGCCCGCCGCATTCCGTCAGACCAGTTCAAAAATCCCGGCGGCCCCTCCAGCCGCCGCCTCAGCGGATATTGTCCGCCGGGGCTTCGCCGGGTTCCTCGGGGCCTTCGGTGCCGTCCTCGCGCTGCTGCTTCAATCCCACGAGGTGCGTCAGTCGGGCATCCGTCACTTCCGTCATCTCCTCGGCCAATTCTCGCTCGGCACGGTCGATCTCGACCGTAAGCTCACGCCCCTGCTGAAAGCCATGGCGAATGCGCAGCCAACCCGTCCGTGCCGCATCGAGATCGGCATCGGGGCGGGAAAACCGAGCATGCACGTAGACTTGGGGACTGAGCAATCCATCCACGGCCCGGGAAAATCCGTCCTGAGACAGGTGGCCTTTGAGGCTCGCCGCGTCAAGGTCGGGAGACGAAGCCGCGACGTTTAAAATCGCGCGGCGGAGCTTGTCAAGATCCCGAGCCGAGAAATCGAAGGCTGCGAAATCCTCCTGCAGTTCGCCGAGCAGGGCCGGATGGTTAATAATCGTTGCGATCAAGATTTCTTCCTGCCGGCGCTGAAGCAGCGCGCGAGGGTCGGGCAGCGCGGGCGGCGGTCCGCTCGTAATGACCGGGTCGGAGTGCCCGTAAGCCTTGCTGCGCCGCGGCCTGCGCCGGCTTCCGGCGAAGGCCTCGAACATCCTCTCGCGGAAGAATTGGCGGTAGTTTTCCGCGACTTTGCGGTCGGCGATGGTGCGGACGCGATCCTCGAGCCTTTGCTCGAACGCGGCGCGACGCTCGGGCGTGGCGAGCGGCTGCGCGCCGCGCTCGACCGTCCACACGATGTCGCCGAGCGGGCGGGCTGCATCGAGAATCTCGCGCATGGCGGTGGCGCCGAAGCGCAGAATGAGCGTGTCCGGGTCCTCGCCGACGGGAAGCTGCGCGAACCGCAACGTGACGCCCGGGCGCAGCAGCGGCAAGGCGCGCTCGGCGGCACGCATGGCGGCGCGCTCGCCGGCGGCATCGCCGTCGAAGCAGAGGATGGGCTCGGGCGCCAGGCGCCACAATTCCTCGATCTGCGTCTCGGTGAGCGCCGTCCCGAGCGGCGCCACCGCGGTGCCGAAGCCGGCACGATGCAGCGC
>JBGPOZ010000286.1:0-4848 GCA_041488295.1 Allostellaceae bacterium
GCATTCCGCGCGAGGAACACGGGCGCGGCGTCGTGATCCTCGGCGAGAGCGGACCGATTGCCGTCGATGAATTTCTTGAGGAGCAGCGGGTCCGCCGCCGCGACCCAGCGCGCCGTCTCGTAGGGCGCCGCCTCGAAGCGCACCGCGAGCTCGTACTCGGTCTTGAGCCGCGCCGCCAGGACTTCGAGCTGCAGTGCGCCGACGACGCCGACGATCCAGTCGCCGCCCGTCATCGGCTTGAAGATGCGCGTCACACCTTCTTCGGCCAATTGCTCAAGAGCGCGCCGCAAGTGCTTTGATTTCAACGGATCTTCGAGACGGACTCGGCGCAGAATCTCAGGCGCGAAATGGGGAATGCCGGTGACCCGCAGCACCTCGCCCTCGGTCAGAGTATCGCCGATCCGCAAGGTGCCGTGATTGGGAATGCCGATGATGTCGCCGGGCCACGCCTCCTCGGCAAGGTTGCGCTCGCGCGCCAGGAAGAAGACCGGGTTCTGGATCGCCATGACGCGGTTGCTGCGCGCATGCTTCAGCTTCATGCCGCGTCTGAACCGACCGGAGCAAACACGTAAAAACGCAATCCGATCACGATGTTGCGGATCGATATTCGCTTGAACCTTGAAAACAAAACCGGTGACCTTGGTCTCCTCCGGCGCGATCGGCCGCGGCTCCGCCGGCTGCGGCCGCGGCGGCGGCGCCAGATCGGCGATGCCGCGCAGCAGCTCGCGGACGCCGAAATTGTTGAGCGCGCTGCCGAAGAAAACCGGCGTCAGATGGCCGGCGCGGTAGGCTTCGAGATCGAAGGGCGGGCAAAGCCCGCGCGCCATCTCGACCTCCTCGCGCAGCTTGGCGATCGCAGCCTTCGGCAAGAACGTCGCCAGCTTCGGGTCGTCGAGCCCGCTGCAGCGTACCGCCTCGACCCGCTCGGCGCCGCCGCCGCGATCGAAGAGGAGGAGCGCGTCGGCGAAGAGGTCGTACGTCCCGAGGAAGTCGCGCCCCATGCCGATCGGCCAGCTCGCCGGCGTCACGTCCAGGGCCAAAGTCTGCTCGATCTCGTCGAGCAGGGCGAAGGGATCGCGCCCCTCGCGGTCGAGCTTGTTGACGAAGGTCACGATCGGGACGTCGCGCAGGCGGCAGACCTCGAACAGCTTCTTCGTCTGCTCCTCGATGCCCTTGGCGGCGTCGAGCACCATGACCGCGCTGTCGACGGCGGTGAGGGTGCGGTAGGTGTCCTCGCTGAAATCCTGGTGGCCGGGCGTGTCGAGGAGGTTGAAGGTGAGGCCGTCATGCTCGAAGGTCATGACCGCCGAGCTGACCGAGATGCCGCGCTGCTGCTCGACCTCCATCCAGTCGGAGCGCACCCGCCGACGATCGCCGCGCGCCTTCACCTCCCCCGCAAGCTGGATGGCGCCGCCGAACAGCAGCAGCTTCTCGGTGAGCGTCGTCTTGCCGGCGTCCGGATGCGAGATGATCGCGAAGGTGCGCCGCCGCGCGATCTCCGCGGCGAGGCCTGGCGTGATCGTGTCCATGAGGCGGGATGTAGTGGAGGCAATGGGGGAAGGCAACCTTTCCGGCAAATTGGGCTAAGGGAGAACTTGAACACGAGCCGTCAATTGTTTGAGCAACTTGATCCGCTGCCGACCGGGCCAGCATCGGTCCGTCTGAACCATCGCTGCCGACATGTCGCCTCGACTGCAAAATATCGACAGTCGTGCTAGGCTCAATAAAGGGGAAACTAGCGCGATGACCGAGACGCGGAAACTCGCGGCGATTCTGGCCGCTGATGTCGTTGGCTACAGCCGGCTCGCCGGCACGGATGAAGATCGCACCTTGGCAAGGTTGCGGGCGCTGCGCAGCGACTTGATCGATCCCACGATCGCCGTGCACAAGGGACGCGTGGTGAAGCGCACCGGCGACGGCGCTCTTGTCGAGTTCCGCAGCGTGGTCGATGCGGTGCGCTGCGCCATTGAAGTGCAGGACGGCATGGTCGAGCGCAACGCCGGCCTGCCGCCGGAGCGCCGCATCGAGTTCCGTATCGGCATTCATCTGGGCGACGTCGTCGAGGAGAGCGACGGCGATCTGATGGGCGACGGTGTCAATATCGCATCGCGATTGGAGGGCATTGCCATGCCCGGCACCATCTGTCTTTCAGAAGACGCCTATCGCCAGGTGAGAGCGCGGCTCGATCTCGCGGTCAGCGATCTTGGCGAAACGAGACTGAAGAACATTGCCGAGCCGATGCGGCTCTATGCACTGGAGGTGGGTAAGCTGGCGGCGCAGGCGGCGCCCCTTCCCGCGGCTGCGTCCAGCGCAACCTTGGGACTACCGAACAAGCCATCGATCGCGGTGTTGCCCTTCACCAACATGTCGGGCGATCCCGAGCAGGAATATTTCGCCGACGGGATGGTCGAGGACATCATCACGGCCCTGTCCCGCTTCAACCAGCTGTTCGTGATCGCGCGCAATTCCTGCTTCACCTACAAGGGCCGCGCGGTCGACGTGCGGCAGGTCGCCAAGGAGCTGGGCGTGCGCTTCGTGCTCGAAGGCAGCGTCCGCAAATCGGGGGCGCGGGTGCGCATCACCGGACAGCTGATCGACGCGGTGACCGGCGCTCACCTGTGGGCGGAGAGGTTCGACGGCGGCGTGGAGGACGTCTTTGATCTCCAGGACAAGATCACCGCGAGCGTCGTCGGCGCGATCGAGCCGACGGTGCGCAAGGTGGAGATCGAGCGGGCACGGCGGAGGCCCGTCGAGAATCTCGACGCCTATGATCTCTATCTTCGCGCGCTGCCGCACGTCTACGCCTTCCGTCCCGACCAAAATCTGGTGGCTCTGGAGTTGCTTGGAAAGGCCATCGACCTCGATCCCACTTATGCGCCCGCGCTTGCCTTTGCTGCGTGGTGCCATGAGCAACGGCTGGTGCGGGGCTGGCCGCCGGTCGGCCGCGACGACGCAGGGACGGCGATTGCCCTCGCCCGCCGGGCGATCGCCGCGGGCAGCGAGGATGCGATGGCGCTGGTCGCGGCCGGCTTCGTCATGGTGATGATCGCCCGCGACTACGATACCGGGCTTGACGCCGTGCGCCGGGCCCTCGAGCTCAATCCCGGCTCCGGGTTCGTCGCCTTCATTTCAAGCGCTGCACTGAGTTTTGCCGGCAATGCGGAAGATGCACTGGTCCATGCCGAGCGGGCTATGGCCCTCAGCCCATTGGATCCCGGCCGCTCGATGTTTCTGACCATTGCCGGGTTTGCCCATCTCTTCTGCGGCAGACCAGACCAAGCATTGGATCTGGCCAAACGGTCCGCTGCCCTCTATCCCGATTGGGACTCCACATACTGGGTTCTGGTCACCGCCCTTGCCCAGCTTGACCGCCTGGCGGAGGCGCGCAGCGCGCTCTCCAAGCTCTTATCGCTGTCCCATGGATTGACTGTCTCAGCGCTGCGGCAGCGTCTGCCGATCAGGAACCCAGCGGCATTGGACATGATCCTCGACGGTTGCCGCAAGGCGGGTCTGCCGGAGTGACGCGCGCCTTGGCGACTTCGCGTCGAACGAACTAAACCGAAGTCCAAAGTTACCGGCGTCGCGGCACGGACGCGTCAGCAGCCTTCGAGTTTCGCTGCAGGCCTCTTCCCGACGAGGGTGACGATTTCGACGACGCCAAAATCTTGCGCGCTGACATCCAGCGATTTCCGACCTAGTCTCGCAGCTCGCAAATAGCAACGAAGTTGTCGAATAAACATCAAAGCAAGGGGGAGATGAACCATGGCAAGCACGGCCGCTCATGTGAGGAAACCCGCGATACCGCTGCCGATCCAGATGCTGATCGGCCTCGTTCTCGGGCTCGCCGTCGCCTTCCTCTGGCCGTCGTTCGGCGCGTCGCTGCAGCCGATCGGAACCGCCTTCATCGAGGCGATCAAGATGGTGGTCATCCCCCTCGTCTTCTCGGCGGTGACGCTCGGCGTCTACAAGATGGGCTCGGATCTGCGCCAATTGGGCCGGGTCGCCATCGTCTCCTTCGTCTGGTTCTATCTCGCGACCTTCATCCTCATCGTCATCGGCCTCACCCTCGATGGCATCTTCCATCCTGGCGTCGGCGCCAACCTCGTGGCCACGGGGAGCATTCCGCCGAACCTCGCGATCAAGGTCGATTGGATCAAATACCTCATCGACCTCATTCCCTCGAACATCGTCGCGGTGATGGCGGCGCAGAAGATCCTGCCGACGCTCGTCTTCTCTGTTCTGTTCGGCATGGCGCTCGCCGGCATCGGCGAGCTGGCGCGACCGGTCGTCGCCATCATGGAAGGCGTGCTCGCGGCGATGTTCCGCCTGACGCAATGGATCATCGCCCTCGCCCCGCTGGCGATCTTCGGCATCATGGCGTGGCTCTTCGCGACGCAGGGGACGGCGACGATCTTCGCCTTGGCGAAGCTGATCGGCCTCATGTATCTCGGCCTTGCGATCGTCGTTGTGCTCTTCTGCATCATGATGATTCTGATGGGCGAGCCGCCGATCGGGACGATCCGCAAGGTGCTGGAGCCGGTGCTGCTCGGCTTCACGACGCGCTCGTCCGAAGTGACCTTGCCGGTCCACATGGAAAAGCTGCGCCAGATGGGCGTCCCCGACAAGATCGTCTCGGTCGTCCTGCCTCTGGGCTACAGCTTCAATCTCGACGGGACGATCCTCTACCTCTCCCTCGCCGTGACCTTCCTCGCCGAGGCCTACAATCTCGAGCTGACCTGGTCGGCACTCGCGACGATCCTCATCACGACGATGATCGCCAGCAAAGGCGTTGCGAACATCCCCTCGGGCGGCCTCGTCGCCCTGGCGACGGTGCTGACGGCGATCGGC
>JBGPOZ010000287.1:0-4820 GCA_041488295.1 Allostellaceae bacterium
CCATAAGTCCGCCGAGCGCGCCGACTCCGGCACCGATTCCGCCGCCGCTTAGGGCCCGTTCGCCCGTGGTGCGGCCGCACGCGCCGAGCGCGACGAGCGAGAGCACGGCGACGGCCGCGAAAGTGATCCGTTTCATGATTTCCCTCCATGTGGGCGGTTCATCCATCCCGCATCGAGCGGGCCGACTGACGCCGCGGCTGCGACAATTCCTGTCACGCCCTTGGGTCCGGGACTTCATTCCAGGCCGCGGCACAAATCGTGCGACTGACAGAACCAAGTCGCATTGACGCAGATCAAGCCCGGGCGCATGGCGCTCGCTCGGTCGCAGCCGGGGCGCGCCGTCATTGCTTGCATCGAGGGTAGAACCGCTCGATCGCATTACTTGAAGATGCCTTCGATCTGGCGGCCGAGATCCTTGACGGCGCCGCCGATGCCGCCCTCCTCCTTCTTCGCCCCCGCGCCCTTGCCGCCGTCGAGCGCCGCGACGCAAGGGTTCTTGTCGCTGCCGCCGGTGTTGTCGAGCACCAGCGCACCGATCGCCGTCAGCGGATTGATGGCGCTTGCCACGCCGATCGCGACGCGCTTCGCCACGGCCATCTTGTTCGGCTGCACGGTCGGGTGCTTGAAGGTGCCGCCGATGTCGATCGGCACCGCGAGGTTGAGGAGGCTCGTCTCCTTCGGGCGCGGCGTCAGCTCGAGATCGAGGCGCTCCGCGCCGAGATTGACCGTGCCCTCGCCCAGCATCGACACGTCGCTGGTATCCATCAGCATGCCGCGCGATGTCGCGACGCCCTTCTCGATGTCGAAGCGGGTGACGAGGCAATTCAAGGTGGCGTCCTTCTTGCCCTGGGCCCAGGCGAAGGCTTCGCGGAACAGATCGGCGCCGATCAGATCGGCGTAACGGCTCTTGATGACGCCGCGACCCACGACCATGCTCGACTTGCCGTCGAGCGAAGCCATGATGGCGCGGACGGAATCGCCGGCGCCGCGCACCGCGACGGCGAGATCGCCCTTGGCCTCGAGCAGATCGTCGCCCGACATCTGCGCCAGGATCTTGCCGACATCGACCTGCTTGCCGTCGAGATCGAGCGTGAGCGTCGCCGGCGCCCGGCGCGCCGAGAGCTCGGTCCCGCCGGCGATATGGCTGCCGGCGAAATCGACGCCGAACGGTTTGACCCTGAGATCGCGATCATCGAGGATCACGTGCGCCGCGAGGTTCTGCAGGGTCAGTTTTTCGGTCTTGAGCGCGGCAATGCTCAAGCTCACATCCGCATCGGCGACCCGGAGCCCCTCCAGCGGCAACGGGTCCCCCGAAAAGACGCGGTCCTCATCGGCCGATTTTGCGCTTGGTTTCGCCTTCGGAAACTCGGTCAGGTCGATGAGCGGTGCCGTGAGGGTCGCGACGAGTTTCGGCCGCGGACCGCTCAGGGCAAAGCTTGCCTCCCCCATAAAGCTGCTCGCGCCAAGGCTGGCTTGCAGCCCCTTCAGCGCGATCGTCTTGTCGGCATCGCCTGATAGGGTTGCCGCGAGATGATAGGGTTTCGCCGGCAGCGATGCGCCCGCGAGCGCGCCAACCGCAGCGAGATCCTTGCCGTCCGCCACAAAATTGAAGTCGAGCCCGCGCCCGGCGAGGGGCTCGTTCGCGCTGCCATTCAGCGTCACCGTCGCACCCGCCACGCCGATTTCGGCCTGGACCGGATAGGGCTGACCGCGAGTAGTGAGCGTCGAGAGCGCGCCGATTGTGGCCGTCACCTGCACCGGCATTGCCTGAATGGTGGCGGCGGCCGTCACCTGCATCGGTCCGCCGAGCGAGCCCGAGGTCGACAGCTCGGTCAAAGTCGCCGTCGTGGTCTTGCGGGTCCGACCGTCGCGGTACGTGACGAGGATGTTCTGCAGCAGAACGCGATCGAAGCTCGGCAGCGCGAACGCGCCGGCTTCCTTGGGCGTCGTCTCGGGCGGCTTCGTCGGAGTTGCCGAAGCGAGCGCGCCGAACTCCCAATTGCCGCGGCCCTTGCCGTCGGTCTCCAGCAACACATCGACGTCCTTCAGCGCCAGCCTAGCGATGCGGATATTGCCGCCGAAGATGAGCGGCATCATTTCGATGCGGGCGGAGAGCTCGCCGAGCTTCGCCATCTCGGGCCGCGATCCCCAATCGGCATTGGCGAAGCTGACGTCCTTGACGTGCAAGGCCGGCGCCGGGAAGAGCACAAGCCTCAGCGTCCCGGCAATGATCAGCTTCCGCCCGGTCGCCTGCTCCGCCTCTTCGACGATCCGGCCCTTGTACTTGCCGAAATCCATGAAGCTCAGCACGACCACGGCGCCGGCGACCGTCACGACGACGACGCCGAGCCCGATGAGGAGGATGGTTCTCAGACGCATCGCAGTGTCCCGCCGCGATCGGGGAAATCGTAGGTTCGCAGCTTTCGCGCATCCACTTGCGAACGGCCCTCAGCATTGCGCCTTGCCTTGGCGGCGCGGTCCCACAGTCGTGCGACATCTGCAGACATGCCGACCTTCCAAGAGAACAAAGTTGCATGATGTTCGTCTCATGGGACCGCCGAGATCGGCATTGATCTAGCTCAGGGAGATGGCCCATCGCGAAGCGATGGGATGGTGAGAGGACGCCGATCGGCCGAGCGGCCGGTGGAGCGACCTCAATGATTGGTCCCAAGTTTCCGGTGTCATGGTTGCCGATCACCGTCCCGCGCGCGCCTCGGCCATTGTTGCCGCTACGAACGCATTCTTCGCGTTCCTATAACCGGAGATATCGTCGTCAAACGCCGCGGCCAGATCTCTCTTCAGCTTCGCGTAGGCGCGAGCTACCTCGGGATGGTTGCGCAAATAGTCACGAAACAGAAGACGGTCCTGCCACTGGGGATCGTCTCCTTGCAAAATATGGAGGTGGTGTGTCCATGGCCCGGAAAGTCCCTTCCGGAAGAAAAGCTCGCCTGGCAACCAGGCCTCATACTGCGGCATGTAGGCATAACCCAGCGCCTGAAGCGGCCCGACGCAGCTTGATCGTGCTTCTGCGAGGCTGCGGACGCTTAACTGGAGATCGATGATCGGCTTGGCAGCCAAGCCTGGCACCGCCGTACTCCCAATATGCTCGATAGTCAGCACAAGGGGACCGAGAGCGGTATGCAGGCTCGTGCGCTCCTGCTCGAAGGTCGCCGACCAAGCCGGATTGTAATCTGAGACCACAATCGACCCGCCGCCATATCGTTCCATGTAAACTCTCCGATGCGGAATCGGCATCCGAAATCGTAGCACCGTCGGGCATCGATTTGGGTAACTCAGATTATCGACCTTAGCTCAGTGGCCCTGGAAATCAGGCTGTCAGTCGACACGGAGGATCGCGGGTCATGGAGATACAGGGACATAATACTCAATTGTAGGGCGGCGAGGGGGAAGCGCGTCATCACATCGTGAATGATGCACGATGTCCCGTGGATTCCATGAACGCGTGTTCCCTCGATCGGAACGTGCCGGTCTTGTTGTTAGCTGACATTCTTCCGAGTCTTTGGCCGATCGAGAGGAGCGAACGTTACGCCGAACGCACCCGACGCTGACGAAGGGCAAAGCCGAGGAAGCCCAAAAAACCGCCGCCAAAAAGGGCGAGCGTCGAAGGCTCTGAAACAGGAGTGGTGACAGTCGTGGGGGGAATCCCATCGACGCCGCCGCCCGGGAGGCCGGGGCCGGTGAAGGCGCCGCCGCTGAAGCCGACGCTGTTGAAGTCGGCAGCGGAGCAATCGTTGGAGATGGTATTGGCGATCATCGTCACTGCGGCAGTCTGCGCGATCGCCCTGCCGCATAGAATTTTTGCGGTGCTGTCGAAAATGACGCTGTCGAGCGCCAGAATATTTCCAGCAAATACCGTGCTCGAACCGAGAGTTGCGGTAGAGCCGACCTGAAAAAACACGCCGTCAGTTGAATTCCCATTTTCGACGATGACCGACGAAGCACTTGCGGTGGTGAGCGTGCTCCCGATTTGGAAGACGAAGTCTTTATTGGACGCGCCGGCGAAGTTCAGCGTGAGCGCCCCGGTTAACTGAGCCGAAGAACTGAAAGAATAGACTCCGGGTGCGAGCGTTTTCCCGCCCAAATCCATACCGGTCAGGTTGTTCGTGGACGGCAGACCCTTGAGGATGTTGTAGGCGGTTGTTTCATCGATTTGCGCCTGGAGGGCCACCGCATCCGTAGCGTGCGTTGTTCCCGTAAGGCTGATGGTCCCGGCGCCGGTGATCGCGGTGCCCGGAGATAGCCCCAAATTTCCATTGATCGTGGTCGCTCCGGTGTTGGTCACCGTCGAGGCACCGAGGACCGCGAAACTCTCCGCCGAGCCGAGTATCGTTGTGGCAGCGGCCCGCTCGGGAGCCTGGGTAGCGCCGATGAGGCCGAGCGCGACTACCGCGCCGCGAATAAAAAATGATCGGGCCGTCATGTTCGCTCTCCCTATTGGTTCTCTCGCAAATGCTCGTACAAATCGCGCGTTGATTGATAGGCTCGGAAACTACTCATAGGCGAACGGCCTGAAAGCCCATTCGGTTCCTTCACCTTCGCGCCGATATATCCACTCGAGAAATATTTGCACTTGTTTCAGTCATGAAAAGAACATATCATGACCATATTTCGGTCGACACGGAGGATTGCAGGTCATGGACGGATCGATTGAGACGGCGGTGCGGGGCGAGAATGGACGGTTTCTGCCGGGATGCTCGGGCAACCCCTTGGGCAAACGCCCGGGAACAAAGAACCGGGCGACCTCGCTCGCCGAGACGCTCGAAGAGGGCGAGGCGGAGGCGATGGCGCGGCTCGTCGTC
>JBGPOZ010000288.1:0-4743 GCA_041488295.1 Allostellaceae bacterium
CGAGCTGGCGACACTGCCGACCTACTACATCATGGATCTCGACAAGGGCATGGCCGAGACCGTGGCGCCGGAGATGCCGACGGCGCTGGAGATCGCCGCGTGCCGCTGGCTTCCCGAGGACGAGCTCCGCGTCTACAGCGCTGAATTCGCGCGGACCGGCTTCCAAGGCGGCCTTCAATGGTATCGCTGCGCGACCTCGGCCAAATTCGCCGGCGAACTCCAACTCTTCTCCGGCCGCTCGATCGACGTGCCATCCTGTTTCATCGCCGGCAAGAGCGATTGGGGCGTCTTCCAGAAGCCGGGCGATTTCGAGCGCATGCAGGCGAGCGCCTTGACGCAGATGCGGTTCTGCCGCCTCGTCGAGGGCGCAGGGCATTGGGTGCAGCAGGAGCGGCCGGAGGAGGTGAGCGGGTTGCTCGGGGAGTTTCTGCGGGAGGTGGGACCATCTAGTCGGGAGCCGTGATCGGCGCAGGAGTGCGTTCGGCGTCTCGGCCAATGCCTTCGAAGACACCGATCGCGACAATATCCTCAACCCCAGAGCGCGCCGGCGCTCAGTGCATGTCCTCGAAGTGCTTCACATGCGGTTTCGCTTCGTTGGTCGGCACATCGGATTTTTGCGTCATCATCGCGACGAGGCGGTCGCGTTTCTCGCGGACGACCCGCCATTCCCCATCCGACAGTTTCTCCCACCGTGCCTTCGCCTGATCGGCAACCTCCCGGCATCGCCCGAGGATGTGATCCCAGTTCATGGCGGTCTCCTGCTGCCACGGTTCCGCTCCTCAACGAGATTTGTTGCGCGACGAGCAGCTTCAAGAGCCGCCGACGACATCGCGTAATCTTGGACGCGCCTGGCGGGGCGCACTTGCTCTGTGGACGCATCGAAAATACGTTTGGCCCGAGCGGCGTTTGCGGCAAGATGCTGCATTGCACAATGGGGGATTGCGATGCCGCAGGATGCGCTCGCCGGTCTCGCTGCCCTCGCCGGCTGGGCCGAGGAAGACCTCGCCCGGGTCACATTCGAGGGCGCCGACCCTGCCCTGCCGACACCTTACCGCATCGGCGCCGCTGGCGCCGCCGCGCTTGCCGCGACAGGACTTGCCGCCGCCCGGCTCTGGGCGCTGCGCGGCGGCGGCGCTCAAGACATCCTCGTCGATCTGCGCCGGGCCGCGGCGTCGCTGCGCAGCCATCGCTACCTCGCACTCGACGGGCCGAAGCCGCCCGAGGCCGCGGACAAGCTCACCGGCTTCTACCCGACAGGTGATGAACGCTGGATCTATCTCCACTGCAACTTCCCGCATCACCGCGCCGGCATCATCGGCCTCCTCGGCGCTGCGCCCGACCGCGAGAGCGTCATACATGCGACCCGGCGCCGGGACGGTTTCGCGCTCGAAGAGGCGCTCGCCACCGCCGGCATGCCGTGCGGCATCGCGCGGCGCACGGAGGAGTGGCAGGCGCATCAGCAAGCGCATGCCATCGCGGCGCTGCCTCTTCTCGAGATCATCCGCATCGCCGACAGCGCGCCCGAGCCCCTGCCGCGTGCCGAGCGCCCGCTTTCGAGCGTCCGCGTCCTCGATCTGACGCGCGTTCTCGCCGGGCCTACTTGCGCGCGCACCCTCGCCGAGCACGGCGCCGAGGTGCTGAAGATCAAAGCGCCGATCTGCCGAATTCGGGCTTCACCGAGTTCGACACCGGGCACGGCAAGCGCTCGGCCTTTCTCGATCTCGGCCGCGCCCGGGATCGCGAGCGATTGCTGGATCTTGTCCGCGGCGCCGACGTCTTCTCGCAATCCTACCGTCCGGGAACGCTCGGCCGGCGCGGCCTTTCGCCCGAAGAGCTGGCGCGTTTGCGGCCGGGCATCGTCTACACCTCGCTCAGCGCCTATGGCCATGCCGGGCCATGGCGCGCGCGGCGCGGCTTCGACAGCATCATCCAGACCGTCTCGGGCATGGCGCTGGCGCAATCCGGGACGAACGAGCCGCGCCTCCTCCCGGTCTCGGCGATCGACTACATCAGCGGCTATCTCCTCGCCTTCGGCACGATGGTCGCGCTCGCCCGCAGGGCCGTGGAAGGCGGCAGCTGGCTCGTGCGCGGCTCCCTCGCGCAGACCGGGCGATGGCTCACGGCGCAAGGCGAGGTTCCGGCAGCGGCCGTCGCGGCGACGCCGAGCGAGTTCGATGCCGCCGAGATCGCAAACTGGTCGATGCACTCAGAGACCCCGATCGGGCGTTTGACGCATCTCGCGCCGGTCCTGCGCATGAGCGAAACGCCGCCGCGCTGGGCGCGCCCGGCGGTGCCGCTCGGACGTGACGAGGCGGAGTGGGAGGGGTGAGAACCCCACCGGATCTGCTCCCTCTCCCGCACTGCGGGAGAGGGTCGGGGTGAGGGGATGGGAGCATAGGCGGCACCATTCAGAGCGCTTATGCTGACCCTCACCCTGCCCTCTCCCGCAATGCGGGAGAGGGTTCTATCCGCGTTACGGCGGTTTACGCCCGCCGCCACTCCGTCTTGCCGCCGGGCTTGTCCTCGAGGATAACGCCCTTCGCTGCGAGCTCAGCGCGGATGCGGTCGGCTTCGGCGTAGTCGCGCGCCTTGCGGGCGGCGAGGCGGCGCTGGATTGTGTCCTCGATCCAAGCGGTGTCGGCGCCGTTGCCTTGAAGCCAGTGTGCGGGGTCTTGCTGCAACAACCCGAGAAGCGCGCCCGCTTCGCGGAGCGCGCGCGCTTGCAGCGCGACCTCGGCGTTCCCGCTGCCGAGGCCGACGTTGAGCGCGCCGAGCAGCTCGTGCATGCGCGCGAGAGCGAGCGGCGTGTTGAGATCGTCGGCGAGCGCGTCGAGGACCGCGCTGGGCTCGTCATCGTTGCGGAGCGAGCGGGTACCGGCTTTCGCCGCTTCGCCGAGCGCGCGATAGAAGCGGTCGAGGCTCTGCTTTGCCTGTTGGAGCCGCTCGCGCGAGAATTCGAGCGGCTCGCGGTAATGGCCGCTGAGGAGCGCCAAGCGGATCGCCTCGCCCGGCCAATCCTCGAGAAGCTCGTGCACGGTGACGAAATTGCCGATCGACTTCGACATCTTCTCGCCGGCCGCCGCGGTGAGGAAGCCGTTATGCATCCAGATGTTGACGAAGGGCCGGCCGTCATGGGCGCAGAGGCTTTGCGCGATCTCGTTCTCGTGATGCGGAAAGATGAGGTCGAGGCCGCCGCCATGGATGTCGAAATGCTCGCCGAGCAAGCTCTCGCTCATCGCCGAGCATTCGATGTGCCAGCCCGGCCGGCCGCGCCCCCACGGGCTCTCCCACCCCGGAAGATCGGGTGAGGACGGCTTCCACAGGACGAAATCGCCGGCCGCGCGCTTATAGGGCGCGACCTCGACCCGCGCGCCGTCGATCATCTCGTCGAGAGTGCGGCGCGAGAGCCGGCCGTATTCGGGCATGGTCGAAATCTGAAAGAGGACATGGCCCTCCGCCTCGTAGGCATGGCTGGACGCGATGAGCTTTTCGATCATCGCGATCATCTCCGCGATGTGCTCAGTGGCGCGCGGTTCGACCGAGGGCTTCAGCGCGCCGAGCGCCGTCATGTCCTCGGCGTAAACTCGCGCAGTCCGCTCGGTCAGCTCGCGGATCGTCTCGCCGCGTTGTTTTGCCGCCGCGTTGATCTTGTCCTCGACGTCGGTGATGTTGCGGACGTAAGTGACGTGGCCTTCGCCGTATTTGCGGCGGAGGAGACGATAGAGCACGTCGAAGACGACGACCGGCCGCGCGTTGCCGATATGCGCGAAATCGTAGACCGTGGGGCCGCACACATACATACGGACATTGCCGGGATCGATCGGCCGGAATTCCTCCTTGCGGCGGGTCATCGTGTTGTAGAGCGAAAGCGGCATCTGCAATCCGGGCGTCATGGTACTGGCGAATCCCAAGCCGACAAGAGACCATCCCGCCTCGTGATTTTGCAAGTGCGAAGCGCTTTTGCGCCGCCGAAGGCTGCCGCGCATGACCGGCATGTCCGCGCGGCGCTACAGGATCGCGGCCCTTCCCTGTTAGGGTTGCCACCCGGTCCCGGCGGAGCGCGATGACCATGAAGCGGTCGGTTCTCGGGATGCTGAGCGTCGCTGCCGGCGTCTCGATCTTCTCGGTCCAGGACGTCATCGTGAAGGGGCTGAGCGCGACACTTCCAGTCCACGAGATCGTCGTCCTGCGCAGCGCCGTCGCCCTGCCGGTCCTGCTGCTGATAACGCTCCGCGAGCGCTCCGGAAGGTTGAGCTTTTCGCGCTGGGGGCTCCATGCCCTGCGCGGATTTTTCCTCTTCCTCGCCTATGGCGCCTATTACATGGCCATCGCGGCGATGCCTCTCGCCGACGCGGTCGCGATCTATTTCACGACGCCGCTTTTCATTGCCGCCCTCGCCGTGCCGTTTTTGGGCGAGCGGGTTTCCGGGCGAAGCTGGGCGGCGATCGCCATCGGCTTTGCCGCCGTGCTCGTCATCGTCCGCCCCAACGGCGATACCGGCGATCCCGCCGCGATCTTTCCGCTCCTCTCGGCCCTCGGATACGCCGTCTCGGCGGTCCTCGCGCGCCGCCTCGGCGCGACCGAGAGCGCCGGCGCCATGGCGCTCAGCGCGACGCTCGTCTACATCCTCGCCGGCGGCGCGGTCGCGCTCGCGCTCTCCGGCATGGCGCCGCCCGCAGAGGGGACGCACCGCAGCCTCCGCTTCCTCCTCGGCCCATGGCTGTGGCCGAGCGCGCGGGACTA
>JBGPOZ010000289.1:0-4648 GCA_041488295.1 Allostellaceae bacterium
AGACGCACACGAAGACGATCCCGTATAGCGAGTTTCAGCAGCTTGTCGACCAGGGCAAGGTCACCGATCTCGTCGTCGGGCCGACGCAGATCACGGGCACCTACAAGGAGCCCGCCGACCAGAACGTACCGCATTTTGTCACCAACCGGGTCGAGCCAACGCTTGCGCAGACCTTGGCCAAGGGCAACGCGGCGTTCTCCGGCGAGGCTGGGCCAGGACTTCTCCAGGCCGTCTTGGGTTGGCTCATGCCGACCATCGGCTTCGTGCTGTTGTGGATGTTTCTGATCCGGCCGATGACCCTGGGCCAGGGCGCCGGCGGCTTGATGTCGATCGGCAAGAGCAAGGCCAAGGTCTATGTCGAGAAGGACATCAAGGTCACCTTCGCCGATGTCGCCGGCGTCGATGAAGCCAAGGACGAGCTCAAGGAGGTCGTCTCCTTCCTCAAGGATCCCAAAAGCCATGGCCGCCTTGGAGCGCGGATTCCGAAGGGCGTGTTGCTGGTCGGCCCGCCCGGCACGGGCAAAACGCTGCTGGCGCGCGCCGTCGCCGGCGAGGCCGGAGTGCCTTTCTTCTCGATCTCGGGATCCGAATTCGTCGAGATGTTCGTGGGCGTCGGCGCGGCGCGCGTGCGCGATCTTTTCGATCAGGCACGGCAGCATGCGCCGGCAATCGTGTTCATCGACGAGCTCGACGCGCTCGGCCGCGCGCGCGGCATCAATCTGCCGGGAGGCGGCGGCCACGACGAGAAGGAGCAGACGCTGAACCAGCTTCTGAGCGAGCTCGACGGCTTCGATCCGACGATCGGCGTGGTCCTGCTCGCTGCGACCAATCGGCCGGAGATTCTCGACTCGGCGCTGCTCCGTGCCGGGCGTTTCGACCGTCAGGTGCTGGTCGATCGTCCCGATAAGAAGGGGCGTTGCGATATTCTGCTGGTGCATCTGAAGAAGATCAAGCTCGCCTCCGGCGTGCCGGTCGAGGATATCGCCGCGCTGACGCCGGGTTTCTCGGGGGCCGACCTCGCGAACCTCGTCAATGAGGCAGCGCTCCTCGCGACGCGCAGGGGCGGCGAGAGCGTGACGATGGAGGATTTCACGCTGGCCATCGAGCGCATCGTCGCCGGGCTCGAGAAGCGCAATCGCCTGCTCAATCCGCATGAGCGCAATGTGGTGGCTCACCATGAGATGGGCCATGCGATGGTCGCGATGGCTCTCCCCGGCGTCGATCCCGTCCAGAAGGTCTCGATCATTCCCCGCGGCATCGCGGCGCTCGGCTACACCATCCAGCGTCCGATCGAGGATCGCTTCCTGATGGATCGCGCCGAGCTCATGAACCGAATGACGGTGCTTCTGGGTGGCCGTGCCGCGGAAAGCTTGGTCTTCGACAATGTCTCGACGGGCGCCGCCGACGATCTCGCGAAGGCGACCGAGATCGCCCGAAGCATGGTCGTGCGCTTCGGCATGGATCCGAAGCTGGGTCAGGTTTCCTACGAGCCGGAAACCACGTCGCCCCTCGGGATGCCGACCGGAGCCGATTGGCGTCCGCGGCGCTACGGAGAGGAAACCGCGGCGACGATCGACGTCGCGGTGCGCCAGCTGATCGAAGCGGCGTTTGCGAAGGCTGTATCGATTCTCACCGCAAACCGCACTCTTCTCTCGGAAGCGGCGGCAGCGCTGCTCGCCAAGGAGACGATGTCGGCGGACGATCTCAGCGGCATCGCTGCGAAGCTGTCGCCGCCGATTGCGGAAGATACGACATCGAAGGTCGGCGTTGGTCTTGCCGCCGCGATGCGGATGGCGTGACGATGTCGGTCGCTTGATGTTGCGAGCGGAACTGAGCCTCGGACCGCGAATGCGAGGAGTGACCCATGCAAGCGATGGTGCTCGATGCGCCGAGGACGCGGCTGCGCCTGGCGGAGCTCCCGGAGCCGCGGGTCGGCGCGGACGAGGTGTTGCTCAAGGTCCGTGCCTGCGCCGTGTGCCGTACCGATCTTCATGTCGTCGACGGGGAATTGCCCGAGCCCAAGCTCCCGCTTGTCCCCGGCCATGAGATCGTGGGGACGGTCATCGCCGTCGGGAGCTCGGTCGATCGGTTCCGCGTCGGCGACCGGGTCGGCGTCCCGTGGCTCGGCTGGACCTGCGGCGTCTGTGCCTTTTGCCGGAATGGCCGCGAGAATCTCTGTGATCGGGCGCGATTCACCGGCTACCAGCGCGACGGCGGTTACGCCGAGATGGTCCTTGCGGACCAGCGCTTTGCATTTCCCATTTCGGCCGCTTATTCGGATGCGGAAGCGGCGCCGTTGCTGTGCGCCGGCTTGATCGGCCATCGCGCGTTGCGTATGGCGGGAGATGCCGAGCGCCTCGGCCTCTACGGCTTCGGGGCGGCGGCACACATCATCGCCCAGGTCGCTCGCTTCGAGGGGCGCCGCGTCTACGCCTTCGTCCGACCGGGCGACGCCGCCGCGCAGCATTTCGCCCGCGGCCTCGGAGCCGTGTGGGCCGGCAGTTCCGAGGAGCTGCCGCCTGAGCCGCTCGATGCCGCGCTCATCTTCGCTCCGGTCGGTGCGCTCGTGCCTGCCGCGCTTCGCGCGACTGCCAAGGGCGGGACCGTCGTGTGCGCCGGCATCCATATGAGCGATATTCCGGCATTTCCCTATCGCCTGCTCTGGGAGGAGCGGGTCGTCCGGTCGGTCGCCAATCTGACGCGACGCGACGCGGAGGAGTTTCTGGCGCTTGCGCCGAAGGCAGGCGTCAAGACGGCCATCGAGACCTTTCCGCTCGTGCAAGCCAACGACGCCCTTCTTCGCCTCCGTCGCGGCGAGCTGCTTGGCGCCGCCGTGCTCGTTCCCTAGGCGGCAGCGGCGCCCGCATCCCTCCGGGGCAAGCCTCGAGGGAAGCCGCATCCGGTCGATCAACCAAGCATTCTCGACATTGACCTATCTCAATGTCACGCGAGCGGCGCGTTGCCATAATTCGTCATGCGAACGGCGCGCAGCGAGGGAGCAATGCAGATTCGCACGATCTTGACGGCTGTCGGCGGCGGCAGCGCCTCCCGCGGGGTGCTCGATACCGCGTGCCGTCTTGCGCGTCGGTTCAACAGCCACCTCGAGGCGCTGCATGTGCGGCCCGACCCGAGCGACACGTTCTTCCTCGGGATCTCGCCATCGTCGGCCGGGAAGTTCGCCGAAGCGGTGGCGCGCAAGGCGTTGGCCGCCGCAGCTGCGGCCCGCAATACCTTCGACACGGCGATCGTGCATCATGGCCTGACGCTTTGCGATGCACCATTCCCGGATAGGATGCCCGCAACGCTGACCGAGGCTTCGGCGAGCTGGCGCGAAGAGATCGGTTTCAGCCCTTCCGCGGTGGCACGGCGCGCCCGACTGTTCGACCTCGTGGTTCTCGGTCGTTCGGGGCGGGTGGTGCGAGAGCGCTCCGGCACGACGATCGAAGACACGCTCCTCGGCGCGGGCCGGCCGGTCCTCGTCGCTGCATCGACCGCGCTCGACAAGCTCGGCGATAGGGTCGCGGTGGCGTGGAACGACACGCCCGAGGCGTCGCGCGCATTGAGCGCAGCGATGCCGTTCCTGAAGCAAGCCGGCGAGACGCATGTGCTGTGCTTCGGGGACATGGGAATGGACGATCTCGTGCGGCAACTCGCATGGTATGGAGTTCGTGCAATAGGCCACCGCTTCCAGCCGCTTTCGGAACAGCGCATCGAGACCGGAGAGCTGATCCTTGCCGCCACGCGGGATTGCGGTGCGGACCTGCTCGTCATGGGCGCCTACGGCCATCCACCATGGCGAAAGCTTCTGTTCGGCGGCGCGACGCGCGAAGTCCTGAACAAAAGCTTGTTCCCGGTTCTGCTGACACATTGAAAATCTCGACGATATGAAAACCACAGCCTTGGCGCGTGTCTTGACCTCTTATTATCATGCCGTCGTATGGATCGATCATCATGAGGCCGACGGACAGCTCGTCGCCGAAGCGCGTCGATTTTTCAAGGGCGCCGATCGCATGAAGCCCCAGATCGCATGACAGGCCGTGTGACCGCGGCTGGAGCGTAACCGATGCAACCAGAGCCTACTGCAGAACCAGAACGCGACCCATCGCCGACGACGCACCCCCAGCCTTAGCGCGACGTGCCCTTTTGATTGACGACGGCTGATCCAGATCAACGACGGCGCATCCAAGCGGCATAATGATTTCCGAATGAACGTGTCCTTCCATGTCGCCCCCTTGTCCGGCGCTGAGATTCCGCTGGCACTTCCGCTGATTCAGGCGACGTGGCCGAGTGCGGATTTGGCCTCTTGGAGTGGCTTCGTCGAGTTCTTCAACGATAGGGTAGTGCCGATAGGGTCGGGGGTGCTCGCTTTGCATGACTCTGCAGGTTTCATTTGCGGTGTTCTTGCCTATCGATTCGATCGGGATTTGCAGGCAGGCGCCATCCTTGCCGTTCACTTGTTCACGGTCGCCGATCTGGTGAATTCGCCGAAAACGGTACGAGCTCTCATCGATGCGGCGGAAGCGCGCGCATCCGAGCTGGGGTGCTTGGGCGTGCAAATCCGACTGCGCAGCGATCAGTCCAAGCTTGCCTCGCGCTTGCGCACTCTCGGGCTGTCGAGCGAGGCCGACCTCTTCTGGAAGAAGATCGA
>JBGPOZ010000290.1:0-4621 GCA_041488295.1 Allostellaceae bacterium
GACACCGGATGTCTGGCAGTCGTTCCGCGGCGACATGGACCGGTTGTTCGACCGCTTCACCGGCGGTTTCGGTCTTCCCGCGTTGCGGCGTATGCTCGATGTCGAGCCGCCTTGGCGCCCCGAGACCGCGTTCGCTTTCGCGGCGCCGGCCGTCGATGTGATCGAGGATGAGAAAAACTACAAGATCGCGGCCGAATTGCCGGGCATGGACGAGAAGGACATCGATGTCTCGGTCACCGGCGACATGCTCGTCCTCAAGGGCGAGAAGCGCCAGGAAACCGAGGAGAAGGAGAATAACCGCTACATCTCGGAGCGCACATACGGCATGTTTCAACGCAGCTTCTATCTGCCCGATGGGGTGGATCGAGACAAGATCGCGGCCGAATTCTCCAAAGGCGTGCTGACCATGACGCTGCCGAAAACGACGGAAGCGCAGAAGCAGCAGAAGAAGATCACGGTCAAGGCAAGCTGAGCCAATGTTAGGAGCGGCGGGCATTGTCCGCCGCTCCATTCTCGCGGTTCCTATCGATGGCGAGAGGCGACTACGCCGCGCCACGCCGGATAGAACGGCGCCGACGTCAGATGCGACCGGACCGCCGCGACCTCGCTCAGTGCGACAAGAGGAGCGGCAACAGGCTCGTCCCGACCACTTCGCGGGTAGCGCCGCCGAACAGCATCTCGCGCCACGGCGTATGGCCGTAGCCGCCCATGACCAGCAGGTCCGCTTCGACGTCCCGCGCCGTCGCGAGCAGCTGCTCGCCCGCCCCGACGCGGGGAATTGACGCGGCGTGGCGGCGCTGCGCGGCGATGCCTTGCCAGCCCAGATACTCCGCCACCGCGGCGGCGCTCTCTTCATGCTCGTCCCCGACGGTGATCACAAAAACGGCGCGCGCCGCGGCGAGCAGCGGCAGCGCGGCGGTGAGCGTCCGCACCGCCGCGGCCGACCCGTTCCAGCCGAAGGCGATGGTGTCGCCCAAGGTGGCAGGTGCTTGCGCCGGCGCCAGCAGCACGGGACGGCCGGAATGGATGAGGGTCTCCTCGACCGTGTCGGTGTGCGGCTCCTCGGCGACCCGGTCCGAACGGCCGAGAACGGCAAGATCGAAGAACCGCGCCCGGCGCGATACCAGGAGCGGAGCATAACCCGTCTCGTCTCGCCAGCTCGCCGAAGCCCCGGTCTTGGGCGGTGTGTCGGCCATCGCGAGGCCCTGACGGGCGACGACCGCCGTGAAGGCGGCCTTGGTCTTGGACGCCATCGCCGCGGCCTCGGCGGTGAACTGCTCGATCCAGTCGCCCGTGACCGACATGCCGAAGGCGTCGCCCGCATACATGAGCAATTCTCGCGGATCGGGGCGAACGTGGAAGCCCTCGATATGCGCCTTGAAACGCTGTGCGAGCCGGCAAGCGACCTCGACCGTTCCGTCGCTGGCCGTGCCGCCGCTCGCGCAGGCGAGAATGGTTCGAATGGCCATGGGTTCTCTCCGCAGTTGATGAGGCAAGGCTGCCTGCCGATAGCGGCGGAGTCATTGAGCTGGATCAAAGATTGGCCGAAGCAAGTGATCGAGGAGACCTTGGAGGAGGACGGGACGCCGCGCGGGTAGGTCTCGCTCCGGATCGTACGCCGAGATTTTCGCATTGAGCCGCTCCTTGATCTGGGTCAAGGCATGCCGCTCGGATCCGCGCGATCCTGTTCCATCAGCCTATCGGACCGCCGCAATGGCTCGGTCCCCTGTGTGGTCGTCGAGATGGGAGTTCGCGCGATGAGGAACGATCTCGAAACTGACGACGTTGCGCATGACGGTATCGGCGGCATGTTGTCGCGACTGGCCAACCGGGCGAAGGTTGCCATCGCTGATGCGCGGCAACGGCGCGCGCTGCGGCGGGAGCTTGCCGACTGCGCGATGAATGGTGAGCTCGATACCATCCTCGCGGATGTCGGCCTTACGCGCGGCGATGTCGAGCCGCTGATCAAGGGCCACCCGGAGGCGGCACGGCTGTTCCGCGCCATGTTGGGACGCTTGGGCCTCGAGAAGGAGTACAGCAGGGATTCAAACATCCACCGCGAGATGGAGCGCACCTGCTCGCTCTGCGATGAGCATGGGCGCTGTCGCGGCTGGCTGCACACCGGACGCAAGGACGGCTACCACGATTTCTGCCCGAACGCCGATTTGCTCGACTTCCTGCGCCAGCGCGCGGCAGCGCGATCCAAGGCGACGGGCTGATTTCCCAAGATGATTGCCGTGACGGTGAGGCTGCGCCATGTGCCTCGATCAGGCGACCCATTCAAAAGTGCGCGGTCCAAATCGCGGCGCCCACGGCGCTCGCCGCCAAGAGAACCAATGCCGCGCTGCCGGGCAGGCTGCCGCGGCGGCCGGCGAAGGTGATGGCATAGGCGGCTTTCAACAGATTGTTCGAGGCGCTCGCGATCAGAATGGCAGAGGCGGCGACGCCGACCGACACCGGAGTTCCGCTTCCCGCTGCGAGATTGAGGACGAACGGGTCGATGTCGGTGATGCCGACGATGGCGGCAAGCGTCTCGACGCCCGTGTCGCCGAAGCGGGTTTTCGCAAGGCTAGTGGCGATCGAGATAACGACGAAGAGCGCGGCGAAGGCCGCGGCCGTCGAAAGCTCCAGGGGATTGCGCGGCAACGCAACGCCTTTGCCTGACACTTCGCTTCCGGCGCGTCGATGTTGCAGCGCTGCAAGCAACAGCGCGATGAATGACAGCGCGAAGAGCGGTGGGGCGAGGCCGAGCGCGAGGGGAAGATTGAAGAAGGCGACAATCACGAGAATGCGCAGATACATCACCGCCGTGGCGAGGATGATCGCCGTTTGCGCTACCGGTTTGAAGAGGGGATCGGCGCCGGCGCGCCGCGCCAAGACGACGGTCGTTGCGGTCGATGAGTAGAGTCCGCCCAGAATTGCGACCCACAAGCTGCTTTCGGGTGGGGCGACATAGCGCTGGAATAAGTAACTCGTATAGGAGAGCGTGCAAACGGCAAGCAATGCCAACCACACTTGATAGGGCGTGACGGTCGTCAAGGGGATGACGGGCTCGTTGGGCAGCAGCGGCAGGACGATCCCGGTCAAGATCAGGAATTTGCCCGCGGTGACGATTTCCGTGAGGTCGATCTGGCGCGCGAAGCTATGCAGATGTTCGCGCGCCGTCAGCAGCAGCACCGCGGCGACGGTGACGCCGACCGCGACCCAGTAAGGTTCGCGGAGCACGACCGGGCCGAGCAGGTAGGCGAGCGCATTGCAGACGGGCACGACGAGCTCGGCATCCACCGCTCCGTCGGCGTCACGTTCCTTGAGATGAACGCGGTAATAGCCGTAAAGCCAGGCGCCAAGCACGAGGAGCCCGGCGCTGAAGGGCAGCAGACGGTCGGGATCGATGAGGGTGAGCATGCCGCCCGCCAGCGCCAGCAGCGGAAATGTGCGGATGCCACCCGGCGGCCTTTTCCCGTCCGCTCGATGGAAGTCTTCGAAGGCGAGGCCGAAGAAGAGCGACAAGCCGAGCAGCAAGAGGACACTGGTGGGCGAAGGGGTGGAAGGCATTCGGTGCACCGGCGCGAAATGATCGACAGCATAATGCGAATGGCGCGCACCGGGCAGAGGAGAGACTGGAGCCGCCCATCCTTGCCTGGCGATCCCGGCTAGAACCAGCCGTGACTACCGGCGACGGCGCAGAGGATCGCGAGCAAGCTCGCGCCGACCAGGACGCGGTGCAGCCACAGCATGAGGCCGAGGGTGGCTCGTGGCGCCGCTCGTCCTTGCTTGTGGATCCAGCGGCGAAGCAGCAGCGGCTCGCCAAGAAAGAGGACCGCGGTGAAGATCAGCCAAACCGCGACCATGAGGTGCATCCACCAGAACGCGCCCGAGAGAAACCGGTCCCAAAGATCGTATTGATAGAGCATATAGAAGCCGCTCAAGCCGACGAGGAGCGTTGCGACCCGCCCTTGCGGCGCGAACCGCGCCTCGATGGCCTCGAATTCGTCCAGCCATTCCGCCGGCAACCGATCGCGCAGCTGCGGCATGAAAACAGTCGTCACCATCCATACGCCGCCGATCCACACGACGACCGCGACAACGTGGATCGCGCGCGCTGCAACGCCCCAATCCGAAATCGCCGGTATCAACGACATGCGCGAGAACCCCGGTGGCGGGAGGCGGAGCGAAGTCGAGAATCGTGCAGCGCGCCAGCCGGCGATTCAGCTACTCGTCAGCGGTTCACCCGCGCCGGAACCCGATGCCGGCGTCGGAATCCACCACTCCCGACCGCGTACGGTCTCGACGTATTCGGGCCAACGCAGATCGACCGGCGCCGCGAAATCGCGCGGCAGGAGCGGCGCCACCCATTTCGTGCCGCCGACGCCGCCGCCGGTTCGCTCTTTGAACTCCTCCTGCGCCGCGGACAGGGCGTCCCTGTCGGTCAGCAAATCGATCAAGGTCGCCACGATCGTCTTGGCGCCAGAAAGATGCCCGGGTCGATCGCCGCCGGCAGGCCGCCCAGGGCATTGTTCACCCAGGCCGGATATTCGTAGCTTTCGCTCGGCGGCCGCAACCGCGGACGCATCGTCAGGAGCCGCACCGTCGGCGCGTGCCAGGTATAATCGACATAGTC
>JBGPOZ010000291.1:0-4613 GCA_041488295.1 Allostellaceae bacterium
GTGCCGCCGACGCCGCCGCCGGTTCGCTCGTTGAATTCGTCCTGCGCCTGCCGCAGCGCGTCCGGGTCTGTCAGCAAATCGATCAAGGTCGCCGCGATCGTCTTGGCGCCCAGAAAGATGCCTGGATCGATCGCCGCCGGCAGGCCGCCCAGGGCATTGTTCACCCAGGCCGGATATTCGTAGCTTTCGCTCGGCGGCCGCAGCCGCGGACGCATCGTCAGGAGCCGCACCGTCGGCGCGTGCCAGGTATAATCGACATAGTCGTCCGAGGTGTAGTTGAGCTGCCATTCCGGCAGAGCGCGCCGCAAATAAGTCTCATATTCCTGCGGCGGCATCAGCCGCTCGGCATCGGCGACGAACGGATTGTCCATCGGTTCGATGCCAAGATTGGCTTGGATCTTGCGGCCGAATTCGCGCGCCGCCTCGCCGAATTTCGGCGCTCCGACCAGCGTCATGTTCTTGAAGGCGAGAGCGGCCATCGCGTGGTTGGTGAGCCCAACCCGCGTCTTCGTCACCCAGCGGACGGAGGCACGGCAACCGGTCGTCGCCGCGGCATGGCAAGCGTTGTTGGCGAGCACGTTGTAGATCTGCTGCTGGATGCCGAGCACCGGCGAGCGCCAGGAATATTGGATCTGGCTGAGGCGCGGCGGCAAATTGTCGGAGGTCGCATCGCCCGCAACCATGACGAACTCGTTCAAGGTCCATGTGCCCGTGTGCGGGAACATCGCTTCCTTGGTGTACTTGGTCATCGTGTACATGAGGCAGAGCGCATCGATCGCGCCGGGGCACCGCGCGGCGGTGTGCGCGCTGTGCTTGGTCGGCACGAGGCTCTTGTCGATCCATTTCTCGGGCTCGAGCGCTTCGAAGGTGAAGACGGCGCTCCAATATGAGCCGCATTGCGTGTCCCAGATCGCGGTGTTGGTGAAGTGCGGGTGATACGAGATGAAGGCGTCGGCGTCGTCGAAATATCCCTTCGCCGCATGCACCGGTTTCGAGCCGCACACTTTTTCCGCGGGCTCGCCGAAGAACTTCAAGGTGCCCTTGATGCCGAACTTTTCCATGGTCGCCTTCGCCGCGAGCACGCCGGCAAGGGCGGTGGTGCCGAGGGCGGAGTGCGGATCGGTATGTCCCGCGGCCCAGGGGTGGAGCCCTTCCCGCGGCGCCTGATGCGGCACGACCTGCTGCGAGTTTCCCGGCACCGCATCGTATTCGGCGTAACTGCCCAGCACCGGGCGGCCCTTGCCCCAGCTTGCGGCGAAGGCGGTCGGCATGCCGCCCGATCCCTCCTCGACCGCGAAGCCTTCGGCGCGCAGAAGGTCGCAATAGGCCTTGGCGGATTTGTATTCTCGCCACGCGGGCTCGGCATAGTCCCAAATCTGCAGATGCCAATCGGAAAACCGCTGCGACTGCGCGTCGAGCCATTGCAACGCGAACTTCTTATGCTGAGAAAGTTCGGGCATGAGACATTGCCTCCATCATTGGTGCCGCGGCGCTGAGCGTCAGATTCGGACCGAGTATTCCGGCACGAGCCTGCTGAGACACTCGCTGCCGGTTTCGGTGATCAGGATCGTGTGGCCGAGCGACATCGCGAGATTGTGCGGGGCATCGACCAGGATCGCATGCAGAAACAGCACCATGCCGGGACGCGCCGGCATCGGGTTGCCCGAATAGATCATCGGCGGGACGTCCATCCAGGACGGCCTGAACGTGGCGCCCAGCGAATAGCCGCATGCGGCAAGGCGCGTGTCGCCATATCCCGCCGCATCGAAGACGCGCCGATGCGCGTCGTCGATTTTGCCGAGCGGGCGATCGGGCCGCGCTGCCTCGGTCATCGCCTGGAGCGCATCGTGCGTCGCCTCGAACATCGCGCGCTGGCGCGGATCGGCCTTGCCGATCGCGGCCGTGCGCATGAGACAGGCGCAGTAGTGCCGATAGCTCGCGGCGAACTCCATCGTCACCTGATCGACAGGATCGAGATGACGGAACCCGGTCGCCGCGCGGACGAGGAGCGCGCGATCTCCCGAACCCAACACCGGCCCGGAGGGCGGCGGATCGCCGCCGCCTTCCAGGATGACGGACAAGCCTGCGGCGGCGATCCGTCCCTCGAAGGCACAGGGGCGCGCGGCATCCAGCATGGCGATGAGCGCATCGTCGGCGAGCGAAGCCGCCCGTCGGACATAGGCGATCTCCGCCGGCGACTTGACCACTCTGAGCTCGCGGACGAGGTTCGACACGTCCTCGAGCACACACCAGCCGTCGAGGCGCCGACGAACCCGGTCGTGGTTGAAGCCGGTGAGGCCGAAGGTGTTGAGCTCGATGCCGATGCGGCTGCCTTGGAGGCCTTTCTCCGCGAGGATTGATTTGAGCTGTTCCGAGGGATCCCCCTGCGCCGTGTCGTACCAGATGCGAATATCCTCGATGATCGAGGTGCGTCGCGCCTGCTCGCGATCCGGCAGGCGCGTCAGAAGCGTGATCGGCTGATCGTCGGCGGTCAGCACCGCGCATTGGAAGAAGACGAAGCCGCTGGTGTCGAAGCCGGTCAGGTAATAGTGGCTCTCTTGCGCGAAGATCAAAAGCGCCGCGAGGTCGGCCTGGCGCAACGCCGCGCGCGCATGATCGACGCGCCTCAAAAACTCGGATGTCTCGAAATGCAGCGCCATCGCGATCCGACGCTCCCAAATCTCGCTGCCGCAGGCAATGTGCGAGCGGCGACGAGCGCGCCGCCGCTCGCGCTACCCTTCTGCTACTGCAACAGCCAAGTCGCCCACTTCTCGATGACCTTGTCGCGGTTGTCGGCCCACCATTGCGAGCTGTAGTTGAACATCTGCTTCTTGATGTCGGGCGCGGTTGGCAGCACTTTCAATCGTTCCGCCGGCAAGGATTCGGCCGCCAGATTGTTGACGAAGCCGTAGGGGATCAGCATGGAGACCCGCGCCTGCGGTACCGGCAACGTGATGAAGGCGGTGAACTTCATCGCGTTGGCGCGATTGGGGGCGCCCTTCGGCACGGCCCATGCGTCGGTGCGAAGCGCGCCTTGCCGCCAGCCGACCTCGACCGGGGCGCCATTGGCCTGGATCGCAGCGATGCGCCCGTTCCAGGCAACACCCATCACCGCTTCCTTGTCGTTCAGCATCTGTGCCGGAACCGCGCCGGCCTCCCACCATTTCACGACGGCAGGCTTGATCTTCGCCAAGCTCTCATAGGCCTTGTCGATGTCGATCGGATAGATCTTGTCCATCGGTACGCCGGTCGCGAGGATCGCTGCCTCGAGAAACGGCGTGAGACCGCCGGACCCGGCCGGCATGGTGCGCGGCCCCGGAAATTTCTTCGTGTCCCAGAAATCCGCCCAGCTATCGGGCTTGGCGTCCTTGAAGACGTCGGTTCGATAGGCGTAGGTCTGCGCGTAGGGCAACATGTCGAGCGCGTATTTGTAGCGAAACGCCTCGTCGATGTTGGCGACGTCGACCAGGCTGTAATCGATCTCCTCCCAATAATCGCCCTTCTTTTGCAGATTGATGACGCTGGCACGGTCGAATTCGCCGACGTCGTATTCGATGTTCTTGGTGTCGACCATGGCCTTGACCTTGACCGGGTCGGGCCCTTGGGATTCGACGACCTTGATGCCGGAAAGGCGCTCGAAGGGCTCGAAATACGCCTTGCGCTGCGCATCCTGAAAAGCGCCGCCATAGGAGCAAACTCGGACGACGCCGCTGCCCTTGAGACCCTCTGGGATCGCGGTGATCTCCGGCAGGGCGGGGGCGTCCGCGGCGAGCGCCAGGCGTGGCCCGAGCATTTTGCCGAGTGCCACCGCGGCGCCTGCGCCGAGCCCGAGCTGCGCCGTGAGGCGCATGACGTGGCGGCGCGTGTAGTCGGCCGCATGGGGCGATTGCTGCGACAGCGAAAAGAGGAAATCGAGAAGCTTGCGATCGTTGCGCATTCGGGCTGTCCTCCTCAGGTTTCTTGCCGACTCTCCAAACTCCCGCGCGATCCCCGGGGATCGCCGCGACCGGGCCGCCGACCACCTCGCCGCATCAGATCACAGGCGCGTCGCCGAGCAAAGCCTCCCTTCGCCGCAGATCGGGCAGCGGGGTCGCCGAGCGCAGCCGCTCGGAGCGCTGTCTCAGGAGCTCGGCGCTGAGGAACAATGCCCCCGTGAGCACGATGAGGATCGTCGATACCGCGGCGATGGTGGGGTCGATCTCGAACCGGATGCTCTCCCACATCTTGCGCGGCAAGGTCACCGCCGTGCCGCCTGAGATGAAGAGCGCGACGACGAGCTCGTCGAAGGAGCTGATGAACGCGAACAGCGCACCCGCGAGGATTCCGGGGCGGATGATGGGAAACGTCACCTGCCAGAACGTGCGCCAGGGCGTCGCGCCGAGATTCATCGCGGCATGCTCCAGGCGCTCGTCGAAGCCGTGCAACGTCGCCGACACGTTGATGAAGACAAAGGGCACGGCGAGCGAGGTGTGCGCGATGACGAGAGCGAAGGGATTGCCCACCAGTCCCAGGCGCGCATAGAAGAAATAGATCCCGATCGCGACAATGATGGCCGGCGCGATCAGCGGCGAGACGATGAATCCGACCAGCAGGTTTCGACCGCGGAAACTCGA
>JBGPOZ010000292.1:0-4524 GCA_041488295.1 Allostellaceae bacterium
GCGCAAACCTGCCCGATGCCGAGATGTACGCCTTCTGGGTCGAGTATTTCACACCGGCGGAACGTCAGGCGCTGCTCGGCGAGGCCGAGGAGCCCGCGAGCCCGATCGCCGAACTCTACCGCGCCGCGCCTTCGCACGATCCGCTCGATGCGATGCAGCAGACGGATCTTCTCTCCTTCCTACCGGGCAATCTCCTGGCATATGGCGATGCGATGAGCATGGCGCATGCGCTGGAGCTGCGCCTCCCGCTTCTCGACCACCGCCTCGTCGAAGCCGTGGCGAGATTGTCGCCGGCGCTGCGCTTCGCGCGCGGCCAGAAGACACTCCTCAAGGCGGTCGCGGCTCGGCTCTTGCCTAGGGACATCGTCGAGCGTCGCAAGCGCGGCTTCAACCCGCCGATGGGCGTGTGGCTGCATCGCGATCTGGCGCCGCTCGTCGCCGATCATTTGAGGCCCGAACGCATGACGCCGCTCGGCATCGCCTGGAAATCGGTCGAACGTCTCCTTGCCGAGCATCGTCGCGGCACACGCGATCACGCCCTCAAGATCTGGTCGCTTCTTGTCCTCGACCTCTGGCATGCACAACAGCAAGCGGCGTAACCTTCGCCGCATATGCGCATCCTTTTCCTCACCGAGAATTTTCCACCGGAAACCAACGCCGCGGCAACGCGGGTCTATGAGCGCGCCGTCTATTGGGCGCGCTGGGGCCACGAGGTCACGATCGTCACCTCTGCTCCCAATTTTCCGCAAGGCAAGCTCTTCCCCGGCTACCGCAACCGCTGGCATCACCGCGAGCGGATCGATGGCGTCACGGTGGTCCGGGTCAAGACCTTCATCGCGAAGAATGAAGGTGTCTTGTTGCGGACCTGCGACTTCCTCAGCTTCATGGCGAGCGGATATCTGGCCGGGCTCTTCGAGCGCCGGCCCGAAATCGTCGTCGCGACCTCGCCGCAATTCTTCACGGCCGTCGCCGGCTGGGCGCTCGGCGCGACCCGGCGCATCCCCTTCGTCTTCGAATTGGGCGATCTCTGGCCGCGCTCGATTCTTGCCGTCGGCGCAATGCGCAAGGGCGCGGCGCTCGCGGCGATCGAGCGCCTCGAGCTGTTCCTCTACCGCCATGCGCGCGCCGTCATCGCCCTGACGCAAGCTTTCAAGGACGATCTCGTCGGCCGTGGCATTGACGCGGAAAAGATTAGGGTCATCCGCAACGGTGTCGACCTGCCGCGCTATGCGCCGCGTCCGCGCGATGCCGCGCTCGCCACGGCCTGGGGCCTCACCGGCAAATTCGTCGTGGGGTATCTCGGGACGCACGGGATGGCCCATGATCTTGGCCGCGTTCTCGACGCCGCCGAGAGGCTGCGCGACAAGCGCGATCTGCGATTTCTCCTGGTCGGCGCCGGCGCCGAGCGCGACATGCTGATTGCCGAAGCGCAGCGTCGCGGTCTCGACAATGTCGTCTTTCAGCCGATGCAGCCGAAAGAGGCGATCGCGCAAATCTGGTCGCTGTGCGACGTGGCGCTCGTCCATCTGAAAGACGCGCCGGCCTTCGCCGAAGTCATCCCGTCGAAGATCTTCGAGGCGATGGCGATGGGTCTCCCCATCCTTCTCGTGTCGCCGCCGGGCGAAGCGAGCGCGATCATCGCCGAGACCGGCGCCGGGCTCTGGGTCCCGTCCGGCGACCCGCAGGCGCTCGCCGCCGCCGTCGAGACGCTCGCCGCGGATGGCGCGCTGCGGGCGAGATTGGCCGCGTCAAGCCTCGCCGCGGCGCCGCGTCACAGCCGCGAGCGGCAGGCGCGCTCGGTCATCGAGTTATTGGCCGACGTCGCCGCAAAGCGTTCTATCGCGTCATAGCGAAGGCTCCGGCTGGCGGGCGTCTCGTCAGAGGCCGAGATCGCTCAAGGAGGGATGATCGTCGGGGCGGCGGCCGAGCGGCCAGTGGTATCGGCGGTCGCTCTCCTTGATGGGCGCATCGTTGATGCTGGCGATGCGCAGACGCATCAGCCCGTGCTCGTCGAACTCCCAATTCTCGTTGCCGTAGCTGCGGAACCAGTGACCGCTGTCATCGTGCCATTCATAGGCAAAGCGCACGGCGACGCGGTTCTCGCGGAAAGCCCACACCTCCTTGATGAGACGGTAATCGAGCTCGCGGTTCCATTTGCGCGTCAGGAACGCCTCGATCGCCGCGCGGCCCTCGATGAACTCCGCGCGGTTGCGCCAATGGCTGTCGGTCGTATAGGCGAGCGCGACCCGCGCCGGATCGCGCGTATTCCACGCATCCTCGGCCATCCGTGCCTTCTGCGCGGCGGTCTCGGCGGTGAAGGGAGGAAGCGGCGGGCGGCTCATCGATCTCGTCCTCGAATTGCGGTTGCGGAGAAGCTCCGCCGACGACGCGAAATGTATCGCCGGCGGTGCCTGTCGTGCAAATCCTCGGCTAGGCAGCTTTTTGGGCGTTGACGACCGGGAAGTCGATGTCGGTCTTGGCGACCTCGTTGATGTAGTTCGTCCAGGTGTTGAGCGCGACGTGGAGCACGATCTCGATCACCTGCGCGTCGTCATAACCGGCCAATTTGACGGCGCGGAGATCCTCTTCGCTCACATGGCCGCGCGCGCGGGTGACCTTGGCGGCGAAACGGACGGCGGCATCGGCCTTGGGGTCGTTGGAGGCGCCGTTGCGGTTGGCGGTGATCTCGGCATCGTCGAGCTTGGCGAGGTTCTTGCCGAGATAGGTGTGCGCCGACAGGCAATAGTCGCAGCCATTGATCTCGGCGACGGCGAGGGCGATGCGCTCACGCGTCTGAGCGGGCAGCGCGCCCTTGCTCAGCGCGCCGAACAGGCCGAGATAGCCCTCGAGCGATGCGGGGCTGTTGGCGACGAGGCGGAAGAGGTTCGGCACGATGCCGAATTGCTGTTTGACGGCTTCGAGGAACGGCCGCGCGGCGGCGGGAGCGGCCTCGATCGTGGCGGGGGTCGGGATGCGGGACATGAGGGTTTCCTTCCGGAGGCTCGGGCCGGGATGGCCGATGTGTGGAGGCTATCTCTTTCCAAAAAATTGGAAATCCTGTATATCTGTGAACCATCCTTCCAAATTTCGGAAATATGAATGGACCGACTTGACGCCATGTCGATCCTGGTGGCCGCGATCGAAGCGGGCAGTCTCTCCGCCGCTTCGCGCCGCCTCGGGACGCCGCTCGCGACCGTCAGCCGCAAGGTTTCGGAGCTCGAGGCGCACCTCAAGACCCGGCTTCTCAACCGCTCGAGCCGGCAACTGACGCTGACCGACGCAGGACGGTCCTACCTCTCTGCCTGCAAGCGCATTCTCGAAGACGTCGGCGAGGCCGAGCGGGCGGCGTCTGGCGAATACCGCGCGCCGCGCGGCGATCTCATCATCAGCGCGCCGATCGTCTTCGGTCGTCTGCACGTCCTGCCGATCGCGATGGAGTTCCTGCGGGCCTATCCGGAAATCGACATCCGATTCCTGCTGGCCGACCGCATCATCAATCTCCTCGAAGACCATGTCGATCTCGCGGTGCGGATCGGCGACCTTCCCGACAGCAGCCTCGTTGCGACCCGGATCGGCGCGATCCGCCGGGTCGTGTGCGGGAGCCCCGCCTATTTCGCGGCGCGCGGCACGCCGAAAGACCCCGGCGACCTCGCCATGCATGATTGCGTCACGTTCGAGGGGCTGATGTCGCCGACAGCCTGGTCGTTCGGGACGGCGAAATCCCCTCACAGCGTCCGGATCCATTCGCGGCTCGTCGTCAACACGGCCGAAGCCGCGATCGACGCGGCGGCGGCGGGCGTCGGCGTGACGCGTGTGCTCTCCTATCAGATCGCGAGCGCCCTGCGCGATGGCGCGCTCGCCGTCGTCCTCGAGGAATTCGAGCCCGGACCCTCGCCTGTCAGCCTCGTCTATACGGGCGAGCGGATGTTGCCGCTGAAGCTGCGCGCCTTCCTCGATTTCGCGGCGCCGCGGCTGAAGGCGAGGCTGCCGGGAGCCGCGGCCTAGCCATCGTCCCGCCCTCGGCTCATGGCGTCAATGCGTAGCCGTAGGTTGCCGCCGTCATCAAACGGTCACAAGATAACGCTTCGAGCGCGGAACGGTGCGGGGTGCCATGACGGCGGCAGTCGAAAGCGACGATCGGAAGAGCGCCCAACCGCTGAACCGGCCGCGCGAAGTCCTGGCGGTGGCGTGCGGCGCCCATGCGCTGCATGACGGCTACACCGACCTCCTCTACGTGCTGCTGCCGCTCTGGCAGGCGGAGTTCGCGCTCGGCTACGCGGCGATCGGCGCGTTGCGGGCGCTTTATACCGGCGCCATGGCGGGGCTGCAGGTCCCCGCGAGCGCGCTCGCCAAGCGCTTCGGCGGCCCGATCGTTCTCGCCGCCGGGACGGCGATCGCCGGCGGCGCTTATCTCCTCGCCGGCGCGAGCGCGGGATTTCCGCTCCTCGCGGCAGCGCTCATCCTCGGCGGCGCCGGCTCCAGCACGCAGCACCCGATCGCCTCGAGCCTCGTTGCCCGAGCTTA
>JBGPOZ010000293.1:0-4502 GCA_041488295.1 Allostellaceae bacterium
CTCGTGACATCCGGCGGCTTCGGCCATCGCCTCGGGAAATCGATCGCGCTTGCCTATGTGCGTGCCGATCTTGCGATCGTTGGCCGCATCCTCGAAATCGAGATTTTCGGCGTCCGTCGCCGCGCCACGATCATGCGCGAACCGCTTTACGACGCAGGAAACGCGCGGCTGCGAGGGTGAGGCAGCGCCGCTCGGTCAGATCCGCTCGGACAGCCAGATGGCGAGGCGCGATCCCGTCTTGATCGCGGCGCTGAGAAGGTCGTAGCCCAGCATCTCCTCGGCGCCATGCGCCAAGGCAACGGCGCGGTGATCGAGCTCGTCCTCGCGGAATTCCTCGATCGTCGCGCGAAGCTCGGGCTCGCTCGTGCCCAACATTTCGACTTGGCGCGTATAATGCGCGTCGATCACCTCCTCGACCGCGACCGTGCAGGCCATGGCCGCGCGCTCGCCGAGCAGCGCCGTCGCGGCGCCGAGCGCGAAGCCGGCGGCGTGCCAGAGCGGCGACAGCAATGTCGGGCGGACATGGCGCTCGGCGACGAGGCGGTCGAAGACGGCGAGGTGGCGCTTTTCCTGCTCGGCCATGCGGCGGATCGCCGCCGCGGAGCGGCTCCGCCCCAGCACCGCGAGCTGCCCCTCATAGATGCGCTTGGCGCCGTATTCGCCGGCATGGTCGACGCGCAGCATGCGGGCGACCTGATCCGCGGGCCGCGGGTCGCCCGGCAGGGGGTGGGCGCGGCCTGCGCTCACGCCGAGCGACGCCGGCGCCGGCGGCCGAGCCGCCGCAGCGCTGCAATGCAGAAGGCGGCGAGGAAGACCGAAGCAAGAAGGTTGAGGCCGGCGAGCGAGACGCCGAAAAGGGTCCAAGCCGGTTCATCGCAATTGACCGGCTGGCGGCCGAGGAGCTGCACCTTCAACGCCTCGATCGAATCCGCGCCGGCCCCGCCGCCGGTGCATGCGGTCGGCCCCTGAAACCAGTGATGCTCGACGCCGACATGGTAGAAGGAGAGCGCCGCCCCCGCGAGAAAGAGCAGCGTGCCGAAACCGAGCACCGCCCGCATCGCCGCGTTGCTGCCGCTGAGGATGCCGATCACCGCCACCGTGACCGCCGCGTAATAGGGCCAGCGCTCGTAGAGGCAGAGCTCGCACGGCGCGAGGCCGCCGCCATATTGGAAGAGGAGGGCGATGCCGACGACCGTGCCGCTGGCGAGGAGCAACAGCGCCGTCAGAAAGCGCGGAGAGGGCTGTCGGTCGTCATGCGTGATCATCATGCTAGAGATAGCGCAAGACGAAGAAGCCGCCAACCAGCCCGGCGGCAAAAATGGTCGTGACCAGCATGAGGCGCCGCTCGATGAAATCGCGCACCCTCTCGCCGAAGAAATAGAGAAGAGCGGCCAGCAGAAAAAAGCGCAGCGAGCGCGAGATCAGCGAAGCAATGGCGAAGGTGGCGAGATCGAAATGCGCAACGCCGCTCGCGATCGTGACGAGCTTGTAGGGGATGGGCGTCATCCCCTTGATGATGATGATCCAGGCGCCCCACTCGTCGAAGGCCTGCTTCAGCGCGTCGTAGCGGTTCATCGCGCCGTAGAATTCGAGCACCGGGCGGCCGATCGCATCGAACAGGTAATAGCCGATGGCATAGCCGAGAAAGCCGCCCGCGACGGATGCCGTCGTCGCTATCGTCGCCAGCCAAAAGGCGCGCTTGGGCCGGGCCATCGCCATCGGAATGAGGAGAATGTCGGGCGGCAGCGGAAAGAACGAGCTCTCGACGAAGGCGATGGCGGCGAGCGCGGCCACGGCATGCCGGCTGGCGGCGAGGTCGATCGTCCAATCATAAAGACGCTTCAGCATGCGCAAGTTCCGGGCGTGGTGCGTCAGGGCAGGGTGGGGCGCCGATCTAGCCGCAAGCCCGCCGCTCCGGCAAGCCGCATGACCGTCGCAGGCGCGTTTGCCTCGGCGTTGACCACAGGCACGCCCTCGTTATAGTGAGCGCCGCTTCGGAGCAGCCCCTGTGGCGGAATGGTAGACGCGGCAGACTCAAAATCTGTTGCCGGTAACGGTGTGGGAGTTCGAGTCTCCCCGGGGGCACCAATAATATCAGCTAGTTAGAGAATATTCCAGCACAGGCATTTGAACGAAGTTTATTTTCAGGAGGCACATACGCAGACAGGCACGATGCAAGCTATCGGCAAGACTTTTTTTGCAAGGCCCTCTCGTTCGCGACTTTTGGGACGGCTGGCAGGCGGCATCTCGCGATTTTGAAGCGATGATAGGGAGCTGGCGCGAGCCTCGAATGAGAGGCGTGCATCGGCGTCACAAACCAAGCCGATGGAGCAAGTTTGTGAGCGGCTGTTAGCTGGCGCTCAATAGGCGCTTTCGTCGCCGCGCGCCGTTGGGATCGATTGACCTAGGGCACAGACTCGGCGTGGGGGAGCAGCACCGCCTCGGCCAAGTTGTCGGTCACGCAAGCGGTGTGGAAATACGTGATCTGCGGGTCCATGCCGTAGCGCTCGCGGATGCCGGCGAGCCACGGCCCCGAATAGAACGCCTCGGCGTCGGCGCGCGTCTTCCATAGATAGACGCCGCCGGCCCAGCCATCCTCGGCATAAATGAATTGCTTGCGGATGAGCCCCGGCACCGTCCGAAAGCCCGGCGCGATCTTGCGGAAATGCTCGGCGCAGGCCTTGAGGTCGATATTCGACGGCAGGAGATATTGGACGATTGCGGTAATCATCGGGCGCAGCTCCTGGCGCATTGCCTCAGGCGATCTTAGCATTAGACTGCTTCACGCGAGGGCGCAGAGGCGCAACCCTGTCAGGCGGGTCCTCAACGGCATCTTTTGGGCCTTGCGAAGAGGCGCGCCACGGTGCGATTCGCCGAGTGCCGCAACGTTCCCCGGACGCGCGAGCCATTGCTCTATCGCCGGCGCGACCGTCGCGGGTGATGCGCTATTGCGCCGCCACGGCCGGTGTCGTGACGAGACAATCATCGCCGAGCGGGACGATCGGCGTCAGGTCGTGGTGGTGCTTGTAGTCGGGGCGCTGAGTTCTGGTGTAGGCATTGGCGATCGGGTTCACGATGACCGAGAAGATGCCGCGATCCCACGGCGAGAGATTGGGCGGCGAGGCATGGACGAGACAATCGCCGAAGATCAGCGCCGTGCCGGCAGCGCCGGTCGCCGAGAACAACCCGCCGCTCTCGGCGACGAGAGCGGCCACCGTCTTGCGATCGACGACCCAGAGCGGATAGCTCGTCGTCTCGACGTCGAGCCGCGCCGGCACCGGGCCGCGCTTGTGCGATCCCGGGATAAAATAGAGCGGACCGTTGAACTCGACGACGTCATCCAGGAAGACATGGAGATTGAGGGCGAGCGGCTCCGGCACGCCGTCCTCGGCGTGGTGCGTGGCGAAGTCGTAGTGCCATTGCCAGATCTCGCCCTCGAACGCGGCCTTGGTATTGACTTTGACCTGCTGAACGTAGAGGCGCTCGCCGAGGAGCTGGAATGCCGGCTCGATGAGCCGTGGATGCCGCACGAGCTTGGCGAAGCTGTCGTGGCGCAGGTGCAGCCCCATCGCAGTGCGCACCTCGCCGCTCTTCTTCTCGCAGATGTTCGCGGGATTCTCCTCGCCATAAAGCTGGGGCAATGCTGTGCGGAGGATTGCGATCTCCGTCGCCGAGAAGAGGTTCGGCAAGACGAGGAAGCCGTCCCGATGGAAGCGCTCGATCTGCGCAGGCGTCAGCAACATCTCCTTCCTCCTTCCGACGGCGAAGGTCGCCGGCGCATCTTGCGACTTTCCGGCAGCGGGTTCCAGTCGACATTTCCGCGTTTCTCGGGCCGATGAGCGAAAGGGAAATGCCCCGATGCCGGGTTATTGGCTCAAGCCACCTCCTCCGCCCGTATTGCTCTGCGGGCGCCCTGCGCCAGGCGGGCGCTCGCTGCCGATCAAGATGCCGATACACAGCTCCGGAGTGACGGGCCTGTTGTATTGCGCTGAGATCATGCCGTTGATCACACTGTCGGGCGTGACGGTCGCCAGAAAGCCACCGAAATTCCCGCCTTCGGCGACGGCCTGCCGACGTAGCTTCTCTCTCAAAATCCCGCACGGCTCGACCGTGCCGTACTTCATGTAAACGACGCCGGCCGCGATCACGAGAAGGACAACAAGAAGCTGGATTGAGCGCATCGGATCACGCTATCGCTGGGTGATCCGTGCCGCAAGGAGCGAAGGGAGTTCACATGTCCATCGAGACATTCAAGATCGACGTGGCGGAGACGGTGCTCGAGGATTTGGCGCGCCGGCTGGATGCGGCGCGCTGGCCCGACGAGATCGACGATGCGAAGTGGGAGACCGGGACCAATCTCACCTACATGAAGGCGCTCGCCGGCTACTGGCGGAACGTCTATCGCTGGCGGGACGAGGAGGCGGCGCTCAACCGGCTGCCGCAGTACCGGACGACGATCGACGGTCTGGGCATCCATTTCGTGCATCAGCGCGGCAAGGGGC
>JBGPOZ010000294.1:0-4465 GCA_041488295.1 Allostellaceae bacterium
GTTCAAATCTTTATTGGCTCCGCCCGTCTGCCTATCGAGAGAGGCCGTTACCGCGCCGGTCCCCGGCGGCGCTCGGCTCCCCGCGTGCCGGCGGCGGCACGATCTCGGCGTTCTGGCGCAAGAGGCTGATGATACGCGCTGCCGCCCGTCAATCGACCCGCGCGTAGGGCAGGCGGCGGGCCAGCCAGCAGCCGATCTCGGCGTGGGCGATTTTACCCGCTCCGTCGCGCCGGAATTCCAGCGTCCAGTCGCCGGGCGGGGTGTGATCGAGCGCCCGCGGACAAGGCAGCGCCCAGAGATCCGGGCCGACCGGGTCGAGCAGCTCCATGCGCCCCTGGCCGAGGAATCCCGAGAAACTGCCATAGAGCGCGCCGCCGGCATCTACGACGGTCAGCTCGGCGTCGAGTTCCGGGCAACGGTAGCGGCCGGCGATATCGGTCGCGGCCACCCCGTCGCGGGGGTCGAGGCACACGCTTTGGTTCTCGTGCGGGCGGTCCATCAACAGCCCGCCATCGCCGGGGCGAAGCCTGGTGGTGCCCTCGCGGTCGCTCGCCGTGCCGTCGGAATGGAGGTCGAGGAGCTCCGCCCGGTGGCCGTAGCGCAGCCGCACCTGACCGTCGGTTGCCGCGTCGATGCGCGCCGCAAGGCCGGTCTCCTTCTCGAGATAGGCGCCGAGCCAGCCCGGTGCCGCGACGATCCCGGCGGGCTTTGGCCGCTGCTCGCCCAGTGCGGCCGCGAGCAACGCCATTGCCGCGTCATGGGCGTCCGCCATGTGGTTGAAGAGGACGACGATCGAGACGCGCTCCGCCGGCACATAGAGGCGGTGGCAGCGCCAGCCGCGCAGCGCGCCGCCATGGCCGATGACGAGGCGCCCCAACTCGGTCGAGCGGCTGAGGCCGAAGCCGTAGGCGGCCGGTGCGCCGTCGGCAAAGCGCACTGGAGCCGCCATGCGGCTCGGCAGCGCATCGGCGTTATCGCGCGTCGCGTCGATATGGCGCTCCCAGGCGATCATGTCGTCGAGGCAGGCGCCGAGCCCGGCATCGCCGGTCCACAGGATGCGGTTCTCGGCGGCGCGGAAGCCGCGTTCCTGGCTGCCCTCGTATCCTTCCGTGCCGTCTGGCATGGCTCTTGTGTCGGCGGCGAGCAGCGCGCTCTCCATGCCGGAGCGCTCGAAGATGCGGGCGCGCAGGAGCTCCGCGAAGCTGCGTCCCGTGCGCTCCTGCACGATGTCCGACAGGACGCGGAAGTTCTGGTTGACGTAGGAGTAGCGTGTGCCCGGCGCGAAATGCAGCGTCCGCGTGCCGGCGATCACGCGCACGGCTTCGCTGTTGCCGAAGGATGACTCGGCCGGCGCGCCGTGCAGCATCGCGACCGCCCAGTAGTCGCGCAGACCGGACTGGTTGTGACAGAGATGGAGGGCGCCCGGCGCCGCCTGTTCCAGCAGCGGGAAGCGTGCCCTCACGGCGTCGTCGAGCACAGACGGATCGGGAAAGGCATCCAGCACCACGCCGCAGGTGAACTGCTTGGTGATCGAGCACATGCGGAACAGCGTCTTCGGCGTGAAGGCGATGCGCCGCTCGGCGTTGGCCCAGCCCCAGGCATGGCGCACCAGCACCGCGCCGTCGCGCAGCACGGCGACGGCGCCGCCGGGTCCGGGGAAGGCGCGCGGCAGGCCGTCGACAACGCGGTCGAGGCGGGCGCTCGGTGAGGAGCTAACGTGATCAGCGTTCATGGCCTAACACGTGTCGGTCGGTTGAATTGCGCGCGGTCGAAGCCCGATCAGCGGCGACGGGTGAAATTCTCGAGATCGATACCACACCTTGGATCGGGCCGCATCGCGGCTGAGCGCGTGCCCCTGTCATTGCGAGCCGCAGGCGAAGCAATCCAAGGACCGAAGCTAGTTCCTTGGATTGCTTCGCTACGCTCGCAACGACGGCTGTGGAGCGGCGTGACCGAGCACGCACCGGCGCCATTGTGTCCTTCGTGGTCTTCGTGGTTCAAATCTCGACTGGCTCCGCCTCTCGTTCGGGGGACGCGGCGTCACCGCGCCGGCGTCTCGGCCGCGCTCGGCTCGCCGCGGGCCGGCAGCGGCACGATCTCGGCGGGCGGCGTCGGCTGGCGCAAGAGGCTGATGAGGCGGCTCAGCGTCTGGCGCAGCTCCGCGCGCGGCACGACCATGTCGACCATGCCGTGCTCGAGGAGGTACTCGGCGCGCTGAAATCCCTCGGGCAGCTTCTCGCGGATCGTCTCCTCGATGACGCGGGCGCCGGCGAAGCCGATGACGGCGCCGGGCTCGGCGATGGTGACGTCGCCGAGCATGGCGAAGGAGGCGGAAACGCCGCCGGTCGTCGGGTCGGTCAGGATGACGATGTAGGGAAGGCCGGCCTCCTTCACTTCCGCGGTGGCGAGGACCGAGCGGGGCATCTGGACGAGCGACAGGATGCCCTCCTGCATGCGTGCGCCGCCCGAGGCCGGGACGACGATCAGCGGCGCCTCCTGCAGCACGGCAAGCCGCGCCGCGGCGATGAGCCCCTCGCCGACGGCGATCCCCATCGAGCCGCCCATGAAGGCGAAGTCGAAGGCGGCGACGACGGCGGCGATGCCGCCGATCGTGCCGTGCGCGACCCAGATGGCGTCGCCCGGTGCGCCGTTCTTCGCCTGCGCCTCCTTGAGGCGATCGGCATAGCGCTTGCGGTCGCGGAACCGCAGCGGGTCGGCCGGTATCTTCGGCAGCTCGATGCGGGTAAAGGCTCCGTCATCGAACAGCATCGCGAGGCGCCGCTGCGGGTTGAGGCGCATGTGATGCCCGCAGGCATGGCAAACGTAGAGATTGGCCTCGAGCTCGCGATGGAACAGCATCTGGCCGCAATGCGGACATTTGTCCCAGAGGTTGTCGGGCACGTCCTTTTTCGCGACGACGGCGCGGATCTTCGGCAGGACGAAATTGGTGAGCCAGCTCATGGCGCGCTCCGTCGCGTCGTGGTGCCGCGGCGCGCCTCCCTGACGCCGGCGGCGAGCGCCGCGACATCGGCGAGCACGGCATCGACGAGCCCGGGTTTGGCGTGCCCCTCATGGTCGAGATGCGCGGCGAGGCGCTGGACCAGCGCGGTGCCGACAACGGCGGCGTCGGCAAGGCGCGCCACCTCCGCCGCCTGGTCCGGCGTCTTGATGCCGAAGCCGACCGCCACCGGAAGGCTCGTGTGGCGGCGCAGGCGCGCCAGCGCCGCGGCGATCGTCGCTTCCGCCGCCGATTTGGTGCCGGTGATGCCGGCGATCGCGACGTGATAGACGAAGCCGCTCGACTGATCGAGGACGGTCGGCAGGCGGCGATCGTCGCTCGTCGGCGTCGTCAGGCGGATGAGATCGATGCCGGCGGCGCGCGCCGGCTCGGCGAGCTCGGCATCCTCCTCGGGCGGCAGATCGACGACGATGAGGCCGTCGACGCCGACGGCGCGCGCATCGGCGATGAAGCGCTCGGTGCCGTAGCGGTAGATCGGATTGTAATAGCCCATGAGGACGAGCGGCGTTTCATCGTCCCTCGCGCGGAATTGCCGGACGAGCTCGATCGTGCCGCGGAGACTCATTCCGGCGCGAAGCGCGCGCAGGCTCGACGCCTGGATCGCCGGGCCATCGGCCATCGGGTCGGAGAACGGCATGCCGATTTCGATGAGGTCTGCGCCCGCCCGCGGCAAACCGGCGATGAGGCGCGCCGAGGTCGCGGCATCGGGATCGCCCGCCGTCAGAAACGTCACGAGCCCGCCCCGACCTTCGGCGCGGAGCGCCGCGAAGCGGGCGGCGATGCGACCTTTCACAGCGCGGCTCCGAGCATGTCCGCGACGGCGAAGATGTCTTTATCGCCGCGTCCGCACAGATTGACGACGAGAAGGTGGTCCCGCGACAGGGCGGGGGCGATCTTCGCGACATGCGCCAGCGCGTGCGCCGGCTCCAAGGCCGGGATGATGCCTTCGAGCTTCGAGCAGAGCTGGAAGGCTTCGAGCGCCTCGGCATCGGTGATGGCGACGTATTGGGCGCGCCCTTGATCCTTGAGCCAGGCGTGCTCCGGCCCGATGCCGGGGTAGTCGAGCCCGGCGGAGATCGAATGCGCGTCCTGGATCTGCCCGTCGTCGTTCTGCAGGAGATATGTGCGGTTGCCGTGGAGGACGCCGGGAACGCCGCCGTTGAGCGAGGCCGCGTGCTTGCCCGTCGCGATGCCGAGCCCGCCCGCCTCGACGCCGATGAGGCGCACGGAGGCATCGTCGAGGAAGGGATGGAAGAGACCGATCGCGTTGGAGCCGCCGCCGATGCAGGCGACGAGCGTGTCGGGGAGGCGCCCCTCGGCGCGGTGAAGCTGCGCCCGCAGCTCGCGGCCGATCACCGATTGGAAGTCGCGCACCATGGCCGGGTAGGGGTGGGGGCCCGCCGCGGTGCCGATAATGTAGAAGGTGTCGTCGACATGGGCGACCCA
>JBGPOZ010000295.1:0-4459 GCA_041488295.1 Allostellaceae bacterium
CCAACAGAAACTTCGCGGTGAATCACATCCCGCCGATGCTCGACGCGGACGCATTCCGCCACACGCTAGCCGCGCGGCCCGCCGTCATATCGTTCGCACTTGGGGACCCGGGTGATCTCGTACGTCAGGCCCATGAGGTCGGCTCGAAAGTGATGGTCCAGGTCACGACGGTTGCGCAAGCGATCGAGGCGGCTGAGCGTGGCGCCGACGTCATTATCGCGCAAGGCGGCGAGGCGGGCGGCTACGGCGGCGTCGTCAGTACGATGGCCCTCGTCCCGCAGGTCGTCGATGTCGTTTCGCCTATCCCGGTGGTCGCGGCCGGCGGCATCTTTGACGGACGCGGCATTGCGGCGGCGTTCATGCTTGGTGCGGTCGGCGTCAACATTGGCACCCGCTTCCTCGCGTCCAAAGAGGCTCCAATCGACGGCGCATGGAAGGAGGCAATCACCGCGGCCCAATCCGAGGATGCGGTGAAGGTGGAAGTCCTCAACGACATCCAGCCCCTACCTGGCACAGCGGGCTACGGCACGGTATTGCGCTCTTTGCGTACGCCCTTCATGGACGAGTGGGGCGCAAAGCGCGGAGAGGCGCGTCGGGAGCGCGAGCGCCTTTGGACAGAGATCCAGGCAAGAGCCCGGGCCGGCCGGCGCCACGAGACGCTACTCACGGCGGGTCAGACTTCCGGGGGTATCAAGGAAATCCTCCCCGTGGCCGAGATCATACGGCTACTAACCGCAGAGGCTGAAGCAGTGTTGTCACGAGGGCGAAGGTTGACTTGACGCTGACAAAGGAGAGCGGCCGGCGGGAGCAAGGACGTCTGCTCCGGGCAAATAGTGTTGCAAAATGAATTTCGGCATCCGAGCGAGCAGCATTGATTCAAATTAGTCTCTCGTTCGCAACGTTGATTCAAATGCTCCTTCGTTTGTGTTTGCTTGCTTCGCGGAATTGCTTTTCAGCGGATTCGCAGCGACTTTTGCAACACAATAAAGCGAACCCGCGCATATCACTTCAATGCGTGCGTATGAGCTCGCGCTCTAGGTCTGCACTGGCGCATGCTGTCCCGGCGGGGGACCCCCGGCGCGGCACACGCGGGGAGACCACGACAGTCGCGTGACGGTGTATAACCGCCGGGCATGATCGCCTTTCTCCTGAAGCGCCTTGCCGGATTCATCGCCACTCTTGCGGCCGCGAGCGTCGTCGTCTTTCTCGTTCTCGAAGTGCTGCCGGGCGATCCGGCCGAGGTGATGCTCGGCACCGAGGCGCGGCCCGAGCAGGTGGCCGCCCTGCGCGCCGAGCTCGGGCTCGATCGGCCGGCGCCCGAGCGCTATCTCGCCTGGGTCGGCGGCATGCTGCGCGGCGATCTCGGGCGGAGCTACACCTATCAGGTTCCGGTGGCGGAGCTCATCGGCGATCGTCTCGTCGTCACCGTGCCGCTGGCGCTCCTCGCCATGGCCCTGACGACCATCATCGCGCTGACGCTCGGCATCTACGCGGCATCGCATCAGGGCCGCCCCGGCGATGCCGGGGTCATGGGCGTGACGCAGCTCGGCATCGCCGTGCCGAATTTCTGGTTCGCGATCCTTCTCATTCTCCTCTTCGCGGTGACGCTCGGCTGGTTCCCGTCGGGCGGCTTTCCCGGATGGAGCGCCGGCATCGGCGCGGCGCTGACGGCGCTTCTCCTGCCGGCGGTCGCGCTCGCTTTCGTCCAGGCGGCGATCCTGACGCGCATCACGCGCTCGGCGATGCTCGACATCCTCGGCGAGGATTTCATCCGCACCGCCAGGGCCAAGGGCAACAGTCGGAGCCGCACGCTGTGGCGCCACGCGCTGCGCAACGCGCTCATCCCGATCGTCACGATCATGGGGCTGCAATTCTCCAGCCTTCTCGCCGGCACCATCATCGTCGAGAACGTCTTCACCTTGCCGGGCCTCGGCCGCCTCGTCTTCCAGGCGATCACCCAGCACGACCTCATCGTCATCCAAAATGTCGTCGTGCTGCTGGCGGCGCTCGTCATCGCCATCAATTTCGCGGTCGATCTCCTCTATCTCGCGATCGACCCGCGGCTGCGCCAGCGATGACGGCGGCGGCGAAAGCGCCGGCCCGGCGCGGCGGGCTCGGTCATCTCGGCCTCGTTTGCGGCGCCGGGCTCACCCTCTTGCTCGTCCTGCTCGCCCTCGTCTCGCTCGTCTGGACGCCGCATTCGGCGACGGCGATCGATCTCGCGCAGAAGCTCCGGCCGCCTTCAGCGGAGCATTGGCTCGGCACCGATCATTTCGGCCGCGACGTCGCCTCGATGATCATGGCGGGGGCGCAGAACTCGATCATGGTCGGGATCGTCGCCGTCGCGATCGGCGTCACGGCGGGCGTATTCCTCGGGCTCGTCGCGGCGGCGCGCGGCGGCTGGATCGAGGAGGCGGCGATGCGGTCTTCCGACTTCGCCTTCGCCTTTCCGGCGGTGCTCTCGGCGATCCTCATCACCGCGCTTCTGGGGCCGGGCGCGATCAACTCGATCATCGCCATCGGCATCTTCAACGTGCCGGTCTTCGCGCGCGTGACGCGCGGCGCAGCGCGCGGCATCTGGATTCGCGATTTCATCCTGGCGGCGCGCGCCGCGGGAAAGGGGAAGGCGCGGATCACCATCGAGCACGTGCTGCCCAACATCGCCGGTCTCCTCATCGTCCAGGCGACGATCCAATTCGCGCTCGCCATTCTGGCCGAAGCCGGCCTCTCCTATATCGGGCTCGGAACCCAGCCGCCGCTGCCGAGCTGGGGCCGCATGCTGAACGAGGCGCAGACCTTCCTTTTCCTGGCACCGCGTCTTGCGATATTCCCTGGCCTTGCGATCGTCGCCGCAGTCCTCGGCCTCAACCTTCTCGGCGACGGGTTGCGCGATCTGCTCGACCCCCGTCTTGCCCGCCGGCGCTGACACGATGGCGCTCATCGAGATCGCCGGGCTCGGCATCACCATCGAGAGCGCACGCGGGCCGCTCGAAATCTTGCGCGATGTGAGCTTCACCCTGGGGCGCGGGCGCATCCTCGGCATCGTCGGCGAATCGGGCAGCGGCAAGACGATGACCGCCCTCGCCATCATGGGCCTCTTGCCCGAGGCGGCGAACGCCGTCGGATCGGTGACGCTCGACGGGCGCGAGTTGCTCCGTCTCGACGACAATGCCTTGCGTCGCCTGCGAGGCGACCGCCTCGCCATGATTTTCCAGGAGCCGATGACGGCGCTCAACCCGCTGCAGGCCGTCGGGCAACAAGTCGCCGAGCCGCTCCGACTTCATCGCGGCATGGCTGCCCGGGAGGCCGCGGCCGAGGCGCGCCGTCTTCTCGCCCGCGTGCGTCTGCCCGAGCCCGCACGTCTTGCCGCGGCCTTTCCGCACCAGCTCTCGGGCGGGCAGCGCCAGCGCGTCATGATCGCGATGGCGCTCGCCTGCGCTCCCGATCTCCTCCTCGCCGACGAGCCGACGACCGCGCTCGACGTGACGATCCAGGCGGAAATCCTCGATCTCCTCGTCGAGCTGGTCGAGGAGCTCGGCATGGCGCTCATCCTCATCAGCCACGACCTCGCCGCCATCGCCGAGACGGCGGACGAGGTGCTCGTCATGTATGGCGGCACGATCGTCGAGCACGCGCCCGTCGCGGCGCTGTTGCGTCACCGCGCCCATCCCTACACGCAAGGCCTCTTCGCGGCGCGGCCGGCGCTTGGCGCTGTGGGCGCGTTGCGCGCCATTCCGGGAAGCGTGCCCGATCTCGCGGCGCTGCCCCCCGGCTGCCGCTTCGCCGATCGCTGCGCGCTCGCCCTTCCCGCTTGCAGCGCCGGTCCGCCGCCCCTGGTCGAGGTGGCGCCGGGACATGCCGCCGCCTGCATCCGGCTCGATGCGGCACGCGCCGCGGCGGAGGCGGGGTGAGCCGCCCCCTGCTCCGCGTCGAGGGATTGGTGCGCCGCTATGCGCGCCCGCGTCTCGTCCCCTGGCGCCGCCTCGAACCGGTGACCGCGCTCGCCGGCGTCGATCTCGCGATCGCGGATGGCCAAAGCCTCGGCATCGTCGGCGAATCGGGCTCCGGGAAATCGACCTTGGCGCGGCTCGTCATGGCGTTCGAGCCGCCCGATGCGGGACGCGTTCTCTTCCGCGGCGAGGACCTCGCGACCTTGCCTCCGGCGCGATTGCGGATATTGCGCCGCGAGTTCCAGATGGTCTTTCAGGACCCGCAGGGCTCGCTCGATCCGCGCCAGCGCGCCTCCCGCATCGTCGGCGAGCCGCTCGACATGCTGGACGCGGCAACGCAGGGCGAGCGCGCGGAGCGGATCGCCGAAGCGCTCTCCGCCGTCGGGCTGCAGCCGAGCGACGGCACGAAATTTCCGCACGAATTCTCGGGCGGGCAGCGCCAACGCATCGCCATCGCCCGCGCCCTCATCACCCGGCCGAAGCTGATCGTCGCCGACGAGCCGGTCTCC
>JBGPOZ010000296.1:0-4451 GCA_041488295.1 Allostellaceae bacterium
CCCCGTTTCGATCGTGAGCATTCCTCCGTCGGGCATGGCGTCACGAGAATTGATCACAAGATTGAGCAGCGCATTCTCGAGCTGGTTTTCGTCGGCAAAAATTCGCCAAGGTTCGTCGAAGAGTGCGAGTTCGATCGACACTGATTCGCCAAGGGTGCCGCGCAGCAACTCGGCCATGCCGATCACGAGCTTGTTGAGGTTGACCGCTTTCGGCTCGAGCGGTTGGAGGCGCGAGAATGCGAGGAGGCGTTGGGTCAGCGTTGCCGCAAGCGTCGCGCGTCGCGCAGCGCCGTCGAGCGCCCGAACTAATTCGAGACTCTTCAGCTCGCCGCTGTTCTGGATCCTCTCGATATTCCCGATGATGACCATGAGTGCGTTGTTGAAGTCATGCGCTATGCCGCCGGAAAGCTGCCCGACCATCTCCATTTTCTGCGCTTGATGAAGCATCTGCTCTGTTTTCAGCCGCTCCACGATCTCCAGTTCAAGTTTCCGATTCGCGATGACGAGTGCCTCGGTCCGTGCCGCGACCAGTTGCTCCAACCGCTGCTCACTCTCGCGCATGGACAAATCGGCGCGGCGCCGCTCCAAAACCATCTGGATGACGGCGTGCAGCTCCCGTTCGGAAAAGGGTTTCAACAAATATCCGTACGGCTGCGTGGCACGGGCCCGCGCGAGGGTCGGCTCGTCCGAAAAAGCCGAGAGATAGATGACGGGCGTTTGAAATTCGGGCGGGATGAGGGATGCGGTGTGGATTCCGTCGATTTTCCCTTCGATATGAATATCCATGAGGACGACGTCGGGGCGCAATTCTTCGATCTGCTTCAAAGCCTGCGCGGCGTTGGTGGCCATCGACGGGACTTGGTAACCCAACCGCGAGAGCTGCTGGCGAATGTGCAGCGCGACGATCCGCTCATCTTCCACCACCAAAATCTTGGCGGCTATCATCGCAGTTCCCGCCTATCGCTGAAGAGGGAACCGCAACGCAAATCGCGTCGGGTTCGAGCGTTGGACCGTCAGCTCGCCGCCGAGCTGGTCGACAAGCATGGTGACCAATTGCAGTCCCAACGTCGTCGCTTGCGCCAGGTCGAGGTTGTCGGGGATCCCGGCGCCGTCATCGCTCACGGCTAGAAGAACTTGATCGCCGTTTTCGGATTCGAGGTCGACTCTTATTTCCCCTGTCAGCGTTCCTGGAAATGCATGTTTGAGCGCGTTCGAGATGAGCTCGTTGACGATCAAGCCACATGGGATCGCCGTATTGATCGGAAGGGCGACCTCGGCCGAGTTGATCGTGAGCGCGATACGCCCCGAGCCTACGCCATATGACGAGAACAACGTCGGGACCAGGATATCGAGGAAATTCCGGAAATCGACTCGTGCAAAATCTTTCGACTCGTACAGCGTTTGGTGGATGAGAGCCATCGAGCGGATGCGGTTCTGGCTCTCGCGAAGCATTCCGAGAACGACGTCATCGCCAATATTGGTCGACTGAAGGTCGAGCAGGCTATAAACGATTTGCAGGTTGTTCTTGACCCGGTGATGGATCTCGCCAAGGAGGACATCTTTCTCCCGCAGCGCCGCGTGAATGCTCGCTTCTCTTTGCTTGCGCTCCGAGATGTCGACGATCGCCGACAACACCATGGTTCCCGCGTCGGTCTCGATCGGGTTCAAGCCGATCTCCACCGGGAATTCGCTGCCGTCCTTCTTCAGGCCATGGAGATCGCGCCCTGCCCCCATCGGCCGCGATTGCGGCTTGCCGAAGAAGGCGCCGCGCAGGCCCGGATGGTTCGCGCGATAGCGCAGCGGGACCAGCATCTCGACGGGTTCACCGAGCATCTCGGTCCGATCATAACCGAACACCCGCTCCGCCTGGGCGTTGACCATCTCGATCAGGCCCGTCTGGTTGATCATCACCATTGCGTTCGGCGCCGACTCGACGACCTGCCGGAAACGCTCCTCGCTCTTCCTCAGAGCTTGCTCGATCCCGTCTTCTTTCTCTTCGACCTCATCTTCCGCACGGACGGAATCGGTCGGAGATTGACTTGTCCTGATTTTTCTGACGCGACGGTCGCGCATGAAGACGCTCAATGTAGCTGCATGGAACTTCGAAATTCCTGCGACATACCAAAGAACAACTTGTCGGTCTAAATGCGCCTTGTCTCAAAGACTGGCGACCTTGCGCATTTTGTCACGCTGCCGCGAACCGCTTCGGCACCAATACGACCATTCGAAACTTACAATATTTCACGCAACTAAAAAATGCAAGAGCACACTATGATCGCGCGAAAGTAGCGGGGCCTTTATCTACCTTTTCAATAAGCCGGAAGCGTGTCGTGGCCGGCGGCGTATCGGCGCTAGTGACGACAGCGCGGCAATCCTTTAAGCTGTAATTGAAACAACCATTTACCGCATCGCGGGTAGGGGTTCTTATGGCCTCAATTTTGGTCGTGGACGACGATCCGGACGTCCTCGACACCATGGCGGCGATGTTGCAGAGCGGCGGTCACCAGGTGACCGCCGCGCCGAGCGGCGTGCGGGCGTTGGACGTGCTCGACGCGGGCGGGACGTTCGATCTTCTGATCACGGACATCGTGATGCCCGGGCTGCACGGCTTCAATTTGGCGCGGATGGCGACGATGCGGCGGCGGTCGCTCGCCGTGCTCTATCTTACGGGTTTCGTCGAGCAATCCGCTGCGCTCGCCGATCAGGGCGAGCGCCTCGGCGAGCTGCTCATCAAGCCCGTGCGCGCCGACGCTCTCGAGGACGCCGTCGAACGCGCGCTCCGGAAACGCGCCGGCTCGAGCATTGCCTCTTCGCCGCCGCGCACACCGAGCTCCGACGCCACTACTTGATTGGCGAGAACGGCGCCGGGACGAGGATGCGGTTCTCCATATGCTGGATGACCTTCGGCGCGTCCCGCTGATAGGCCAGCCAATCCGGGTCCTTGGCGAGCTTCCCCCGCGCTTCCTCGCGATGGGCGAGACTGTCATAGGCCCAGAGATGGACCACCTGGTTCAAGGTGCCGATCTCGCTGTGGAAGAACCCGATCAGCTTGCCGAGCAGACGCTGCTGGATCGGCAGGCCGCGCTCGCCGTAGAAAGCGAGCCATTCCTGGACCTTGCCGGGCTGCATCGTATAGATCCGTTCCTCGACGATCATCTGATCCTCCATTGCCAAGTCTCGAATTGCCCGCTCGGACGGTCATTTGCATTGAAACACCATGCCGCCTAGAGAAGTATAGCGGGCGCACAACGAGAGAAGAAAACAATGCCACACGCCATCGGCATAATCGGGCTCGGCATCATGGGGCAGCGGATGCTCGCCAATCTGAGCGAGCACCCCGGCTTCACCGTCGCCGCCGCATGGGACCCCTCGCCGCAAGCGATGGCGACCTTGCGTCGCGAGCATCCGGCGATCGCCGCCGCCCCATCCGCCGAAGCGCTCGCCTCGCGCCCCGACCTCACCGCCGTCTATATCGCCTCGCCGCCTGCCTCGCACCCGCCTTACGTCAACCTGGTCTGGGCGCACGGCAAGGCGGCGATCTCCGAGAAGCCGCTCGCCATCGAGATCGCTGATGCCGAGGCTCTGGCGCGCCGCGCCGCGGCCGAGGGCCGCAAGGCTGCAATCAACTTTCCCTTCGCCTCGTCGCTCGCCGCCCGGACCCTCATGGAGACCGCGACAAGCGGCGCGCTCGGAACCATAGAGAGCATTGCCATCGAAGCCGATTTCGCCGTTTGGCCACGCTCCTGGCAGCAAGCTGGCACGTGGTTTTCCGAGCGAAGCGAAGGCGGTTTCGTGCGCGAGGTCGTCTCGCATTTCATCTTCCTCACGCAACGCCTCGCGGGTCCTCTCGCGCTCGTCACGGCGACTCCGACCTACCCTCGGGACGGCATCGGCGCCGAAACGGCGATCGAAGCGCGGCTCGTCGCCGGCTCCGTCCCGGTCACGGTGCGCGGCGGCGTCGGCACGACCGCGGCCGACGACACGAACAGCCTCACCCTCGCCGGCAGCAAGGGAGCGATGCGGCTTTTCGACTGGGTCCGCCTCGCGCGCCGCGAGCGCGGGGTGTGGCAGGAGGTCGATTTCGGCCCCGGCCCGCCGATCCGCCAGCGCTCGACCGCCGCACAGCTCGACCACTTCGCCGCCATGATCGAGGGCCGCCCGCATCAACTCGCGACCCTCGCCGAGGGCCTCGCCGTGCAGAATTGCGTCGAGGCGATGCTGCGCGGGCATGCCTGACGATTCGAAACCGAGCGCCGCGCGGTCTCCGTCATGAACCGCCCAGCACCTCGCGCAGGCGCGCAGCGATGCGCGGTAGGTCGTCTTTCTGAAGGCACATCGGGCCGAAGCGGAGGACGCCCTCGTCGAGACGGCCGGCGTTGAGATAGATCGGCGGTGTCCCGGTCTGGAGCTCGCGCGCCAGCTCGATCGCGCTGCGGTTGCTGCGGCCGCGC
>JBGPOZ010000297.1:0-4398 GCA_041488295.1 Allostellaceae bacterium
CCGCCGGGCAGAGCGCTCAAGAGGCGGCTCACATTGTTGTTCGTGTCGACCACGGCGTACTTCCCCCGCAGGACGTTCTGGCCGCGCGTGATGGTGACGCCGCCCGCCAAGGTGGCGATCCCGCTGTCGACATTATAGACCCCGCTGGCGCCGCGCGCGATCTCGTTTACCGTCGAGACGAGAACATGGCCTTGCCCGTCGATGCGGCTGATCCGCGCCTGCCCGCCGGAGGGTTTGACGACCTGCGCCGTCAGGATGTCGCCGGCGAGGCGCCTTCCGTCATCGCGAATGGCGATGGCGTCGCCGCGCGCCACGCCGACCTGCTTGTCGTCGTACCATTCGAGGCTGTCGCGCGCCGTCACCGTAATGCGCGGCGTAACGAGGCGGAGATGCTGGCCGGTCACGACGGCGGTCGCGCGGTCCAAATCGTAGACGGCGTGATCGCCGTAAACGGTCTGCGTCTCGGTGGTGAGGCGGACATTACCCTCGGCCTCGACGCGATAAATCTCGGTCGATCCGCCGCCGCTATTGGCGGCGCCGTCCGGCGGCGCCTCAGCCGGCGCGGCGGCGTCCGCGCTCTTGGCCCCGACTTTCGCCGGATTGGGAATTGGGCGGTAATGGGCGATCAGCGTGTCGGCGTAGACGGTCGAGGCGCCGCGGCTCGCCTTGGCGTTGCCGCGAGCGATGTAGACTTGCTCGCTCTGCCGCCACTCGATGCCGTTATCGGCTTCGATGTCGGTCGGCCGGCGATCGTTCGAGCCGCCGAAGCCGAGGTTCTGGGCCCCGCCCGGAGCCGAAAAGAGCATGAGGGCGCCCGCGACGAGAAGAAATCGGAGGGAACCGCGGCCGCGAGTCATCTCGCCGCGCGGGCTGGGCGCGGCAGCAAGTGCAGCTTCGCCTTGCCGGTGAAGATGATGACCCCGCCATGATCGATCAGGCGAAAGCCCTCGGAGGTGATGTCGCCGAGCGTGCCCTGCCCCTGCACCGGATCGTGACCCTCGGCGGTCCCCGCGGCGAGGTCGATATGCGCGCTGTCGGTATTGAGGTCGTAACCGCGGTCGTGGAACAGCTTCACGTTGCCGTAGAGGTCGAGCACCTGACCCTGCGTCAGATAGACGCCGGTGTCGCCGGTCATGGCGACCCACGCGCCGCTGTTCAAGGTGATGTCCGCCTTTGGTCCTTCGAGCGACATGAGGTCGCTCTGATTGGGCATCTGACGCGCGACATCGGCGGTCACGACATAGGGGCGATGATGCTTGTCGATCCCGCTGTACCGCGCATTGACCATGTGCAGATCGCGCGCATCGCGCATGTCGATCTTCGGCAGGGTGAAGCGCAGATGCCCCATCGCGAGCTCAAGGCGCGGCCACGCGGCGATGAGGAGGAGGAGCACGGCCGCCACCGCCGGCAGCAGCAGCTTCATGAGGGCGACGAACCGGCTGTGCCGGCCGTCCGGCGCGGCGACGCGGCGCGGCGGCATTTCCGCGGTGAGCGGGGCGAGACCGGAGCTGTGCGTGGTGTCCGCCATCTCAGGCCGCCCCGGCGCGCAGGCAATCATGGACGTTGAGAATGCCGAGCGGCCGACCGGCCTCGTCGACGACGAAGAGGCAGAGAATGCGCGGCGAGCCGGCATTCATGAGGTTGAGCGCCTCGCCGACGAGGGCGCGAGCGCGAATCGTGCGCGGATGCGCGCTCATCACCGCCTCGACCGTCAGCGACAGAAGGGTCGCGCTCATATGTCGGCGCAAATCGCCGTCGGTGACGATACCGACGAGGCGGTCGGCGTCGTCGACGACGCCGACGCAACCAAAAGACTTCGCCGTCATCGTGACGACCGCCTCGGGCATACCGGTGCCGTGCGCGACCAGCGGCATCGCCTCGCCGCCATGCATGATGTCGCTGACGCGCAGCAGCTTGCGGCCGAGCTGGCCGCCGGGATGCAATACCTGGAAATCGGTCGCGGAGAAGCCCTTCCTCTCGAGCATCGCCACCGCCATGGCGTCGCCGAGCGCCAGCATCATCGTCGTCGAGGTCGTGGGGGCGAGGCCCATCGGGCAGGCTTCGGCGCTGTCGGGCAGCAGAAGCACGACGTCGGCAGCCTTGGCGAGCGCGCTCGCGGCGCGCCTTGTCATGGCGATGAGCGGGATGCGGAAGCGCCGCGTATAGGCGACGATCGCGGCAAGCTCCGCGGTCTCGCCCGAATTGGAGAGCGCAATGACGGCATCGCCCGCGGCAATCATGCCGAGATCGCCGTGGCTCGCCTCGCCAGGATGAACGAACTGTGCCGGCGTGCCGGTCGAGGCGAAGGTCGCCGCCATCTTGCGCGCGACATGGCCATTCTTGCCCATCCCGGTGACGATGACCCGGCCCTCAACGCCGGCAATGACGTCGATCGCGCTTTGAAAGCCGCCGTCGAGGCTGGCCTCGAGCGCACGCAGCCCGTCGATTTCCATGCGCAGAACACGCCGCGCGGCAATGACGCTGGCGCTGTCGCTCGGCTGCTCCTTTGGCTTCGTCGCGTGCTTGGGCATGGGTCTCAGGTCTGTCGGCGAAGGGTTGCGACGATCGAGCCGGCGCATCGCCATCGACCTATGGGACGCGGCGCGTCCGGCAATCCCCGTTCCTGCGGGGCCACTATGCGCATGCGAGGGGGAATGTCAACCAAGCGGGGCGTCGCAAGGCGCGCCCAATTGTCGCTGCTCAATGGACGTCGCCGGTCAATGGGCGAAGATGTCCTCTTCGGGCCAACCCGCAAGGTCGAGGAGGGCGCGGCTCGGCAGGAAATGAAAGCACGCGGCCGCAAGTTCGGTACGCCCTTCGCGCGCCAGCATCGCATCGAGGCGCTCGCGCAGCGCGTGGAGGTGCAGGACGTCCGAGGCGGCGTAGCGGAGCTGCTCGTCGGTCAGATCCTCGGCGCCCCAATCGGAGGATTGCTGCTGCTTCGACAGCTCGACGCCGAGCAATTCCTTGCACAGATCCTTGAGCCCGTGCCGGTCGGTGAAGGTGCGCACCAGCTTCGAGGCGATCTTGGTGCAGTAGATCGGCGCCGTCACGACGCCGAGATAGTGCCTCAGGACCGCCACATCGAAGCGCGCGAAATGGAACAGCTTCACGGTCGCCGGATCGGCAAGCAAAGCCTTGAGGCGCGGCGCTTCGTAGGCGCCCGATGCGAGTTGGACGAGATGGCAGACGCCGTCGCCCGCCGAAAGCTGCACGAGGCAGAGCCGGTCGCGATGGGGGTGAAGACCCATCGTCTCGGTGTCGATCGCGACGGTGCCGGGGAAGGCGAGGTCGGCCGGCAGGTCGCCGCGGTGCAGATGAACGCTCATGAGGACTCGGGCTGGCGGCTGCTCGACGATGGTGCCCAGGAGAAGACTCGAACTTCCACGAGCTTTCGCCCACAGGTACCTGAAACCTGCGCGTCTACCAATTCCGCCACCTGGGCAGGCAGGGCCTGTGATTAGTGCCCGTCCCGAATAATGTCAATCGGCTTCCGAGCCGTCTCGCAACCCGCGCGCAGCTATATTATAGAAGACGCATCGCCAGGGTCCCGGCCAGGACCGCATCAGGGAAGAGACGGAGCCATATGGGATATTCGCGCGTCGCCGTGATCGGCGCTTCGGGGTTCATCGGGCGCTACGTCGTGAAGCGCCTCGCGGCGAAGGGCGCCGTCATCGCCGCGGTCGTGCGCAACCTCGAGACGTCGAAACTCTTGCAGCCGATGGGCGATGTCGGCCAGATCGCGCGGATTCGCGCTGATCTCCTCGACGAGGCGCGGCTCGCGGCGGCGCTCGCCGGGTGCGATGCCGTCGTCAATCTCGCCGGCATTCTTTACGAGCGCGGGGCGCAGCGCTTCGAGGCGGTGCATCACGAGGGGGCGGCGCGGCTTGGCCGGCTGGCCGCGGCGGCCGGGGTCAAGCACCTCGTCCATATCTCGGCATTGGGTGCCGATGCCGCCTCGCCCTCGGCCTATGCGCGCAGCAAGGCGGCGGGCGAAGCGGCCCTGCGCGCGGCGTTTCCGGCCGCAACCATCCTCCGTCCCTCGGTCGTCTTCGGCCCGGAGGATGATTTCTTCAACCGTTTCGCCGCCCTGGCGCAGATCGCCCCGGCCCTGCCGCTGATTGGCGGCGGCACGACACGGTTCCAGCCGGTCTATGTCGGCAACGTCGCCGAGGCGGTGGTGAAGGCCTTGGACGACCCCGCCGCCGCCGGCCGCACTTACGAGCTCGGCGGCCCGCATATCTACACCTTGCGCGAGGTGATGGAGCTCGTCCTCCACGAGACGCACCGCCGGTGCCTTCTCATCAACGTGCCGTGGGGCCTGGCGCGGCTCCAGGCCGCCTTTCTCGAATGGCTGCCGGTGCCGCCGCTGACGCGCGACCAGGTGAGCCTCCTGCA
>JBGPOZ010000298.1:0-4390 GCA_041488295.1 Allostellaceae bacterium
TCCCCTATCTCGGCCGCGCCGATATCGGGCACGACGGCGACAACAAGATCGTGCCGTTCGGATTCTGGCGGGGCATTTAGGCAGGAACTCTCCATGCTGGCACGACTCTTGAAGCTGATATCGAGGCGGCGCGCCGATTTCCCGAATCTCTCGGTGCGGATCGAGAAGGTCTTTCGCGAGGCCGTCTATGTGGTCTACCGGGAGCATGACCGGGACATGAAATTCAGCGGTGAGCTGGTCGGCGAGAAATGGGAAGAAATCAATGTCGAAGTGCCGAAGGGACTGCCGGAAGAGGATCGCCGCCGGATCGTCCCCAATCTCGCCGCCGGCCTCGCAAAGCTCGGATACAAATATTCGATCTTTCGAAAGCGTGAACTGCAACCCATTCCCGAGGACGAGCGCCTTTCGGCGATCAGCGAGCTGGGTCAGATGGGCATCGACGTCGAAATTTCCGCGGACCGAAATCAGATCAAGCAAACCCCGCGACCCGACTGGCAACGTCCCTCACGAGAGGACGCCAGGGCGATGGCCGCGCGAATGATCGAGCTGACCCAGATCGCGCGCGGCATCCGCGCGACGATCGAAATCCTGGCCCGGAGCGAACCCTAGCCGAGCGCACGCCCATCGATGTCATTTTCCCCACCGAAGCGCCACCGGCGCCACCTCGCGCGCCAGCTCGATGAGGCCCGCGCGCGTTGACGGGTGGAGCGGTTCCAGCGGGTGGCGGACCGTGTCGCTCTTGATGACGCCGCCTTCCATCATCGCCGTTTTGGTGGCACGCAACCCGCATTGCCGGTTCTCGTAATTGATGAGCGGCAGGATGCGCGCGTATTGCGCCGCTGCCTCCGGGCGTCGCCCGGCGCGGTGGTGCTCCAGGACCGGCTTGATGAGGTCGGGCAGGAGAGCGCTCGGCATGGTGCCGGTGGCGCCGGCGTCGAGATCGGCCATGAGGGTGATCGATTCCTCGCCGTCGAACGGGCCGGCGATGGCGGCGCCGCCGGCTCCGATGAGGGCGCGGAGCTTCCCCGCCGTCCCCGGTACCTCGATCTTGAAGTAGCGGACGAGCAGCACCTCGCGGGCTAGGCGCGCGAGGAACGGGACCGAGAGGGCGCAGCCCGAGAGCGGCGCGTCCTGCACCATGATCGGAATCCTCCCCGCTTCGGCGACCGCGGCGAAATGCTCGAGCATGCCCTTCTCGTCGGCGCGGAGACTCATGCCGTGATAGGGCGGCATCAGCATCAGCATCTTGGCGCCCGAGGCGGCGGCGCGCCGCGCGCGCTCGGCGGCAAGGCGCGTCGAAAAATGGCTGCAGGTGACGATGACCGGGACGCGGCCCGCGACGTGGCCGAGGCAGAGGTCGAGGAGGGTGTCGCGCTCGGCATCCGAAAGCAGAAATTGCTCGGAGTAGTTGGCGAGGATGCAGATGCCGTCGACGCCTTGATCGACCATGCAGTCGAGAACGCGGCGTTGCCCTTCGAGGTCGAGGGCGCCGGTTTCGGTGAAAGGGGTGGGGGCGATCGGGAAGACGCCGGCAAAGGGCGGAGCTTCGGTCATGGGGCTCTCCCGCCCGGCCGTCATTGCGCAAGCGCGCGCGCCGGGTCTGGGGTCTTTTAACCACGAAGACACGAAGACACAAAGAGAGGTTCTTTGGCGCGCCTGCGCGCCTCTATCCTTCGTGCCTTCGTGTCTTCGTGGTGAATCTTTCCCGCCACCGGAAAGGTGGGAGCGGCGGGGTCAGGCGCTCGCGGTCGCCGCCTTGCGTGCCGCGGCGGTTTCGATGCGCCGTTTCAGGCGCCGCGCCTCGGCCGGGAGGTGGCGGTCGGCGGTGCCGGTGAGATAGGCGTCGATCCCGCCCTTCAGCTCGATCGTGCGGATCGCATGGGTCGAGAGGCGCAGGCGGATCGAGCTGCCGAGCGCGTCGGAGAGCAGCGAGGCGATCTGCAGATTGGGGATGAAGCGCCGCTTGGTCTTGTTGTTGGCGTGGCTCACATTGTGGCCGACCTGCACGCCCTTGCCCGTGATCGAGCACCGTCTCGCCATGACGAACATCCCTAGATAACGCTGGAAACGCGCGCGCCCGAGGGTGCGGCGCGGGAGGGCGCTATCTACAGCAGCCCGATGCCGCGGTCAAGCCGGATGCCGCCGCGGGACAGGGCGATTGGGTGAAAGCGCCATCTGAATAAGAATCACCACGGAGCCACGGAGGGCACAGAGAAACGTAGGCTCTTTGAGCCGCCTTGCGGTCCAATTCCCACTTCTCCGTGCCCTCCGTGACTCCGTGGTGGACCTTATCTTGCTTCACCCGATTGCCCTGCGCCGCGGGAGCGGTCCTGCTTGCGCAAGAGGCGGTGCTTGCCGGCGGAGGCACGGTGAGGGCATCTTGACGCTCGTCTCGCCCGAAGGACCTCGCCACCCATGTCTGACACCGCGGTCGAATGCGTCGTGATCGGCGCCGGAATCGTCGGCCTCGCCGTGGCGCGGGCGTTGGCGCTGGCCGGGATCGAGGTCATGGTCCTGGAGCGAGAATACGGCATCGGCTTCGAGACCTCCTCGCGCAACAGCGAGGTGATCCATGCCGGAATCTACTACCCGAGGGGCAGTCTCAAGGCGATCAGCTGCGTCGAAGGCCGCGAGCGCCTCTACGCCTATTGCTCCGAGCGTGGGGTTCCGCACCGGCGGCTCGGCAAGCTCATCGTCGCCTGCGAGGAGAGCGAGCTCGCCCTCCTCGACGGCATCCGCGCGCGGGCCGCGGCCAACGGCGTCGACGACCTCGCCTTCGTCGATGGGGTCGCGCTGAAGCGGATGGAGCCGGCGCTCGCCGCCCTGGGCGGCCTCCTCTCTCCTTCGACCGGGATCATCGACAGCCATGCCCTCATGCTGGCCTATCAGGGCGACGCCGAGGCAGCCGGTGGCATGGTCGTCTGCCGCGCGCCTGTCGAGGGCGGCCGCGTCCTCCCCGGCGGCGGCTTCGAGCTCGAGATCGGCGGCGACGAGGCGATGCGCCTCTCCTGCCGCATGCTGATCAACAGCGCCGGCCTTTATGCTCCTGGGCTCGCCCGTCGCATCGCCGGCGTTCCGCCCGCGACCATCCCGCGCGATTATCTCTGCCGCGGCGTCTATTTCAGCCTGAGCGGCCGCGCGCCCTTCTCGCATCTCATATATCCGGTGCCGGAGAAAGCGGGGCTCGGCGTCCATCTCACCCTCGATCTCGGCGGGCAGGCGCGCTTCGGCCCCGATGTCGAATGGATCGACCGCGTCGATTACGCGGTCGACCCACGACGCGGCGACAGTTTCTACGCCGCGATCCGCCGCTATTGGCCTGATCTCGCCGACGGCGCCCTCCAGCCGGGCTATGCCGGCATCCGGCCGAAGATCGTCGGGCCCGGCGAGGCGGCCGGCGATTTCGTCGTCCAGGGGCCGCAGACGCATGGCGTCGCCGGCCTCGTCAACCTCTACGGTATCGAATCGCCGGGCCTCACAGCCTCCGTGGCACTGGCCGACCGCGTTCTCGCCTGCCTCTCCAATCGACCCGGCATCGCTCTGGCGGCGGGCGACGGCGCCCGCTAAACTCACGCCCAGCGCGAATCATCTGAGAGACCGCCCGATGTCGACCGTCACCGCCTTCCGCCCGCCGCCGAAGCCGCAAGAGCTTTCCGAAGCGGAAATCCGCGTCCAGCTCGCCGCCTGCTATCGCCTCGTCTCGCATTTCGGCATGGACGATCTCGTCTTCACCCACATCTCCGCGCGCGTCCCCGGCACGCACGAGCATTTCTTCATCAACCCCTACGGCTTTCATTTCAGCGAGGTCACGGCCTCGAGCCTCGTCAAGATCGACCTCGACGGCAAGATCGTCGAGGATAACGGCCACTCGGTGAACGAGGCCGGCTTCGTCATCCACAGCGCCGTGCACGCGGCGCGCCCGGACGTCGCCTGCGTCCTCCACACGCACACGCGGGCCGGCGTCGCCGTCTCGTCCCTTGCGGAAGGGCTGCTGCCGCTCAACCAATTCTCGCTGCAATTCTACAACCGGGTCGCCTACCACGATTACGAGGGGGTCGCGCTCGACCGCGACGAGCGCCAGCGCCTCGTCGCCGATCTCGGCGAGAAGCGCGTCATGATCCTGCGCAATCACGGCCTCCTCACTGCCGGCCGGACCATTCCCGAGGCGTTCTCGCTGATGTACTACCTCGATCAATCCTGCCGGATTCAGCTCGACGTGATGGCGAGCCAAGGCAAGATGCTGATCGTCCCCGGCCAGGTCGGCGAGAAGACGGCGCAGGTCTTCGACCGCTTCGATGTGCCGGCGGGCCAGCGCGAATGGGACGCGCTGCTGCGCATCCTCGACAGGAAGGATCCGAGCTACCGCAACTGAGCGACGGGCTGAGGCGCA
>JBGPOZ010000299.1:0-4349 GCA_041488295.1 Allostellaceae bacterium
AAGCGCGATTCACTCGCCTCACTGTGCAAACGGTCCATCGTCGCCTCGCATGCAGCCGGGATATGCCCGCTCACACAATATCCTGAGGGCAAGACCCAAAATACCACTACATGCTGCGACTTTTTGACTCAGTAAGACTAGTCGTCTGTGCAGCTCGTCCCGATCGTCTTCGCAAAAGACACCGATCGCCTTGCACGGCCGGACGCCGCGACCGAGCCATGGCTTACCCAATGCCGCCGCTGCTAGAAACTGCATCGCGAGGAGGCTCTTGCCGAGGCCGCCATCGCCGCCGAGCATGGTGACGGTGCCTTCCGGGATGAGCCCCGGAACCAGCCAGCGGCGCTCGGGAATAGGTGCGCCATTCCAGGCGAGCGGCTCGAGCGTCGGCAGCGGCTGAAGGTCGGCAGGCCGCCCGTTTTTCATGAAACCGGAATGCCCGCGCCTCGGTCGGCCATGGCGAGCTGGCGGGGCGGCGCAGGGATCATTCAGCCAATCGCTAGTCATGCCGCGCGCCTCGCCGCGATCTCAGGAGTCCTGGTGCCGAAATTCCGGCACCGGCGGCCGATGAGATCGCCGAGGGCAGCGCTATCGGGGACGATTCGCGCGACGCCGCCGAGGTGAAAGCGCAGGTTCGCGCGCCAGTCGACAATAACGATCCCGCGGCCGCCGGATTGGAGCCATCGCAGCGGCGTCGACCACACCTCGATCGGCTGGCGCGTGATCTCGGCGCGCAGCACGGCGTCGGGATTTAGAAGTTGACCGACGCCCAGCCGAAGCCACCACTTCTCCGGACGCGACGGGCGAAAGGCGACGAGATCCATCGGATCGTTGTCGACATGCCAGAAGTCGAGAGGCGCGAGCGGCACGATTATCGCGAGTTCACCCGACTCGGCCGGCTCATAGGTCCCGTCTCTGCTCGTCTCGATCGGCGAGACGGCGTAGCGCGATGGGCCCGACCATAGGAAGCCATGGTCGACGCCATCGAGCATCGCATCGTCGCGCCGGGTTGCGGTTGCGGCCTGCTCCGCGAACTCGGCGAGGAGGTCGATCACCGACCGACTCCGAGCTCGGCCGCAATGATCTCGGCGACGACGGTGCGGACACAATGGCGCCGGACCAGCAGCCGGACGGCGCGTTGCAGGTCTGCGGGCTTTAGCGTATAAGGGGGCGTTGCGATGGTTGAGAGAGTTGCAAGGGGCAGCCTGCCGGGGCTGCCTCTTCGCTTTTCCGGGAGAGGCGGCCCGGCCGCGATGCCGCGCATCAGGCGGCCTCAGGCGCGACGAGCGCCTTCAACAAAGCGTAATTGATCAGCCTACGGCGCCCGACCACCGTAGACTTGAGCTTGCCCTGCTTGATCAGCTCATAGATGGTCGTGTGGCCGAGCCCGCTGAGCCTCTTTGCCGTGTTCACCGGCACCGCGAGCGGCTCGTCATCAGCATGATTGTCTGGCATTGGTGCTCCTCATCCCCGATGCCGCCAGATAGACGCGGTGTGTGTGGAATGAGGGCGAAGATGAGTGAAAGAGCGGCACCCGATCAAATAGATAGCGGTCGCAATTGGTCGCCGGACCTTTTGCGACTCGGTGTTCAGTCCTTCCTTGGCGATCTCTGCCGAATGGGCAATAGCCGCCGCCCTTTCGCGGCTCGCCTCGCTGCGGTCGACCGGTTTTTCCCGAGCTTGGACCCTAGTTCGAGGAGCGTCGCATCAGCGCCGCCGGACACATAGCGGTTTTCATAGAACTGCGCTGAGGCGATGTCGCGCGCATTGGCAGCGAATCCCCTGAACGCATTGACGCCGCGAGCCGTGATGCCGAGCGCCGCAGCGGTGGCCGCCGCCTTCTTCGTCGGTGTCTCCGCGCTCCTCATGGCGAGGTCCGACAAGTTGGCCGCGCAAGTGTCCAAATATTCGATGCACCAATCCGGTATTGCGCCCTCATTCAAGGCGAGCCGCAGGCTGATCGCCCACCAGACGTAGAGCGGGTGGCGCTCCTCGCGATAGAGTTTTTCCATGTCGAGAAGTCGCTGATCGGTGCTCATGCGCGGCCGATCCTGGCGACGCTCGCCGATTGCCGCTTTACCATCGCGCAGAACTCGGCCCAGGCATCCGCCAGCCGGCGCCGCTTCGAGAACATGTCGCCGCGGCGGTAGGCCGCCTCGACCTTGTCCGAGACGGCATGCGCCAGCGCCATCTCGGCGACCTCGCTCGGAAAGTTCGTGAGCTCTGCCGCCCAATCGCGGAACGTCGAGCGGAAGCCATGCGCCGTAATATCGGCGCGCCCCATCCGTTCAAGCACGGACAGCATACCGCGATTGGAAAGCGTCTTGCCGCCGCGCTTGCCGCTCGGAAAGACGAGATCGCCGTGCCTCGTCTCGGCAAGATCGCGCACGATCGCCAGCGCCGGCGCGGAAAGGGGAACGCGATGCTCGCGGCCGCCCTTGATGCGCTCGGCCGGCACGGTCCAGATCCCGGCGCCGAGATCAATCTCGCTCCACCGGGCGCCAATTACCTCGCCGGACCGCGCGGCCGTCAGGATGAGGAACTCGAGCGCCCGCGCCGGGATGCCCTTCTGCGCCCGCAGCGCGGCCATGAACTCGCCGAGCTCGGCATAGGGCAGCGCGGGGTGGTGCGCGACGCGCTGCACCTTGCCGGGACGCGCCAGCAAGTTCTCAAGATGGCCGCGCCAGCGAGCGGGGTTGTCGCCCTGCCGATATCCGCGGGCGGCGGCCCAATCAAGCACGGCCTCGATGCGTCCGCGCACACGGCTCGCCGTCTCCGTTTTAGTCGTCCAGATCGGCTCGACCACCTTCATGACGAGCGCCACATCGACCGCCTGCACGGGTAGCGCGCCGATGATCGGCGTCACGTAGGCCGCGAGCGAGCTTTGCCATTGCTCGGCGCTCTTGCCGCCGCGCCATCCGGCCTTGTGCGCCTCGATGTACGCCTCGGCGCAGGCCGAGAACGTCATCGCCTTCGCCGCATCGAGCCGCTCGGCCGCGATGGTTGCACGCCGTGCCTCGATCGGATCGGCGCCGTTGAGGATCAGCCTGCGCGCCGCCAGCGCCTTCTCGCGCGCCTCGGCGAGCGTGACGAGGTCGACCGGCCCGAGCCCCATGTCGCGGCGCCGGCCGGCGATCTGATAGCGGAAAATCCATGACCGGCCGCCGTCGGTGACTTGCAAATAGAGGCCGCCGCCATCGGCGTAGTAGCCGGGCGCTTTCGCCGTCTCGACCGTGCGAACGGTGAGACCCGCCGCTTTCCTCGCCATGGTCCGATGAACTCCAAACCCACCGTGGTACCCATCATGGCACGGCGGCTTGAAGCGAACAAGCGCGGATTGCTACGAACGAGAAAAGCGGCGCAACCCTAGAGTCTACGCCGCTTTCCCGAATTGCCGCGAACAAGGGCGGCAAGCTTCACCAAGGAGGGTCGGTCCGGTGAAGATCTCCAGCGGCAATGGCCGCGGGAGAATTTCGCTGCTTAGCCGAGCAAGAACGGGGCGTCGCCGTAATCGGTTCCGGTCGCGATGGCAAGAACGACGCTGGTGACGAGGACGGCCGAGATCAGAAGAATGACGAGCGCCTTCCTGTGCCAGGACTTCGTGATCCGGCTCTCATCGCCGATGTGCGCACCGCGCAAGGCAAAGGGAAATTCGACTGCGCTCATCCTCGCCTCCGTCCATGCCGCCCGGTGATGGGCATGGGAGATATGGTTAACGGAGAGCGGCGACAGGCGCAGTGACCCAGATCACATGCGGGCGGAGAAATCGAAAGCGCGGCCCTCAGATCTCGATCTGGCCGCCGAGCTCGATCACCCGGTTGCTCGGGATGCGGAAGAACTCGGTCGCGTTCAGCATCGTATTCGACATGAGGATGAAAAGCTGCTTGTGCCACCGCGCAAGAGGCGCGTTCTTCGCGGCAATGATCTTCTCGCGTCTGAGGAAGAAGGAGGTTTCCATCAGGTTGAAGTGGAAATGGAGAGCGCGGCACTGCGCCAAGGCCCGCGGAATGTTCGGCTCGTCCATGAAGCCGTAATAGAGCTTGATGATGTGGAAATTGAGCTCGAGATGGCTGAACTCGATCCGCCGCTCCTCGGGGACGTGCGGGATATCCTCGGTCCTGACGCTCATGAGCACGACTCGCTCATGCAGCACCTTGTTGTGCTTGAGGTTGTGCAACAGCGCATTCGGCACGCTGGCGACATCGCCCGTCATGAAGACTGCCGTGCCGGGCACGCGCTTGATGCGCTCGGAATTGAAGTTCTTGAGGAACGTGTCGAGCGGCATCGACGCGCTCGCCCGCTCGCTGACGAGCACGGCACGCCCCGACAACCACGACCACATGAACATGTAG
>JBGPOZ010000300.1:0-4299 GCA_041488295.1 Allostellaceae bacterium
CCAGCGCGATGTCCTCGGCAAGGTCCGGGCGGACGGCGAGCAGCGCATCGATCGCGGCGCGCTCCGACGCCTCGAGGCGGCCCTCGGCGTAGGCGGCGAGCGTCAGCTCGTCCGGCATGGCGGATTGACCATCGAGACGCTCATGCGGCCCCGGTTCAATCATCTTCCATTGCCGCCACAATGCGCCGGAATGCGCCGATTTTTCCCAGGGCTCGCTCATCGCGCCGTCTCCTCACCCTCGTTATTCGCCGTTGCTTGGGGCAGCCATCCCCGCCCGCCGCTCATTTTTTTGCCTCATTTACGCCAAAATGTGCCCGAAGTTTCAACATAGCCTTGTGGTGCATGCTGCGCACGGTCTGCGCGTCGATGCCAAGTGTCGTCGCGATTTCCGCCACTTCCATGTCGCGGTCGTAGAGCATCGCCAGGATTTCGCGCTGCCGCGGCGAGAGAAGCTCGGTCGGCAGGCGCAGCTTCTCGACCGGCTCGACCGGCGGCACGGCGAAGGCGGCTTCCGGGACGTCGTCGATCGGCGTCCCCTGGATGCGCCGCCGGCGCAACGCGTCGCGTGCCGTGCTGCGCGCGACGATGGTGAGCCAGGTCGACAGCCCGGCGCGGGCGGGGTCATAGGTCTTAAGAAGCCGGAAACCATCCTTGCACAGGCGCGTGAAGACGTCCTGGACGAGGTCTTCGGCCTCGGCGCTGTCATGAACGAGGCCGCGCACCGCGGCCATGATGAGCGCGGCATAGCGGCGAACGAAAATGTCCCACGCGCTCTTCTCGCCGCGCGTCAGCGCCGCAAGATCGCTTTCCCCCGCCACCCGTGCCCCCGCCGCCATGCCGGCCATTCTATGCGACACGGGACGCCGATATCCCTAGTCAATTTTGCTATGCGGGTCTTGCGCGCGACCGCCGCGGCCGGGATTTCCGCCGACCCCGCAAGGCCGCTTCCCATGCGGCGTCGGCCCATTGGCCGAGCGCCTCGGCCTCCTCGAGAAGCTCGGGCGGCGCCGCGTGGAAACCGAGCGCCACGCTCTTGCCGGCGCGATTGTAACGGAACGGCGCCATCCCCGCGGCCTCGTGCCGCGCGCGGTTGCCGTCATCGGTCTTGAGGTACAGCGTCTCGTCGACGACGAGGGCGAACATGATGCCGCCGCGAAAGAGGCCGTGCCCGCTGAACATCCGCCGCGCCGCGACGGGTGCCCAGCCGTAGAGGAGATCGAGGAGATGCTCGACGAATTCGTCCCGTCCGCTCATGCCCTGCCGAAAGGTTCGCCCTCCCACTTCTCCGCGACAGCCTCCGAGCGCCAGTGTAGGCGCATCGTCAGGCGTCCGGCAAAGCAACCGCAGATGAGGGCGACGAGAACGGCCGATGCCAGCGAAAACATGATCCTTTGCGGCGCCGCGCCGCGCTGAATCTGCTCCAAGATCTGGCTCACTTGGACGACCAGCAACCCGAGCCACAACGCGCCGAGATATGAATCCTGGCGCGCGCTGCCGGTTTGCATCGCCGTCGCCAAATCGATTCCGTACCGCACTCGCCGCGCGTTCAGCAGGACCTGGCGGAGATAAAGCACCAACGCCGCAGTACTAAGGCACATCCCGCCGATCATCGCCGCACCGGACCAATCCACGATCGTCTCCATCATGTCGGGTCACCGTCAGGCGACAAGATTGCGCCGCCGCATCTGAAGATAGTAGGCGCCCAACCCGACGAAGGCGCTGCCGTAGAGAACGAACATGGCCAAGGAGCCAAGACGCCACCACAGCTGCCCGGGGTGCCCTTCCAGGATGATCGGCATGAGCGTCGCCATGTAGATATTGATTGCCCACATAAGCGCGCCAAGGACGAGACCGACGTACGGAGAGAGGTGTCCCGCGGGCTTGGTGGGGAACCGCAAACGCAGCGCGAGCCACCACATGCATCCTCCCAGCATCGGTGTGGCGACAATCACGGCAAGCGGCAGAAGCCAAGACAAGTGGTCCGGATTTTGCGGGTCGAGCATGGAAACTCCCTTGCCGTCACGAGTCGCGTCGATGGTCGATTGAACGCGAAGAGGGCGGATCGAGCGGCAGGGAGATTCGCCCGAGGGGTGTTTACGTTCCGTAAATCACTTCTTGGGAATTAGCGAAAATTGGCGGTTTCCGGCCGGGGGAGCGTCGTTCGCCGGAGCAACACACCGGCTCGATCGGCCGACGCGTTGCGCCGACCGCGTGTGAACTCAATCGATGCCGATTGCCGGACGGACGGAACGCTACTACCGGCCCAATCCGAACAGAGTCGCTGCCAAGAGGCCGACGCTGACCAGCCAGAGGAGGATCGTCGGATTGACGGCAGGATGGGGGCGCGTCGGCGCGGCGGTGCGTGCGGCAGCGCCCGGCAAGAGTTGCACGAGGTCGAGGGCCGTTCTTGTCGGGTCCGATGACGAGGAGCGCAGGCTCGGGAACCGCGCGATCACGGCTGTCACGGCCTGGGCCGCGATGCTTCTCGGCAGGTTCGACAATCGCGCCGCTTCCTGCCAGGGATCGATTCCCAACCGCGACAGAGCCGACAAGGTGCTGAGCGGCATGCCGTTTTCCTCTTCGCCGATTTGGGCAAAGAGAAATTCGTTAAACTCAGAATTGAGAAGAGAAAACGGGATTGGAAGTGCCATTTTCATGCCTAAATTCGCCGGAGTCCCTGTGGATTCAAATGGCCCTGTGCTAGGCCTTTACAATCAGAGATTTGGAGATAATCTGAGAAAATTCCAAAGTCGTCAGAAATAAACGGGATTTTCACGGCATAGTGGTATATTTTACTAGTTATCCAATTGACGTTCATGAAGGGATACGAATGTGAAATCCGCAATAGGCATCGGCGGCCAGATCGTCGCGGTCGAGGTCGAATTCGATGGGCTGCAATATGCCGCGACGTGCCAGCGCCCGTTGGGGCGGGCGGACACCGTGCTCGTCGCGCACGCCGACAGCTATGACGGCGCGCTCCTCGCCTTGCGGTCGAAAATCTTGAGCGCGCGGTAGCTCTTATCGCGTCTTCGCGCTCGGTTTGCGGGCGGCGGCGGGCGCCTGGATAAAGCTCGCGGCAACGCCGGTCTTCGCCTTTTCCGCCGCGCTCTTCTTAGGTTTCTTGATTTCCCGGTTCGAGCGTTTCTGGCCCTTCGCCATGTGTCTCTCCATTGCACGAGATGATGGCAGCGATTCTGCGCGCGATTCGGAGAAAATGCAGCCGGATAATTTTGCGGTTTGACGAAAATCGGTACGCCGGCGAGAGAAGCTTCACCGCCAAGGACGCGGAGGATGCGCCATAGGCGCGGCGTCTTTGCGAGCCGGAGGCGAAGCAATCCAGGGGCAGGGGCTGGTTGCCTGGGTTGCTTCGCTACGCTCGCAATGACGGCTCCGCTGCAGCGGTCAGGTGAGCTCTGCGAAGAAGTCGTTGCCCTTGTCGTCGACGATGATGAAGGCCGGGAAATCGACCACCTCGATCCGCCAGATCGCCTCCATGCCGAGCTCGGGGTACTCGATCGCCTCGACCTTTTTGATGCAATCCTGGGCGAGGCGCGCCGCTGGGCCGCCGATCGAGCCCAAATAGAACCCGCCATGCTTCTTGCAGGCCGCGCGCACCAGGGCGCTGCGGTTTCCTTTGGCTAGCGTAATGAAACTGCCGCCGGCCGCCATGAAGGGCTCGACATAGGAATCCATGCGCCCCGCCGTCGTCGGTCCGAACGAGCCGGAGGCGTAACCCTCGGGCGTCTTTGCCGGCCCGGCGTTATAAATCGCGTGGTCCTTGACGTAGTCCGGCAAAGCCTCGCCGCGGTCGAGCCGCTCCTTCAGCTTCGCATGGGCGATGTCGCGCGCGACGATGAGGGAGCCGCTGAGCGAGAGCCGCGTCTTGATCGGGTATTGCGAGAGGGTACGGCGGATCTCGGCCATCGGCTTGTTCAAATCGACCTTGACGACATCGCCGGCGAGGGCCGCCTCGTCGAGCTCGGGCAGGAAGCGCGCCGGATTGGCCTCGAGCTCTTCGAGGAAGACGCCGTCGGCGGTGATCTTGCCGAGGATCTGGCGGTCGGCCGAGCACGAGACGCCGATGCCGATCGGCAGGCTGGCGCCGTGGCGCGGCAGGCGGATGACGCGGACGTCGTGGCAGAAATACTTGCCGCCGAATTGCGCGCCGATGCCGTTGGAGCGCGTGAGCTGGAGCACCTCCGCCTCGAAGCCGCGGTCGCGGAAGGCTTGGCCGAAGCGGTTTCCTGCCTCCGGCAGCCCGTCGAGATAGCGCGTGCTCGCCAGCTTCACCGTCTTCAG
>JBGPOZ010000301.1:0-4294 GCA_041488295.1 Allostellaceae bacterium
CGATGTGGGATCGATCGCCGCCTACCGCCGGACGTGGCGAAGGCGGCGGCGGTGGTGGTGGCGGCTATTAGCGCGATCGGGCGCGCCCTCCGCTGGGTCGGCTGCGGGGCAGTCGCATTCTTCACCCTCGTCGCGGTCGCCGCGCCGCCGCCCAACGCGGATCCCCAGCTTGCGCCCTGGTTCAAGAACTTGGACCGCGCCTGGCGCCCGGGATCCGCGGCCACAATCAGGTGCTGCGACGTCGCTGACTGCCGCGTGACCGATTATCGCGAAGTCGGCGACCACTACGAGGCGCTGGTCGATGAGCGCTTCCCGGGCGTCGTTGCGCCATCCTGGCAGCGCGTCGCGCCCGAGGCCGTCATCGACCACAAGGACAACCCCACCGGCGGCGCCGTCGCGTGCTGGCATCAGAGCGAGGTCCTTTGCTTCGTGCGGCCCGCGGAGACGTGACGGCGAAGAAGGCGCAGGGCGCACGGCTCACCGCTGCGGCAAGGTGCCGCCAAATGAAGGCTGCCGGCGGCGCGTGATATGATGCGGCGTGGCTCGCAGCACTGCCCCGCCCGCCCGTCCGCCAACGCTCGATGAGCTTGCACAACAAGCGGTCGGGATCGATGCCGGGTGCCGCGACTGCGGACGCAAAATGCTGCTCGGCTTTGAGCTATTCCTAGTATTACGGCGTATTACAGCGTATTACGGCGACAATGCACTAATTGACTTCGCTTTGCCACCGGGTCACGATTGCCCATGCCTCTCGCCTCGCCCGCCTCGTCGTTCCCGGCGGTCCCGCACCACGTGACGCAGCGCTGCAACGGCCGGGAGGATTTTCATGGCGCTCGCGATGAGCGCCGGCGGCGGCATCCCGGATCGCGGACGCGCTCCCTGGAAAATCCGGCGGGTCGCAACTCGCGCCTAGCCGCAGTCGGTCACTTCCGCCAATTCTGCATCATCGGGTAGTTCTGCGCGGCGAACCGGTACGTCTCCTTGATGAGCATTTCGATTTCCATCGAGCGCTCGATCTTGTGCGCACCCCATTTCTCGATCAACTGATCCCATTCGCTGAGGCGATAATGCAGGTCATCGCGCGTCTCGCGCACGAAGCTGACCTGGGCGTCGTATTTCGTCATGATGTTGAGGATTTCGCTGGTCTGGGCATCGATGAGCCCGAAGGTCGCGTCGAACTCGGACAGCGGTGCGCGCAGAAGCTGGAGGATACGCACGATATCCTCGGTCACGGATTTGTCCTTCTTGTAGACCTTCGACAACTTGCCCAAATTCGTAGCGACGTTCTTCACCTTGCCGTAATACTCGCGCAACGCCTCGATATAGGAGAGCTCCCGGGCAAAATCGTTGATTTTGTCCATCACCTCCTGCTGGCGGCCACGGCCGATGCCGATTCGCTCGGCAAGCTCGCCGAAGGCCGACTGGACGCGCTGCTTGGTCGTGGGATCGTCGGCCAGCTGCTCGAGCTTCTCGAGGTCGCTGATCACCGCCTCTTCGCCGCTGATCCACGAGCTGAGCTGCACGATAAGCCGCTTCTCGGCGATCAGGCGATGACGGGTCTCGACCGTCCACGAGGCACTGCCGTCGAGCAGCTCCCGCGGAATCGAGTCATTCGGCCGGATCTCGCGCACGTAGCGCAGGCTCTTCTCGATGATCTCGAGCAGCTTGCCGTCTGGGGAATCCGGCTCGATGCTGAATTCCATGCGCAAGGTCCGCAAGGGAAGCGCCGCCTTCAAGGCCCCGAGCATGACGTGGTAGACCGGCTCCTTGGTGTCGCGCGCCAATGAAAAATACGCGCGCTCGAGGCCGAACACCTTGCCGTCGAAGACGAAATGGGTGCTGCGGTCGTTTGGGTTGCCCGCGGCTGGTGCCGCGGTTCCCGCATCCGATTGGGTTGTCGACTGCGACATCTGAACTCCGGCATGGCGGTCGTCGCGATTCGCGCTTGCGTTCTCGGGTCGCAAAATAGCCGGAAATGGTAAAGGATTCCCTCCCGTCGGTTCCGGCCTTAGCCCTGGCGCCGCGCTCGGCTACACTGGTATCAGGCGTCGACTGCGATGCTGCAAGCAATGAGGAGCGCCGCCATGGCAGAGCCGAAAATGACCTTCTCCGCCTCCCATCTCAGGGATGCGAGCTTCAAAGACGGTGGATTGCGTTCCTTCTTTGTCTATCGCGACCTCGGCATCGAGACGGCGACTGGCGGACGCGTCATGGCACAGATCATCCGCGCCAAGACGGCGCATGACGGAAGCGCCGGATGGCACCGCCACGCGCTCGACTTCCAGATGTTCTACGTCATCAAGGGGTGGATCAAATTCGCCTATGAGGGAGCGGGCGAGGTGCTGGCGGAAGCCGGGGCGTGCGTTCACCAGCCGCCTGGCATCCGTCATATCGAGATCGACCATTCGGACGATCTCGAGCTGCTCGAGATCACGCTTCCCGCCAAGTTCGAGACGACGGAGGTCGCGGCGCCAGTGAAGGCGGCGGAATAACCGCCCGCGCAGCGGATTACAAGGGTCGACTGGAGGTATCGTTGGAGAAGGCATCATGACCGCATATGGCGGATATGCGATCCTCGGCCTCCTTGCGCTGCATGTCGCCGGCGCGCTGTGCCACCACCTGATAAAGCACCACGACGTCCTTCGGTGGATGTTGCCATCGCTCAGCCTGAGCCGGCAGCGGATAGGAATCGCCTTGCCGGGATCTCGGCGCTAAGATTGTTCATTGCCCCTTGAGACCTCTCGGTCGATGGCCATCGCCGTGCGCCGCCTTCATCGTCGAACCCTGCTTGCCGTCACAATCGCGCTGGGTCTCCTCGCCGCCGCCGGCGGCTGGTTCTTCGATCTGCGGGCGAGGCTGTTCGACCGGACGCCGCCGCAATTCATCATCGTCGCGCCGACGGCCTCGGAAATCGTCTGACCGCCATAGCGCCAATCCCATCAGGGAACCCCGATGCGCATCCCGCCAATCCCCTTCACCGCGACCGATTGGAACCGGGTGCCACGGACGGAGCACCCCGGCGAGACCGGCATGGCGCTGTGGCAAACGCTGGAGATCGGCGATGTGCGGGTGCGGATGGTCGAATATACGGCGGGCTACCGGGCCGACCATTGGTGCGAGCGCGGTCACATCCTGTTGGTCCTCGAGGGCGAGCTCGACACCGAGCTCAAGGATGGACGCCGTTTCACCCTCGGCCCCGGGATGAGCTACGAGGTCTCGGACGGCCCCAACGCGCACCGCTCGTCGACGGCATCCGGAGCAAAACTCTTCATCGTCGATTGACAGCCCGTGAGGAGACGGCCCGTTCACGGAGCGGTCGATTTCCATGCCTTTTCCCTCCGTCGGCGAGGGCAATCCGGTGATGCAAGACAAATTCACCACGGAGACACAGAGGTCACGGAGAAGGAGGAATTGAGCCGCAAGGCGGCCTCAAGACGCTTCCGTTTCTCCGTGCTCTCCGTGGCTCCGTGGTGATTCCTGTTCAGATGGCGGTTGCACCCGATTGCCCTGTTGCGCCGGACCGCAGGCATTGACCCGCTTGCGGCACGCTTGTATCGCTAGGCCGCCCATGACGGGTGCAGCGAGGGAGCGTGCGCCAACCCATCTTCAGCCTCGCCGGCCGCCGCGTCTTTGTTGCCGGCCATCGCGGCATGGTCGGCGCGGCGCTGATGCGGCGCCTTGCCGAGGAGGAATGCGAGCTTCTGACCGCAGACCGCGGCGAGGTCGATCTGCGCCGCCAGGCGGACGCTGAGGAATGGTTCGCGGCGCATCGCCCGGATGCCGTCTTCATGGCGGCGGCGACGGTCGGCGGCATCTTCGCCAATGACACGCGCCCCGCCGACTTCATCTACGACAATCTCGCGATCGAAACGAACCTCATCGAGGCGGCGCGGCGCAGCGGCGTCGAGAAACTGCTGTTTCTCGGCTCCTCCTGCATCTATCCGCGCCTCGCGCCGCAGCCGATGCGCGAAGAGGCGCTGCTGACGGGACCCCTCGAGCCGACCAATCAATGGTATGCGATCGCCAAGATCGCCGGCCTCATGACTTGCGCCGCCTATCGCCGGCAATATGGCTGCGATTATATCGCGGCGATGCCGACCAACCTTTATGGCCCGGGCGACAATTTCGATCCGCTGCAAAGCCACGTCGTCGCCGCGCTCATCGTCAAGATGCACCGGGCGAAGATCGGCGGCGCCGGCACCGTCGAGATCTGGGGGAGCGGCACGCCGCGGCGCGAATTCCTCTATGTCGACGACCTCGCCGACGCCCTCGTCTTCCTGATGAAGCATTACTC
>JBGPOZ010000302.1:0-4278 GCA_041488295.1 Allostellaceae bacterium
ATCGCCGAATGCACGAAATTGCTGACGAGGTCGAGCCGCTTGCTGTGCCAGGGATCGGGGACGCGGTTGTTCGAGAGATAGGCGAAAGAGGTACCGGAATCGGGATCGGCCCAGCAATAGGAGCTGCCGACGCCGCCATGGCCGAAGACCCTTGGTGCCGCAAAGGCGCCGAGCCCGCGGATGTTGTCGGTGGTGCCGCGCAAATGCGGGCCCAGCCCGCGATGCATCGGCATTCCCATATACTCGTCGATCCGCTCGCCGGTGTGATTGCGGATCGCATAGGCAAGGGTGCGCGGCGAGAGGAGGCGGACGCCGTTGAGCTCGCCGCCATTCAGCATCATCTGGTAGAGCGCTGCCATGCCGCGCGCCGTGCCGTAACCGCCGCCGCCAGGAACGCCGGCGCGCCGCCACGCCGCGGAATTGTTCGCCGCCAACGGGGTGATGCCGTCGCCGCCCGGGGGCAGCGGCTCGTGCATGTCGGCGGCGCGCGCCATCTCCTTGTCCGGCAGGCCAACGAAGATCTCGCTGCCGAGACCCAGCGGCTCGATCACGCTCTCGCGAATGACGTCGCGGAAATCCTTGCCTGTCACCGCCTCGATCAAGACGGCGGCGGTCCAGTGCGCTGCCGCCGGGTGATAGGAGACGCGCGAGCCCGGCGTCCATTCGAGCGTGAAGTTGCAGACGGCCTCACGCAGCGCCGCGTGATTGGCCCAAGCAGCCTCGGGCACTGCCGCGTTGGGGAAGCCGCCCTGATGGGTGATCAGTTGCTGAACCGTGATGTCGCGTTTGCCGTTCCGCGCGAATTCCGGGACATGATCGGCGATGCGGTCGCCGAAGCCGATGGCGCCGTGCTCGGCGAGGACCCAGAGCGCCGTCGCCGTCACCACCTTGGTATTCGAATAGAGCAGCCACAGCGTGTCGCTGGTCGCGCGCTTGCGCTCTGGTTCGGTGCAGGCATCGCCGAAAGCGCGGTCGAGGACGAGGCGTCCGTTGCGCGCCAGCGCGATCTGGCAGCCGGGATATCGCCCCGCGGCGACATGCGCCTCGATCAGAGCGACGAGGCGCTGGATCTGCTCCACACGGAAGCCGGACTGGGCGAGGTCGGCGGTGGCAAGCGGAAACGTCATGCTGGGTACTCCCGAGGACCGACGAGCTGGGTCACGCCCGCTCATAGGCGAGGCGGCGGATCTTGTCCGTATTCTTGCCTTCCATGCGGATGAGGCGCGTCGGGCCGTCGCGGCGCGGCGAGTGCAGATCGCCTTCGTTGTAGACATAGGCCATGCCGGGTTTCAGCGTGTAGTTCTTCACGTGACGCACCTTGCCGGGTTTCGTCTCGCTTGCCGGCTCGAGGAGCGCCCAATCGGTCATCATCGTCTCGCCGCGCGCCTGTCCGTAGATCGCCCAGGTCGGGCCGTGATCATGCGGCGCGCTTTCCTTGGCGTTCCGATAGACATGGGCAAGGATGCAGAAGCCGAGCTCGGGATCCTCGTAGAGGATCTTGCGCTCCGGCACGTCGTCGCCAAGATGCGCCGCGATGAAGGCGTCGTCCTTCAGAACGTCCTGAACGATCGCGCAGACGCGTTGGCGCCCCTTGGGGCCGGAATCCTCCGCCAGGATGCGGTGACATGCGGCGGCGAACTGCTCGAGCGAATATGCCATCCAACTTCCCCTCAACGCACGAAACCGGTGCGAGCGCTGCCAGATCGCCCGATCCTAGCTCGGTAACGCGCGGCGTCAATCGCAGCCGCACGGCACCGATCAATCGGCGGCAATAGCGACGATCGCATCGAAGGCGGTGTGGAGGCCCGTCGCGTAGAAGTGAAGCCGATTGCCCGAGCCGGTATTCGTCACGAGCGCCGCGCTCGCTCCCGAGCGCGGCTCGTGCACCATCACGGCGACGTAGCCGGGCATGCTTCCCTGATGGCCGAAGCATTGCCGTCCGGCGTAGTCGAGCGCGAAGAGCCCGGCGCCGCTCTCGCGCATGCGCGTGCCGATGAAGCTCGCCGGAAGTCGATCGCCAAGCATTGCCTCCAACGTGGCGCGACCGACGACGCGGCCGGCGAAGAGCCCGCCGATGAAACCGACGAGATCGGCGGCGCTCGCGACCATGTTGCCCGCCGCATAGGCGCCGGTGAACGGGAAGAGCGCCGTTGAATCTTGCAGCGTCTCCGTGAAGGCGAGCTCATCGCCGGTGCGCCACATCTCGCCGCCCTTCTCGAACGGCAGCGCGACGCCTTCCGGGCGAAGCGGCGGCCGGTAGTAGTAACCGTGGACGAGCCGCTCGGCCGGGAACGCCTCGCCGGCGGGAGCAAAGGTGTCGGCGAGGCCGAGCGGATCGAGGATGCGCGCGCGGATCTGCCGCGCGAGACGATCGCCGGTGAGCGCCTCGATCAGCATGCCGGCGAGGACGTATCCGGTGTTGGTATAGGCGACGCCCAGACCCGGCTCGGTCGGCGCGCGGACCCGGTAGGCGAACTCGACGATCTCCTGCGGCGTCCAGCGGCGCGCCGAGTCCATCGGCATGTCGAGCTCGAATTCCGGAATGCCGCTGCGATGGTTGACGAGCTGCCGCACGGTGATCCGATCGGCGTAGGGGAGCCGCGGAAACCACTCCGCGACCGGAGCCTCGAGCGCGACGAGTCCGTCCTCGGCGAGGCGCATCAAGGTCGCCGCGACGAAGCTCTTCGTCACGCTGCCGATCTTGAAGAGGTGCGAGGGAGCGACCGGAACCCCTTTGTCTCTGTCCGCAAAGCCCGCGGTCGCGACGACCGGCGTCTCGCCGCGGCGGGCGATGCAAGCCGACGCACCGACGATACCCTTCGCGACGAAGGCGTCGAGCGCGGCCTCGAGGCGGCCCGCGAGCGGGTCGGCGGCTGTCACGCTCCCCAGCTCGCGCGGGCGACGCGGACCATGTTGCCGCCAAGGATGCGGCGCACGTCCTCGACGGCATAGCCGCGCTCGAGCAGCGCCTCGGTGATCTCGGGAAACCGCTCGGGCGGCACGATCTCCAAGGCATCGAGGTCGTACTCGTTGCCGGGCGGCCACCACTCCGCGGGATCGGTACCCGCCGGCACGTCGCTGCTGATCTTGCCGAAGGAGTAATCGAGGCCGATCCCGACATGCTCGGCTCCGACGCGCTGGACGACGTAGTCGATGTGACGGACGAGCGTCGCGACGCTGATGTCGTTGGCGCCGAGGAAGATGCCGATGCCGTTGATGGCGATGACGCCGCCCGATTTGGCGCAGGCATCGATCTGGTCGTCGCGGATGTTCCGCGCATGGGTCTTCAGCGCCCGCGGGTTGGCGTGCGAGAAAATGACCGGCCGCTTCGAGCGCTCCATGATTTCCATGCTCGAGCGGTAGCCGGTGTGCGAGCAATCCATGAGGAGGCCGGCGCGGTTCACCTCGGCGACGACCTCGCGGCCGAATGGCGTCAGCGGAATGTCCGCGCCGTGGCAGCCGCCGGCGACCGAATTGTCGCGGTTGTAGGCAAGGTGAATCTGCCGGATGCCGAGATCGCGGTAGAGCGCGATCATCGCCAAATCGTCCTCGAGCATGACCGAGCCTTCGAGGTCGAAGGCGACGGCGAGCTTGCCTTCGCGCTTCGCGCGCTCGACATCGGCAACCGAGCCGGCGAGAAGGAACCGCTCGGGGTGCGCGGCGAGCCAGGCGCGGAAGCCGGCGATGACGCGCATCACCTGCGAGAGCGAATTCATGTCCATGCCGACATTGACCGAGACGAAGGTGACCCCGGCCGCGCGGTGCCGCTCGAGCTCGGCCATCGATCCGCCCGGCAGAAGAGGCAGGCACGCATGCGCGTCCCAGACGATGCTGCCCGCGTGAAGCGTCCGAGCGTCCGCCGAGATTTGCCAATCATTCATCGTCTGACCTCCAAGGACGCTTGTCGCTGCGCTTTCCAACGGACCTTGCTTCTGGCCTTCGCCTGCCGCGAAAGCGGCGGTCCTTGGACGCAAAAGTCAAGGATCAATGCCATATGGTTTGCGGGCTGATCCCAACTGAAGCCGTCCTCCGCCGAGCGGATGGGGCGTTATCCCATCGCGATCAGGCTCCGCCGCTCGCGTCGGGCGACAATCTCGATGCGAAGGGTGGCAAGCGCGAACACCGCCCAACCGCCGTGGAAAAGCACCCCCGCGACGACGACCAAGCCGCCCGGGATCGGACCAATGGAGGCACGTTCCCAAAGGTCGGCGAGGGTGACCAGCGGCACCGGGTGGATCGCGAGCTTACCGTAGTACGCGATGGCTTGGATGACGAAGA
>JBGPOZ010000303.1:0-4184 GCA_041488295.1 Allostellaceae bacterium
GGCGGTCGAGATGGCGCAGCCGCGGCCCTCGAAGCTGACATCGGCGATGCGGCCGCCCGCCAATGTCAGATAGATCGTGACGCGGTCGCCGCAAAGCGGGTTGTGGCCGTGCGCGAAATGGCTCGGCCCCGCGATCGCGCGGGCATTCCGCGGATGGCGGGAATGATCGAGGATGATGTCCTGGTAAAGTTCGCGCAGATCCATCATCGGGTGAACATCTCCTGCGCCGCGCGGATCGCTGCCGCCAGCGCGTCGATATCGCTTTCGTCGTTGTAGATGCCGAGCGAGGCTCGGGTCGTCGCCGCAAGGCCGAGCTTCTCCATCAGCGGCTGCGCGCAATGATGCCCGGCGCGGACCGCGACTTTGTGCTGGTCGAGCACCGTCGCGAGATCGTGCGGGTGGATGCCCTCGACCTCGAAGGAGAGGACGCCGAGGCGCCGCTGGCCGGCGCCGACGAGGCGGACGCCCGGCATCCGCGCCAGCGTGTCGACGCCATAGCCGGTCAGCGCCTCTTCATGCGTTCGAATCTGCTCGAGGCCGAGGCCATCGAGATAGTCGATCGCCATGCCGAGCCCGATCGCGCCGGAGATGTCGGGCGTCCCCGCCTCGAATTTGTGCGGCAGGTCGTTGTAGATCGTCTTCTCGAAGGTGACGGTGAGGATCATGTCGCCGCCGCCCTGCCATGGCGGCATCGCCTCCAGGAGGGCGCGCTTGCCGTAGAGCACGCCGATGCCGGAGGGGCCGTAAGTCTTATGGCCGGAGAAGACATAGAAATCGCAATCGATTGCGCGGACATCGACCGGCATGCGCGGCGCCGCCTGAGCGCCGTCGATCAACACCAAGGCGCCCTTCGCATGGGCGAGGCGGGTGATCGATTCGACCGGCAGGAGCGCGCCGGTCGAGTTGGCGATGTGGGTGGTGGCAACAAGCTTCGTGCGCGGGCCGATCAGCCGCTCCAGCGCCGCCATGTCGAGCCCGCCGGTCCCGTCGATCGTCGCCACCACGAGCTTCAGCCCGAGCCGATCGCGCAGCATCTGCCACGGCACGATGTTCGAGTGATGCTCGAGCTCGGTGACGACGATCTCGTCGCCCGCCTTCAGGAAAGCCGGCCCCCAGGCATTGGCGACGAGGTTGATCCCCTCGGTCGTGCCGCGCGTGAAGATGATCTCACGTACATCCCCGGCATTGAGAAACCGCCGCGTCTTCTCGCGCGCCTCTTCGTAGAGCTCGGTCGAGCGCGCGGAAAGGCGATAGACGCCGCGATGCACGTTGGCGTAGTCGCGGCGGTAATACTCGGCGATGCCGTCGATGACGCATGCCGGCTTCTGCGCGCTCGCTGCGGTGTCGAGGAAGACGAGGCCGGGATTGGTCTCGAAGACCGGAAAATCGCGTCGGATCCGGCGCGGATCGAACGCGCCCCGAGCGGTGTCGGCGTCACGGAGCTTGGCGGATTGAGACATGGTGCGATTCATCCCTCGCGATGCGCGAGCCAGTGTTCGAGATGCCGGCGCAGATAGCCCTGCGCCGCCGCGTCCTCGACGAGATCGACCGCCTCGCCGGCGAAGGCTTCGATCAGCATGCGCCGCGCCGCCTCCTCGGGAATGCCGCGGGCGCGCAGATAGAAGAGCGCGTCCTCGTCGAGATCGCCGACCGTGGCGCCGTGGCTGCATTTGACGTCGTCGGCGTAGATCTCGAGCTCGGGCTTGGTGTCGACGACGGCGCGCGTTCCCAGCAGCAAATTCTTGTTGAGCTGATGCGCGTCGGTCTTCTGCGCATCCTGGCGAACCCCGATCTTGCCCTGGAAGACGCCATGCGCGCGGTCGGCGACGACGCCCTTGAAGAATTCGCGCGTCCGGCTCCCCGGCGCCGCGTGATCGATGAGGGTGGCGATCGTCGTCTCCTGGTTGCCGCGCAGAAGATAGGCGCCGTTCAGCACGCAATCCGCGTTCTCGCCGTTGATCGCGACGTGCGTGTCCTGGCGCGTGAGGTGGCCGCCGAGGGCGAGGGTGAAGCCCTCATACCGCGCGCCTGCGGCAAGGGTGATGCGCCGATGGCTGAGATGGATCGCGTGGCTTCCATCGTCCAGCAGCACGATGTGGCGGAGCGAAGCCCCAGCCCGGATCTCGATCTTGGTCGCGGCGTTGACCCAATAGGGGCCGGTGCCGGCAAAGGTTTCGATGAGTGTGGCGCCGCGTGAGTCCGCGACGATGCGGTTGCGAAGATGCGCCGAGAGCGGCGCCGTCGCCTGGCCGAGATGGAGGATCTCGATCGGGCGATCGAGCTCGCTCGGCGCCGACGATTGCTCACCGGCCGCGAGGTTCAGATCGAACCCATCGTTGAAGAACGCCGCGTTGAGCGCGAGGAACGGATTGCCTTCGCGGGCCGTCCAGCCATCGAGGAGATCGGTCTCCTTGCCATCCGCGACGGGCTTCAGCGACACGCCGGGGGGGAGGGCGCCCGGATCGCTCAGCTCCGGCGCGAAGCGGCCGTTGACGAGGACGAAGCGGTAGGTCGGAACGCCGAGCAGATATTTCACCGGGAGCGCGACGGAGGGATGCGGCGCATCCGGGAGAACCGGCGGGAAGATGGTCTTTTCCAGCGCCCGCAAATTGGTGAAGCGCCAATTCTCCTGGCGCCGCGTCGGCAGGCCGAGCTCGGCAAAGCGCGCGACGGCAGCGCGGCGCGCGGATGAGCCGCCAGCTTCTTGCCGTCGCGCCGCGAAGGCTGCGAGATAGGCTTCGACGTCGCTCATGCTCAATCCGCCGCCGCATCGTCGAGGAAGGCGTAGCCGCGGCATTCGAGCTCGGTGGCGAGGCTCTTGTCGCCCGAGCGCACGATGCGGCCATGGCTCAGCACATGGACGACGTCCGGCACCACGTAATCGAGGAGGCGCTGGTAGTGCGTGATGAGGATGGCGGCGTGCTCGGGCGAGCGCAGCTTGTTGACGCCGCTGGCGACGACGCGCAGCGCGTCGATGTCGAGGCCGCTGTCGGTCTCGTCGAGGATCGCGAGCTTCGGCTCCAGCATCGCCATCTGGAAGATCTCGTTGCGCTTCTTCTCGCCGCCCGAGAAGCCGACATTGACGGCGCGTTGGAGCAGATCCTCGCCGATTTCGAGCAGCTTCAGCTTGGCGCGCACGGCCTTCAGGAACTGCCCGGCATCGAGTTCGGCGTCGCCCCGTTGCCGGCGCACCGCGTTCAAGGCGGCGCGCAGGAAATACATGTTGTTCACCCCGGGAATCTCGACCGGGTATTGGAACGCGAGGAACAATCCCGCGCGCGCCCGCTCATCGGCTGCCAAGGCGAGGAGATCGCGGCCCTCATAGGTGACGCTGCCCTGGGTGATCTCGTAGCCCGGCCGCCCGGCGAGGACGCCGGCCAAGGTCGACTTTCCCGATCCGTTCGGCCCCATGATGGCGTGCACCTCGCCGGCCTTCACGACGAGATCGACGCCCTTCAGGATCTCGCGTCCGTCGGCGAGGCCGGCATGGAGGTTCTTGATTTCGAGCATGATGGTTTCCGATGTCATGGAGGGGCCGGAACTCACCCGACGCTGCCTTCGAGGCTGACCGCGAGGAGCTTCTGCGCTTCGACCGCGAATTCCATCGGCAACTCCTTCAGGACTTCCTTGCAGAAGCCGTTGACGATGAGCGAGAGCGCGTCCTCCTGCGAGAGGCCGCGCTGGCGGCAATAGAACATCTGATCATCGCTGATCTTCGAGGTCGTCGCCTCGTGCTCGACACGCGCCGAGGGGTTGCGGATCTCGACGTAAGGGACGGTGTGGGCGCCGCAGCGATCGCCGATGAGCAGCGAATCGCATTGGGTGAAGTTGCGCGCCCCCTGCGCCTTCGGCTGCACGCGGACGAGGCCGCGATAGGTGTTCTGCCCGCGCCCCGCCGAGATGCCCTTCGAGATGATCGTCGAGGACGTGTTCTTGCCGATATGGATCATCTTCGTGCCGGTATCGGCCTGTTGGAGATTGTTGGTGATCGCGACCGAATAGAAGGCGCCGACCGAATTGTCGCCTTCCAGGATGCAGCTCGGATATTTCCAGGTGATCGCCGAGCCGGTCTCGACCTGGGTCCACGAGATCTTCGAGCGCGCGCCGCGGCAGGCGCCGCGCTTGGTCACGAAATTGTAGATGCCGCCCTTGCCCTCGGCGTCGCCCGGATACCAGTTCTGCAC
>JBGPOZ010000304.1:0-4174 GCA_041488295.1 Allostellaceae bacterium
AGCACCTCGGCCAGGCGGTCGCTCATCGCCTCGAGCAGCCTCTCGCCCTTCTCCGGCGTCCCGGCGGCGCCGTTGCCGATGACGCCGCGCCGGCTGCGCGCGTTGAGCGTCTGCCAGCGGAAGACGTTCTTGCCGACCAAGGCTTCGATCTCGGGGCGGTCCTGATCGGGACCCTTCGCCTCGTGCAGACGCGAGCGGTCGATGAGATCGGGCTCGACCGCCATCATCATCGAGGTCTCGGCCTCGCAGGCGTGCAGGACCTTGTCCTGGTATTCGAGGATCGCCTTGGTCGCCGCTTCCGCGATCTCCCAATAAGAGAAATAGACGAGCGGGATCTGCAGCTCGACCGTGAGCTCGCTCACCGCGACGACGAGCGGAGCGATGTTTCCGCCATGGCCGTTGAGGATAGAGATGCGGCGGAAGCCGTCGCGTACCAGCGAGCGCACGATGCCGCGCACCAACCCGTAGAAGATCGCATAGTCGACCGTGATGGTGCCGCCGAGCTCCATGTGGTGCTCGGCAAAGCCGGTCCACACCGTCGGCGTCACCAGCACGGGGTGTCCGGCGCGATCGAGCTTGACGGCGCCGCGGCGCGCGACTTCGGTCGCCAGGCGATAGTCGACCATGACCGGCAGATGCGGGCCGTGCTGCTCGGTCGAGCCGACCGGGATAATGACGATGGCATCGCGCGCGGCCATCGTGTTGAGCTGCGGGGCGGTCAGGCTGGAGAATTCGAGCGGTTGCATGAGGAGCCAATCCGACGGATCGTTGCGGCGAATGAACTATACATTCCGCTTCAGCCCGGTCATCGCCCGAATCGATCAGCTCTTCGCCGGGCTCGTGACGACCCTGTGGATCAGCGCGGCGGCGATCGCGCTCGGGTTTCTCGTCGGCCTCGCCGGAGCGCTCGCCTCGCGCGCTCGCGCGAAGCCGTTGCGCGGCGCGGTTCTCGTCTATGTCGAGGCGATCCGCAACACGCCGCTGCTGGCGCAGCTCTTCTTTCTCTATTTCGGCCTGCCCGCGCTGGGCCTCCGGCTCGAGGCGCTGACCGCGGCGCTCATCGCGCTTGTCGTCAATCTCGGCGCCTATTCGACCGAGATCATCCGTGCCGGCATCGACGCGGTGCCGCGCGGCCAGCTCGACGCGGGCGCGGCGCTCGGCCTCACGCGCTGGCAGGTGATGCGGCTCATCGTGCTGCGGCCGGCGCTCAAGATCGTCTTCCCGGCGCTGGCGAGCCAGTTCACGCTCCTCATGCTCGCGACCAGCATCTTGAGCCAGATCGGCGTCGAAGAGCTCTTCCACATGGCGAGCATCATCGACACGACGACCTATCGCAGCTTCGAGGTCTACGCCGTCACCTGCGGCTTCTACCTTGCCGTCGCGCTCGCCCTTCGTTTGCTGTTCGCGCTGGTCCATCGCTTCGTCTTCGCCGAGCGCGGCGCGGCGGCCCACGAGGTGCGATCGGCGCCGGCCGACATCGTGGTGCCGCCCTGATGTTCCGCAGCTTCGGTCTGCCTGAGTTTCTGCTCCTCCTCGACGGCGTGCGCTGGACCCTGGCGCTGACGGCGGTGGCATTCGCCGGCGGCGGGGGCCTCGGGCTCGCGCTTCTGATGTTGCGCATCGCGCCGGTGCGCGGGCCGCGCTGGCTCGCCGTCGCGATCATTCAGGCGGTGCAGGGCACGCCGCTCCTCGGCCACCTCTTCGTCACCTTCTTCGGGCTGCCGCTCTTCGGGATCGACGTGTCGCGCTGGCTCGCCGCGACGGTCGCGCTCTCGGTCTACGGCAGCGCCTTCCTCGCCGAGATCTGGCGCGGCGCGGTCGAGGCGATCCCCAGGGGCCAATGGGAGGCGGCAGCGGCGCTCGGCCTGCCGCGCTTGGCGCAGCTCCGTCTCGTCATTCTGCCGCAGGCGCTCACCATCGCCATCCCGCCGACGGTCGGCTTCCTCGTGCAGCTCGTCAAGAACACGTCGCTCGCCTCGATCATCGGCTTCATCGAGCTGAGCCGGCGCGCCCAGCTCGTCAACGGCGCGACCTTCGCACCCTTCATCGTCTACGGCGCCACAGCGGTGCTCTATTTCTGCCTGTGCTTCCCGTTGACGCGCTTCAGTCGCTATCTCGAACGGCGACGGGCGGAGGCGCGCTGAGGCTTGCCGCTCCCGCGGCCGTGCTCTAGCGTCACCGCAGGATCGGCTGGGGGAGGTCGTCATGAAAATGCGTGCCGTCGCGCTTGCGCTTGCGATTCTTGCCGGCGTGTCCGGCGTTGTCTCCGAGGCGCGCGCCGATCTCAAGGAGATCCTCGACAAGGGCGTCATCCGCATCGGAACGCAGATGGACGACCCGCCCTTCGGCTATCTCGATTCCGCCGGAAAGCCGACCGGCTTCGACATCGAGCTCGGGCAGATGATCGGCAAGGCGCTCGGCGTCAAGGTCGAGGTCGAGCAGATCATCGGCGCCAATCGTATTCCCTTCCTCCTCACCAACAAGATCGATCTCGTCGTCTCCGGCATGGGGGCGACGCCCGAGCGCGCCGTCCAGGTGATGTTCACCAGCCCCTACGCCGCGCTCTACCTCGGCGTCTACGGCCCCAAAGACAAGGCCGTGACGGGACCCGATACCTTGGGTGCGCTGAAGGTCGCGGCGACCAAGGGCACGACGCAGGAGATGACCCTGACGGCGCTGGCGCCAAAGGCGAGCATCGTCCGCTTCGAGGACGACACCACCTCGAACACCGCGTTCCTGTCGGGTCAGACCGATTTGTGGGCGACGCTCAACACCATCGCCCAGTCAGTCATCAAGCAGAACCCGGACAAGAACATCGAGCTCAAATTCAAGCTGCGCAACTCGCCGGCGCATATGGCGATGCGTCAGGGCGATTTCGCGCTGCTGCGATGGCTCGACACCTATGTCTGGCTGATCCGCAACAATGGCGAGCTGCAGCGCCTGCACCGCACCTGGCTCGGCGAGGACATGGGCGAATTGTCGGCGATGTAAGAAGTCCTTCCGCCGTCAATCCGAGGCCTCGCCTTTCGGCCCCGGATACCAGCGCGGCGGCCGCTTTTCGGCGAAGCTCGCGAGGCCCTCGGCGGCCTCGGCGGAATGGCGCCGGCTCGCCCCTTCGCGGGCGAGCGCGTCGCGCACCGCCGCATCGGGATCACCGCGCCCGTAGGCCTCGCGAATGAGGCGCTTCGTCGCCGCGACGGCCTCGGGCCCCGCCATCAGGATGCCTTCGACGACCGGCTCCGCCGCGGCATCGAGCCCGCCCGCGGGACAGGTCGCGCTGACGAGGCCGAGCCGGAGCGCGCCGGCGGCGCCGAAGCGCTCCGCGGTCAGCGCATAGCGAAGGAGGGCGCGCGGCCCCATCGCGGCGACGAGGGCCGGCATGACCGGCGCCGGGGTGATGCCCCAGCGCGTCTCGGTCAGCGAGAAGATCGCATCCTCGCTCGCGATCGCCATGTCGCAGGCGGCGACCATGCCGACCCCGCCGCCGAAGCAGCCGCCATGGACGAGCGCGAGGGTCGGGCAGCGGAAGCGCTGCATCGCGTCGATCGCCGCCACCGTCGCGCGCGAGAAGGCGAGGTTCTCCGCGGCCGGCGAAGCGGCGAGGCGGCGCAGGAAGGAGAGATCCGCGCCGGCCTGGAAATGCCGGCCGTTGCCGCGCAAGACGACGAGGCGGAGGCCAGGCTCGCCATCGAGCTGGGCCAGCGCCGCCGCGAGGCCGGCGATGAGCGCGTGATCATAGGCGTTGTTGACCGCGGGGCGGTTGAGCCGCACCGTCGCGACGCCGCGACGATCGAGATCGACTTGCACCACGTCATCGCTCATCGCCCCGGCTCCTCTTGCGTGTCGGAAAGGCGCGGGGCGATCGCGGCAAGCAAGGCGTGGCTGCCCGATGCCCCTTTCACGGTCAGCACGCCATGGAAATCCTCAATGCGCAACGTCGCCTCCTCCGCAACGGTGTCCTGCCACCCATCCCTATCGTCGACCTCGAGGGCACCGCGGAGGGCGTGCAGGAAGGCGGTGCCGCCGGCGAACTGCCGCCGCAACGGTGCGTCCGCGAAGCGCAGCGCGTCGAGCGTACCGCGGCACGCATCGCGATCGCAGATGAGATTGAAATCGCGGATGGGTCCGCCGAGGAGCGTGCAGCTTGTCGCCGCCTCGCCGGGGAAGGCGTGAG
>JBGPOZ010000305.1:0-4144 GCA_041488295.1 Allostellaceae bacterium
CGATGCGGCGGAAGCGCGCGCATCCGAGCTGGGGTGCTTGGGCGTGCAAATCCGACTGCGCAGCGATCAGTCCAAGCTTGCCTCGCGCTTGCGCACTCTCGGGCTGTCGAGCGAGGCCGACCTCTTCTGGAAGAAGATCGACCCGGCGTACACCCGCAATTGATCCGTTCGCGCGGTCGGCGCTGCGATCGACCGTCCCGGTGAATGGCGCTCCATGCCGTCGTCGCGTGTCCGATCAGGCGCGTGACTTTCGGAAGCGTTCACGTTGTGGTTAACTCGGCGCGCACGTTCTCTCGCTTCGGGAGACAGCGCGACGCGAGTGGGCGTTCAAGATGAAGGATGGCAAGGATAAAACGAAGCGCCGTCGCCCAGTACCGAAGAAGAAAGCAGCTGCCTCACCGGCAAAGGGCGGCACGCCGAAGTCAAGGGCATCGCTTCGCGGAGGCGCCGCGACAGGGGTGCGAGGCAGAGGGCCCAAGCGCTCCGAGAAGAGCGGGCAACAGGTCGGCGGCAAGTCTCGAAATCGCGTCGCGAAGCCGATGAAACAGCCGACGGCGAAAGCGCCGCGGAAGCCGGGATCCGGCAAGAGCAAGACCACTCGCTCGCCTCTCGCGAACGTTGGCCGACGCGAGTTCGATGGGGGGGCAACGCGGGTCCTCGCCGCGATCGTCCAATCGTCGGACGCGGCGATCATCGGCAAGACGCTGGGTGGGATCGTGACGAGTTGGAACCCGAGCGCCGAGAGGATCTTCGGCTATACCGCGCGCGAGATGATCGGCAAGCCGATTGATGTCGTTGCGGCGCCGAGCCGTCGCAACGAGATGACGCAGATCCTCGACCGTGTTCGACGCGGCGAGCGGGTCGAGCACTACGAGACGGAGCGAAAGCGGAAGGATGGCCGTATCATCCAGGTCTCCCTCACCGTCTCGCCGATCCATGACGTGCACGGGCGGATCATTGGCGCCTCCAAGATCGCGCATGACATCACGGATCAGCGGCGCACGGAAGCGGAGCTCAAATCGAAGTCGGAGCGGCTTGAAGAATTCACGCATGCGCTGGACTTGGCTCCCGCTATGATGCGGACGCTCGACGGCAAGATCCTGCTCTGGGGTCGGGGCCTCCAAGCTCTGTTCGGCTGGTCGCCGGAAGAGGCCGTCGGACGCATCTGTCATGAACTTCTCGCGACGATTTTTCCGCTACCATTGTCGAAGATTCAGGCTGAGCTGCTGAAGGACGGAGAATGGCGCGGTGAGCTGGTGCACACGCACAAGGATGGCCATCGCGTGGTCGTGGCGACCCAGTGGGCATTGCATCGGCGCGGCAACGGCGATCCGGTATCGGTCCTCGAATCCAATCTGGACGTGACGGAAGCGCAGCGCTCTCGATCGATGATCGAGGAGCGCGAAGCGCGCCTGCGTTCGGTTCTCGAAACCGCTCCCGACGCGATCATCACGATCGACGACCGCGGCATCATCCAATCCTTCAGCGCCGCTGCGGAAAAGCTGTTCGCCTACGCCGCCGGTGAGGTGATCGGGCGGAACGTCAAGATGCTCATGCCGGCGCCGCACCGCGAAAGCCATGACGGCTACTTGGCGCGATACATGCGGACCGGCGAGAAACGCATCATCGGCATTGGCCGCCAAGTCGAAGCGCAACGCAAGGACGGCACAATCTTCCCGATGGAGCTTTCGGTCGGGGAAGTGAAGCTTGGCGCGACGCGCATCTTCACTGGGTTCATCCGGGACCTGACCGCGCGGGTCAGGATGGAACAGGATCTGCGCCAGGCGCAGAAGATGGAGGCGATCGGCCAGCTCACCGGCGGCATCGCTCACGACTTCAACAATCTCCTCACCGTGATCTCCGGCAATCTCGAGATGTTGGAGCGCCGCCTCGAAAGTGCAGAGGATCGCGAGATCCTCAATGAAGCCCAGGAGGCCTCTCAGCTCGGCGCGCAGCTCACCAGGCGGCTCCTTGCCTTCGGGCGGCGCCAATCGCTCAACCCAAAGCCGATCGACCTCAATGCGCTTGTCGGCGGCATGGTCGACCTGATGCGGCGCAGTCTCGGCTCGATGGTCGAGATCGAGCCCCGGCTCGCAGAGGGGCTGCCGATGATCATGGTCGATCCCGGCCAGGTCGAGAACGCGCTCCTCAATCTGTCGGTCAATGCGCGCGACGCCATGCTTCAGGGCGGACGACTCGTCATCGAGACCGCCCTGGCAGAAATCGACGAGGAATATGCCACCGCCTACGCCGATGCTTTACCCGGAAGCTACGTTACGCTGTCGGTGACCGACACCGGCACCGGCATGTCGCCGGACGTACGGCAACGCGCCTTCGAGCCTTTTTTCACGACGAAGGGACCCGGCGCCGGCAGCGGGCTCGGCTTGAGCATGGTCTACGGCTTCGTGAAACAATCGGGCGGCCATGTCCAACTCTACAGCGAGATTGGGCTTGGGACGACGGTGCGCCTCTACCTCCCGGCGCAGAACGGCGATGCCGGCATCGCCGAGCGGCGCTCCGCCGCCTGGGACGCGCGCACGGCATCGGGAGAGACGGTGCTCGTCGTCGACGATGATCCGCGTGGCCGCCGCGTCTCGCTCCGCCGGTTGAAAGAGCTTGGATATGCGGTCTTGGAGGCGGAGAACGGCCCTGCCGCGCTCAAGGTGCTCGATGATGAGAAACCGATCGACCTGCTCTTCACCGACGTTGCAATGCCTGGGGGTATGACGGGGGTCGATCTTGCGCACGAGGCCCGTCGCCGTCGCCCCGAGCTGAAGATACTGTTTACCTCCGGCTACGCCGATCCGGCGGTCGTCAAGGGCGGTCTTTTGACGATGAATGCCGGCTGGCTCGACAAGCCGCACAGCATGAACGAGCTCCGAGCCAAGCTGCGCGAGCTGCTCGATGGCTGAGCATCGCCGCGTGGCTCAGCCGGGCTTCACGGTCGTCGCGAAGATATAGCCGCCGCCCCGCAGGGTCTTGATCAATTTCGGGTCGCTCGGGTCGGCTTCGATCTTCTTGCGGAGCCGTCCGACCTGGGTATCAACGGCGCGGTCGTAGGCGGCCCACTCACGACCCTTGACCAGCTCGATGAGCTGGTTGCGGCTGAGCACCCGATTGGGATGCTGCGCGAAGACGCGCAGCAGCTCGAACTCTCCGGCGGTGAGCGGCACGATGTTGCCGGTTGCTTGCCTGAGCTCGCGCTTGATCACGTCGAGCTGCCACCCTTGAAACACCAGAATCTCGTTGCCGCTCCCATTGGTTGTCGGGGCCCGTTCAGGAGCAGGCGGCGCCGATCGCGGGTTCGATCGGCGTATCACCGTCCGAATGCGCGCCAGGACCTCGCGCAGCTCAAACGGCTTCGTGATGTAGTCATCGGCACCGGATTCGAGCCCGACCACGCGATCGATCAAATCGCTTTTTCCGGTCAGCATGATGATCGGGACCGCAGAGCGTTGTCGGATATAGCGAGCCAGTGAAAGCCCGTCCTCGCCCGGCATCATCAGATCGAGCAGCACGAGATCGATCGCATCGCGATCGAGCACGGCGCGCATGGAATCGCCGTTCGCGGCCTCGCTCACCTTGAAGCCTTCCTCGACAAGGTAGCGTCGCAGCATGGTCCGAATGCGCGGCTCGTCATCGACCAAGAGCACGTGCAGCGGTTCACTCATTCGAGGTCCGGGATCGAGTTCCGGTCACGAGAAATCTCTCCATGTCGAGCCTGTCACACAGCGTCACATTTCGCCGCGCGACGATACCAAATACTCCGTCTTCTGGCATCAACCGGTGACATGGCTCCTCTAAACCTCGTCCTCGCCGGACCGATATGGGCCCGCCACGGTGAGGAGGAGATCGAGCCATGTATGCGCAAGCGGTTTCGAACCCCACTGCCAAGATCGATCCAGCGGGATTTGCGGTCTCCCGTGGCCTCGGTCACCCGGCCACCGATCATCTCATGGCCGTCAGCTCGCTTCAGCGGAAGGCTCCGGGCGAGACGCTGTTCGCAGAGGGCGACGAGGCGGACAGCATCTACGAAGTGGTGCGCGGCCTGTTGCGGCTCTACAAGCTCCTCCCCGACGGGCGGCGGCAAATCACCGGCTTCCTGTCCGCAGGTCATCTTCTCGGCCTCGCCCCGGAAGGCGTC
>JBGPOZ010000306.1:0-4143 GCA_041488295.1 Allostellaceae bacterium
CCATCCCGAGGAGCAGCGCGAAGGCGGTGAAGGGGTCGAGGTTGTAGGTGAAGGGGATGAGGATCGCGAGCCCGACGACGCCGCCGAGGCCCGGGATGACGCCGATCGACAGGCCGATGACGACGCCGACCGCCAGGATGAAGAGGCGCATCGGCTCGAGGATGAGCGCCAGCGCATGCAGCCCGGCGGCGACGGCGCTCACCTCCATGGCAGGCTCACGCCCATGCTGCGCCGCGCCCTGGATCGGGCGTCGTGCGTCCTTCGAGACGCCTGCTTCGCAGGCTGCTCAGGATGAGGTCAATTGTTACTGCCACACACAAATCCACCTCATCCTGAGCGAAGTCGAAGGACGCACGGCGGCGATGCAGCGTCTTCGAGATGTGCGAGTGCGGCAGCTCCACGACCGCCGCGCTATTTCTGGATCGCCGCCGTCGTCTTGGCGATCACGTCCTTGGGTGTCGCATAGAGCTCGGCCATCAAGGTGTCGATCTCGGCGCCCGGCACGGGATTGACCTCGAGATTGATGCGCTTCGCCTCGGCGATGAAGTCGGGGTCTTGCATCGTCGCGTCGAACGCCGCGCGGAGCGCTTCCTTGCGATCCCAGGGAATCCCCGGCGGGCCGAAGAAGGGACGCCCCAGAATCTGGCGCGCGAAGATGAGCTTCAAAATCTGCCGCTGCTCGTCGGTCTTGGCGAGGTCGAGGATGAGCGGCACGTCCGCCGGCATCTCCGGGTCCTTCGCCGCTGCGAACACGACGAGGAGGTTGATCTTCTTCTCGCCGAGCCATGCGGCATGGCGGCTCTTCAAACTGTCCCACGACCAGCCGCACCGGCCGGCGATCTCGCCGCGCTCCAGGGCAAGGTCGATATCGCTGCTTCCGGGATATCCCGTGACGAGCTTGATCTTCAGGCCGAAGACGTTCTTCAGCGCCAGCGCATAGATGTCCGGATCGGAGCCCGAACCGTTGCCGCCGACGACGAATTCCTGGTTCCGCGCGTCGTCCAAGGTCTTGATCGGGGAATCGTGCCAGGCGGCGCAGAAGCTGACCTCGTTGGTGACGCTGCCGAGCCAGGTGAAGTTCCGCGCATCGAACTGCGCGCCGCCGAGCAGCGGCTCCATCGCCATGCCGCGCGCCACCGTGCCGAAGACGGAGCCGTCCCTGGGCGCGACGGCGTACAGGTAGTTGGCCGCTTTGAGGCTGCCGGCGCCGGGCAAATTCTGCGGCACCAATGTCGGGTTGCCGGGGATGTACTTGCCCATGTGCTTGGCGAGAAGCCGGGCGTAAGTGTCGTAGCCGCCGCCGACGCTGTAGCCGATGATTACCGAGACGGTCCGGTCGCGGTAGAATTCGGCGACGTCGGCGGCCCAGGCCGGCGCTCCGGCGATGAGGCCGATGAGCGCGGCAACGAGCGCCGCAGCGCGCTTTCGACCGCAAATGCGGTGTCCCGAAGTCATGCCGCGTCGAGCGCGCGGCCGGCGGCGGCGATGCCGTTCAGATAGTGCTCCCACACCATCAGGTTGACGCGGCAAGCTTCGACCGCCGCGTCCTCGGCATGGTACGCGACGGCGAAGCGCGCCACCGCTTCCCAGCCCATGTTCGAATGCGCGATATCGGCTTCTTCGTGCAGCTCGAAGAATTCGAGCTCCTCGTCGCTGAAGCCGAAGCGCTTCTTCCAGCGCACGCGCTCCATGCCGAACCAGCCGCGCTCCTTGATGAGCCCCGTGCCGTAGCCCGGCACGTTGATCCGCTCGGCGCAGGTGTTGGCGACGATCCCCTCGATCCACGGGCGATTGCTCATCAGCGCCTCCCAGGCGAGCCACGCCATGCGGGTCGAATCGAGCGGCTGCGCCGCCGCGATCTCTTCATTCGAAAGCCCGATGCGCCGCCCCAACTCTTCGAGGACCTGCCAGTGCGCCCGACCGCCGCCATGCTCATGATCGGCGATCACCTCCTGCGTGCAGGCGCGGATGATGTTGAGGCGCGTCTCCCAATCGGTGCAATTGGTGGCGACGCGCAGCTTCAATACGGAATTTCGTTGCCGCGTGTTGAGGCGATGCTGCAGGCAGAACATCCGGGCCTGCCCCGGCGTGATGTCGTCGTGGAAAAACCGGGTGCGCCGCGCAAAGGCGTCGACGGCCGCATCGAGCCGGGCGATGACGGAGCGGTTCTCGGGGTTGTCCCAAACGTCAAGCGGGGTCGTCATGATCATGCCTTCATCGGCATCGAGAGCGGCATGTTACGGCGAAAAGTCTCTGGAAACGAAAGGAAATTCCCGCAGATGCGGGTGCGCGCGCGATCGCGCCGTCGGCCATTCGCCGGAACAAAGATTTTGGGGTGTCGTTTCACCGACAGGTCTTTGACAGGTGGAGGTTCACATGTCGGTACGGATGGGTCTGATGGTTTCGGCGGTGGCGTTGATGCTCGCAGCGTGCGGCACCAGCCCGGGCGATCGCGCGGTCAGCGGCGGTGCGATCGGTGCCGGTGCTGGCGCTATCGGCGGTGCGTTGATCGGCGCCCCCCTCGCCGGCGCCCTCATCGGCGGTGCGGCGGGTGCCGCGGCCGGCGGCCTGACGAGCCCGAGCCAGATCGATCTCGGCAAGCCGGTCTGGGACCGCTGACCGGCGCTGTCCGGAAGCCTCTTCCTCTAACGGAGATCCATGGCGACTGGCGAGAGCTCGATCCGGGTGCAGTTCATCCGCCCTTGCAGCAGGCAATCCTCGAGCTTCGACTCGGCTGCGAGCTCTTCCGCCAGGTAAAGGCCGATCACGATCAACAGCAACGCCATCGCCAAGCCGGCGAGCGTCGCCGTGAAGCGATCGTCATCCTCGCGTTCGCGCCGTGCCATGGGCTTGTTCACCACCCGTTATCATGTGCCATCGCTGCCTTTTGATGCAAGCAGATCATGAATTCGGCGAGGCGTGATGGGCGCTGTCAGGCGACGCGGTCGCCCTTCTTGATCTCGGCGGTGCGGTTGTCGACGCCCGGCAGCATCTTGCCGGGATCGCGCGTCACGACGACGTCGAGCACGGTCGGACGGTCGCGGGTGGTGATGCCGCTGCGCAGCGCGTCGCCGAGCAGCGCCGGGTCCTCGATGCGCACGCCCCGGCAGCCCATCGCCTCGGCGATCGCCGCGTAATTCATCTCGACGAGGTCGCTCGACTGATAGCGGCGGCCGAACATCGCGTGCTGCAGCGCCTTGACGTAGCCCGAGGCGGCGTTGTTGACGACGACGATTGTGACGCCGATCCCGGCCCGCCGCGCCGTCTCCAATTCGCCCAGCACCATGTTGAAGCCGCCATCGCCGGTCACCGCGACGACCGGCTTTTCCGGCGCGCCGAGCGCGGCGCCGATGCCGCCGGGAAGACCATAGCCGATCGAGGCGAGGCCGCGATCGGCGATGTAGTGGCGCCCCGCCGCCTTGGTGTCGTAGAGGAGGCCCGTCCAGTGCGCGGCGAAGCCGCCATCGGCGACGAGGATGCTCTCGGCTGGCATGACCTCGTTCAGCTCATGGCAGAGCCGCGCCATGTTGATGGGGCGCTCCGCCGAGTGAAGCCGGGGCGCTGCCTCTTCGCGCCATTTGCCCATGCGCGCCGGCAGCTCCGCGAGATAGTCGCGGCGCGCGGCGGCGAGCCGCGGAGCATCGTCGCGCAGAGCGTCCAAGAGATCGGCGAGCCCCTCGCGCGCGTCGCCCCAGAGCGCGATTTCGGGAGCACGGCTCCGGCCGATCTCCTCGGCGACGATGTCGAGATGGATGATCGGGATCTGCGGCGGCGGCAGGGTGTAGCGCTTCGTCGCGATCTCGCCGAGCTTGCAGCCGACGACGAGAAGGCAGTCGGATTGCTGGATGAGATCGTTGGCGATCCGCGCGTACCGGCCGAAGAGCCCGGCCGAGAGAGGATGGGTGCAGGGAATGCCGCCCTTGCCGCTCATCGTGTGCGCGACCGGAATGCCGACGCGTTCCGCAAGGCGGAGCAGCGCCTCCAGCGGCGTCTCGTGATGTAAGCCGTGGCCTCCGAGGATCTGCGGCAGCTCCGCGAGTTAGTGGAGGCGCGCGGCGCTTTCGATATCGGATGACGCGGGCCGCGTGCGGCGCGCCGGCGCCGCCAAGGTCGCGGGCTCGATCGCGAAATCCTCGGCGGCGA
>JBGPOZ010000307.1:0-4045 GCA_041488295.1 Allostellaceae bacterium
AGCAACATGATCGAGCGCGAGCGCCTTGCCGGCGAACAGCGCGAGGCGCAGGTCGCGAAGGAACGGCGGCAGACGTTGGTCGAGGAGTACACAACGGCGTTCGACCGTTCCGTGCAGGACGCGCTCGGCACCTTGTCGTCGGCGTCGACGGAGATGCGTGCCACCGCGGAGGGCATGTCCGCCACCGCCGAGGAGACGAGCCGTCAGGCGAGCGTCGTGGCGGCGGCGTCCGAAGAGGCTTCCGCGAACGTCCAGACGGTCGCCGCGGCGAGCGAGGAGCTCTCGGCCTCGATGGGCGAGATCTCGAACCAGGTCACTCAATCGAACCAGGTCGCCGGCAAGGCGGTCGAGGAGGCGGCCAAGGCGCATGCGACGGTGCGGAGCCTTGCCGCCGCGGCGGAGAAGATCGGTGCTGTCGTTCAATTGATCAGCGACATCGCCTCGCAAACCAATCTGCTGGCGCTCAACGCCACCATCGAGGCGTCGCGGGCGGGTGAGGCGGGCAGGGGATTTGCCGTCGTCGCCTCGGAGGTGAAGAGCCTGGCGAGCCAGACGGCACGCGCCACTGAAGAGATCTCGCAGCAGATCGCCGCGATGCAGGGGGCGACCGGGGAGGCCGTCGAAGTCATCCATGGCATCGATCAAACGATCCGCAGCATGAGCGAGATCTCGACCATCATCGCGGCGGCGGTCGAGGAGCAGGCGGCCGCCACTCAGGAAATCACCCGCAACACGCACGAAGCCTCGAAGGGCACTCAGGAAGTCTCGCGAAACATCGTCGGTGTCAATCAGGCGGCGGAACAAACCGGGGACGCTGCGGTGCAGGTGCTCGCGACGTCGGGCGACCTCTCCAACCAAGCGGAACGTTTGCGCATCCAGGTCGGCGAGTTCCTGGACAAGATGCGCAGCGCATAGCGGCTCACGGCACCGTCTGGAAAGTTTCCCCTGCGAAATATTTGCGCAGGCGGTCGTCGGCGGTGCGCGCATGCGCCTCCATCCCCTCCATGCGCGAGATGCGTGCCGTCACCGCGGCAATCTCGCGCGTCGCCTCGCGGCTCATGCGCTGCCAGGTCAGCACTTTCAGGAACTTGCCGACGCTGAGCCCGCCGCTGTAGCGCGCCGCCTTCTTGGTCGGCAGGATGTGGTTGGGGCCCGAGGCCTTGTCGCCGAACGCCACCGTCGTCTCCTCGCCGAGGAAGAGCGAGCCGTAGCTGCGCAGGCGCTCTAGCCACCAATCGAGATCGCCGGCGTGAACCTCGAGGTGCTCGGGCGCGTAAGCATCGCTCGCCGCGGCGGCGTCCTCGCGACTTTCCGCCAGCACCACCTCGCCATAGTCGCGCCAGGCCTCGGCCGCCGCGTTCCCCGGCGGCAGCAGCGCCGCCATGCGCGGCACGAGATCGAGCACGCGCAGGGCGAGTTGGTGCGAGGTCGTGACGAGAATGGCCGGCGAATCGACGCCGTGCTCGGCTTGCCCTACGAGATCGGAGGCGACGAGCTCGGGATCGGCGGTCTCGTCGGCGATGACGAGGATCTCTGTGGGTCCCGCGAAGACGTCGATGCCGACGCGCCCGAAGAGCAGGCGCTTCGCCTCGGCGACGTAGCGGTTGCCGGGGCCGACGATGATGTCGGCCGGCTTGCCCGTGAAGAGGCCGAAGGCGAGGCTTGCCACCGCCTGGACGCCGCCCAGGGTCATGATCGTGTCAGCGCCGCAGATCTTGAGCGCGTAGAGGATCGCCGGGTGGATGCCGTGACCCTTGTGCGAGGGCGAGCAGGCGATGACATGCCGGACACCGGCTGCCTTCGCAGTCGTGACGCTCATGATCGCCGAGGCGATATGGGCGTAGCGGCCGCCCGGCACGTAGCACCCGGCGACGTCGACCGGGACGAGGCGTTGCCCGGCGACGAGCCCCGGGCGCAGCTCGACCGAGAACTCGGCCATGCTGTGGAGCTGCGCCTCGGCGAAGCGCCGCACCTGCTCGTGGCTGAAGCGGATGTCGTCCTTGGTCAAGTTCGACAGGCCGCGTTCGGCAGCGGCGATCGCGGCCTCGTCGACGATCACCTCGCCAGCCCATTTGTCGAAGCGCTCGGCATAGTCGCGCACGACGGCTTCGCCGCCCGCCTCGATCTCGCGCAGCATCGCCGCCACCGCTTGCTGCGTCTCGTCCTCGCCGCTCGTCGGCGTGCGCGCGGCCTTCTTCAGGAATTGGGTGCTCATCGAGGAAACACTCCGAGAATGAGGTAGGGCGGCCGCAATTGGGGCAAGGCTATATTCCTCGCCCCTTGGGGAGAGAAGATGCCGGGCGCTTGAACCGAATGCGACTGCCATGAGACACGCGGCCAAAATCACTCGTCATTCGCGAAGGATCTAAGCTTCGCGTCGGCGGCGACGCGCTTCATGAACTCGTCGGTGATGAAGGCCTTGGTGTCGGGCGGATCGCTCACCGTGCCGGTCGATTTCAAATACTCGCCCAGCTTCTGGTACCAGCCATCGACCTCGGACGGCCCGTTGTTGCGCGCCATGATCTTCACCTGCTCGCCCAATGTGAAGGTCGGGCGCGTCTCGATCTCCTCGGCGAGATATTTGTCGGGGATGGTGACGCCGCCCTGCTGGTAGAAGCGCCGCATCAGATCGATCGTCTCCGCCTTGTGCTTCTTCTGCCAAGCGACGGAGCGCAGATAGACCGCGAGATAGCGCGCGACCTCGTCGGGATTGCTCTTCGCATAGTCGGCACGGACGACGAGCGTTCCGGGAACGGCAACGCCGGCATCCTTGCCGGTGCACACGATCTTCGCGCCCATCCGGTCCTCGAGCGTGTAGTCGTTGGGCGCCCAGACGCCGGCGAGCGCGCCGTTGCCGCTGCTGAAGGCGGAGATGATCTGCGGCTGCTGCAGGTTGACGATTTGCAGATCGACGGGCTGCAGCCCCCATTTCCTGAGGCAGGCCAGCGCCGAATATTCGCCCGTCGAGTTGGTCGAAAGGAGAAGCTGCTTGCCCTTGAGGCTTTGCGGGCTCTTGAGGATGGCATCGGCCTCGTCGGCCCGCGCCATCACGACGTTCGCCGCGGATTCGTCGTTGGTGATGCCGATCGTCAGGATGTTGAACCGCGCGGCGCCGAGCACCGCCGGGGCCGAACCCGTGCCGCCGACATCCCAGGATTTGGCGGCGGCCGCCGCGACTTGCGGGGCGCCCGCCGGAAAGGTAGTGAAATTGGGCTTCAGCCCGACCTCTTGCCACCACCCTTTCTCGGTCGCGATGAAATAGGGAACGGACCAATAAAGCGCCGGCTGATAGCTGACGCCGATCGCGGTCTGCGCCGTCGCGGGCATGGCGGAGATCGCCGCAATGCCTGCCGCCAGGGTCGCGATCCTGCCGAAGATGCGTCCGATCATCTTTGCTCCTCCTTCTTCGTGGTTCTCAGAGTTTGTCTACCAACGGTCAACCGCCCACAGAGACACGCACCGCCGCACCGGGAGCGTCATTGCGAGCGTAGCGAAGCAATCCACGCAACCCGCTCCGGCCCTGGATTGCTTCGCTACGCTCGCAATGACGGCGGTCAGGGAAGCGGCATAGTACAGCATTCATTTCGGATCGGACTCTCAGCGATTGGTTACGGCGCGCCGTGCGGGCGCGGCCTTGCGGCCGGCCTCGTCCCGCTGGTCGCGCAGCAGCTTCCAGATATGCGTGCGCAGGCGAATGAAGGAGGGGAGATCCATCACCTCCTCGATCGGCCGGTGCTGCCAGTCTTCCGCCCGCCGCACCGCGCCGATCTCGATGATCTCGCGGATTCGTCCCGGCCGGCGCGTCATCGCGACGACGCGGTCGGCGAGATAGACCGCCTCCTCGACGCTGTGCGTGATGAAGAGCACGGTGCGCGGGTTGAGGCGCGCGAGGCGGATCAGCTCTTCCTGCATCTCGATGCGCGTCTGCGCGTCGAGCGCGCCGAAGGGCTCGTCCATCAGCAGCACCTCGGGATCGAGCACGTAGGAGCGCGCGATCGCGACTCGCTGCTGCATGCCGCCTGAAAGCTGATGGGGAAACGCGTCC
>JBGPOZ010000308.1:0-4011 GCA_041488295.1 Allostellaceae bacterium
CAAAAAACCGGCCCGGTTTGGTGGGGGGCCTTGCGCCCCCCCACGAAGCCAACCAGGAACAAAACATGGAAACTGTTACCCATGTATCCGGTCCGTAGTGTTACCAATGTCTCCGGTTGATCAGGTGAGGGCACTCTCCGACGACATTCGGCGCGCGTCATGGAGACAGGGAGCGCCCTCACCCTGCCCTCTCCCGTAAACGGGAGAGGGTTCTTGGTGTCGGGCACCGAATGAGCACGCAAAGCCATTGCAGAAGCATCATTCCGTTCCGAACCCTGCGCAACCATCAATACGCGCGCTCGCCAAGGATGCCGCGAGGGCGGAGGGTCAGGACAAGGAGAATGGCGAGAAAGCCGATCGCGGAACGGTAGGGCGGATCGAGGACGAGGAGCGAGAGCTCCTCCGCGACCCCGATCGTCAGGGCACCGACCACCGCGCCAGGGATGCTGCCGAGCCCACCCAGCACTGCCGCCGCGAAGACGGAGAGGATCGCCCGGAAGCCGGTCAACGGGTCGATGCTGGTGTCGAGCCCGATGAGCATGCCGCCGATCCCGGCGAGGCCCATGCCGGCGAAGCTGACGAGGCGGCCGATCCGGTCGGCATTGATCCCCTTGATGTCGGCGAGCGTCGGGTTGTCGGCGACGGCGCGCATCGCCTTGCCGAGGCGTGTGAAGGCAAGAAAGAGAAAGACCGCCATCATCGCCATGAGCGCGATGACGAAATTCTCGACCTGCTGCGGCCCGATGCGCAGACCAAGCGCGCGCCAATCGCGCGCGATCGGCAAATCGTAGGCACGCAGATCGTTGCCGAAGACGAAGCGGACGACGTTCTCGAGGGCGATCGTCAACGCCACCGAAGCGATCGCCGCGGCGAGCGGTCCCGTCGGGCGGATCGGTTTCAGCACGATCTCGTCGCTGACGAGACCGACGAGCCCCGCGGCAAGGAAGGCGATCAGAATCGCGGCGGTCGCCGGCACGCCGAACGACACATTGGCGACATAGCCGGCGAAAGCGCCGATCGTCGCCATCGAGGCGAGCGCGAAATTCGGAAAGCGCAACACGGCATAGATCGCGGTGATGCCGATCGCCGGCACCGCGAGCACCGCCCCGTTGATGAGGCCGTTCAGGATGAGCTGGACGATGTCGAGCACGGATTCCGCATGTTGCCGCGACGCCGAAGAGGCCGGCGCGCCCCTGCCCATCGGAGCGAAACGCCGTGCCGGATGCAAGAGCAGCCATCGCGACAGGTGTCAAGAAAATGCCTAGATTCGATCCTGGCGCATGCCGCAATCGCCTCCATAGGCTGCGGTGTCACATCATGAGGGAGGAGCTCGATGCGCGGTCGTTGGATAGTCCTCGTCTTCTCGTTTTCACTGATCGGCCTTGCTGCGTTGCCGGCGCGCGCCGGCGATCTCGCGCTGAAGCGTGTGATGCTCTCGACCGGCGGCGTCGGGTATTTCGAATACGAGGCGGAGGTCGATGGAAACGCCGAGTTGAAGCTCGACCTGCCATTGGATCAGGTCGACGACGTGTTGAAATCGATCGTCGTCTATGACAGTACGGGCGGCGTCGGCAGCGCCAGCCTGCCGGGCCGCGAGCCGCTGGCCCAGATCTTCAACGACCTGCCCTTCGGCGAGGACGCGCTGCAATCCCCGGCGGCGCTCCTCAACGCGCTGCAAGGCGCCGAGATCCGCATCGGCACGAGCCATCCGATCACCGGCAAGCTCCTCAAAGTCGTGGCGGAGACGGTGCGCGTCGGCGAGCAGAACACGACGATCCGCAACCGTGTCAGCGTCGTCACGGCGGAAGGCCTGCAGCAATTCATCCTCGAAGATGCCGACAGCGTCGCCTTCGTCGACCCCGATCTCCGGAAGAAGGTCGAGCAGGCGCTTGCCGCCCTCGCCTCGCATCGCGCCAAGGACCGTCGCGAGATCGTCCTGACGACGCATGGCACGAGCGCGCGCACGGTGCGCGTCGGCTACGTCGTGGCAGCGCCGCTCTGGAAGGCCTCGTACCGCATGACCCTCGGCAGCGACGCGAAGAAGGCGCCGCTTCAGGGCTGGGCGGTGCTCGAGAACATGAGCGGGCAGGATTGGACCAATGTCGAGCTGACATTGCTGTCCGGCAATCCGGTCAGCTTCCGCCAAGCGATCTACGAGGCCTATTACGTGACGCGCCCGGAGGTTCCCGTCGAGGTGGCCGGCCGCATCTTGCCGAAGGTGGATAGCGGCATCATCGCCGAAACCACGACAGCCGCCAAAGCGGCGCCGGCAAGCATGGGCGTCCTCGGCGCCCTCGTCGCACGCTCCGCCGCTGCGCCCGCTCCCCCCACCTCTGGGGTGATGCAGCGGGAGATTGCGCCGATGGAGGGCACCGCCGTAGCGGAAGAAGGGGCGACGCAAATCCTGTTCCGCCTTCCGGTGCCGATCACCCTCGCGAGCGGCCGATCCGCCCTCGTGCCGATCATCGATCGCGCGATCCCGGTCGAGCGCCTCTCGCTGTTCGAGGCAGGCGCTACCAGCCAGCATCCGTTCGCCGCGGTGAAGCTCGCCAATGACGGTGCGAGCGGCCTGCCGCCTGGCGTTCTCACCGTCTACGAGATGGGCGGCGGCGACATCGCCTATGTCGGCGATGCCCGTTTGCCGGTGCTTCCCGCCGGCGAAGACAGGCTCCTCAGCTATGCCGTCGACGAGAAGACCAAGATCGAACGCGTGCCCGAGAACGCCGTCACGATCACCAAGCTGGCGGCGGCGCAAGGCGTCCTCAATCTGCAGATGACCGAGAGCCACAAGATCGCCTTCCGCATCGCCGCGCCGGCAACTGAGGCGCGGCGCGTCATCATCGAGCAAGCGAAAATCGGAAGCTGGCGTCTCATCGATCCCGCGGCGCCGACAGTGCAGCAAACGGCGTCGAGCTATCGCGTCACGGTCGAGCTCGCGGCGGGCGAGGCGAAGACGACGAGCTTCACCTTCGAATCCGCGAGCTTCCAGAAGATCGCCATCGGCGAGTTCGACGATGCGCGGATCGCCGCGGTCACCGCGGGCCGCCAGATCGACCCCGCGGCAAAGCAGGCGATCGCCGAGCTCGCGCGCCTGCGCCGCGCCGCCGCCGAGAAGAAATCGGGACGCGACCGCATCAAGGCCGAGATCGATGCGGTCGCCGCCGATCAGGCGCGCATCCGCGACAACCTGAAGAGCGCCGACAAGGAGAGCGCGCTGCACAAGCGCTACATCGAGAAGCTTACCGAGCAGGAGACGCAGATCGAGAAGTTGCAGAATGCCGCCGCCGGTGCCGAGGCCGAGAAACGCGCCGCCGACGCGGCGCTCGATGCCTATGTCGCGAAGCTGACATTGTGAGGCAGGCGGGGCCTGACGCGGCGGGCTACCCGCGTCAGGCACCGAGAAAGAGACGCTTCACCTCGGGATCGGCGGCCAATGTCGCCCCTCGCCCGCTGCGGCTGTTGCGGCCGTCGACGAGGATGAAGGCACGACCGGCGATGGCGAGCGCTTCGTGCGCGTTCTGCTCGACCATGGCTATCGCGACGCCCGAGCGGTTGATGGCGAGGATGGTCGCGAAGAGTTGCTCGGCGGCGATCGGCGACAGGCCGGCGGAGGGCTCGTCGAGGAGAAGGATGCGCGGCTCGACCATGAGCGCCATCGCCATGGCAAGAATCTGGCGCTGTCCGCCGCTCAAGGTGCGCGCGGCCTGGCGGCGCTTCTCGGCGAGCATGGGAAAGCGCTCGAGGAGCGCGGCGATCTTCCGCTTGGCGCCGTGCCGGTCGATGTAACCGCCCATCTCGAGATTTTCGATGACGCTCATGCGCGGGAAGACGTTCGCCTCCTGCGGCACGAACGCCAAGCCAAGCCGGCTGATCTCGCGTGCCGGCCGGCCGTCGATGCGCGCACCGTCGAGCGCGATCGCCCCGGATTTCGGCTTGATGAGGCCGGCGATCGTCTTCAGCAAGGTCGACTTGCCGGCGCCGTTCGGGCCGATGATGGCGACGATCTCGCCG
>JBGPOZ010000309.1:0-3962 GCA_041488295.1 Allostellaceae bacterium
CGCCTCGCCGCGAACGCCCCATCCAAATTTGTCTAGCCAAACGGGCATATTCGCGCAGAAGATCATCATGCGGGATTTGCGCTTGGGGGCGAATCATGGCTGAGGAACATGATAGTTGGTTGTCGGCGCTCGGCGTGGACGTCGACAAGTATCGAAAAATGAACAAGGACCAATCGGCCGCGACGAGTTCGATGATCGACAACGCGGTCGGCGGCGTCATCAACGATATGGCGGCCGGCGCGCAGAGCCTCGTGAACGAGGCGCCGATTCCCCAGGGCCTCAAGGACGTGGCGACGACCGGCGTCAACTTCGAGAAGGGCGTCTATGAGGGCGTCTATCAAGGGGTGAAGGGATTGGTCGGCGTCGCCCAATCGGCGGGAGAGCTGGTCTCCGGCGTGACGCTGGCCAAGGGCGTTGGAGCGCTCGCGGCGGCGGCGGTCAGCGAGGACGCGCGCAAGGATCTGGTGAAGGACGTCACCGACGACATCAACAAGGCCGCGGCCATGGGAAACATGATCGTCAACCCGATCGGGTCGGCGGTCTCGATCGGCTCGCAGGTCGTCACCGGCTACGAGCAGGCGTCCGCCAAGGGCCAAGGCGCGGAGTTCATCGGAAAAGGCGTCGGTCTCGTGGGCGTGGTGGCCGCCACCGCCGCCTTTGGTGGCGGCGAGGCCGAGGTTGCGGACCTGGCGACCGCCGGCGAAGAGGCGGGCGGCGTCGCCGAAGGCGTCGGCGAGGGCGGGATCATCGAAAAGCCGACCTATGTCTCGCCCGGAGAATCGATCCCTCCGCAAGGCCCCGGCACGGCGCCGACGGAATTCCCGCCGGACCAGACGCCATTCAACCCGACCCTCGAGCCGGGACCGGCGCCGGATCTGCCGGCGACCCCCCCGAGCCAAAATCCCTTCGTTCCGTTCGAGGAGGGTGGACCCAGCGTTTCGCCCTTCGAGCCGACCATACCGCGCCCGCCTCGTCTCCCCGAGATCACGCCGGAACCGACGAAGTTGCCACCCGGCGGCACGCCCGGTCCCGGCATCCCGGAAGGGGACCCCGTGCCGGCGCCGCCCGAGCCGGAGCTGGATGCGAGGCCCGATCCGCGCGTCGATCCGGAGCCGGCGCCCGACACCATCGAGGACCCGCCGGTCGGCCCGCAGCCGCCGCGCGAGCCGGCGCCCGACACCTTGAGGGATCCGCCGGCCTTCCCGCAGCCGCCGCGCGAGACAGCTCCGCAAGCGAATCTGGAAGCGCCCGACGGCCCCGCGACGGAGCCCCGGCTCGATCCCGGCCAGGAGCCGCTCTCCGGCCCCGCCACCCAGCCCGCGCCCCCGCCCGAGGTGGACCCGGCCACGCAGCCGAGGCCCGCGCCCGGCGAGGACATTCCTTCGGGCCCGGCGACCGAGCCGCGTCCGGCGACGTTGGAAACGCCGCCCGAGACCCAGGACCCGCCCGTCGTCGAGCCGGCCGAGCCGGCGCCCGATACGGCAAAGAGCCCGACCTTCCCCAACGATCCGGCCAGCCCCTATGAGGGCCAGCCGCCGGTCAAGGTCGAAGACCCCGATGCCGAGCCGCCGCCCTCGACGCAGGATCCGCCGCCCTCGACCCAGGAAGCGCCGCCCGCCGCCGAGGACGCGCCCGCTCCGGCTGAGACGGCGCCGGCCTCGAGCGAGGATGCGCCCGCCCCGGCGCCGCCTTCGACGCAGGATGCGCCGGCCCCAGCCGAGGAGACGGCGCCGGCCGACGCGTAAGCCCTTGGGCCACGGAGCTGGCGAGGCCCTCAGCCGCGCGGCATCTCGCGCATGAGCGCGCGGTCGCGCAGCAAATGGTCGGCGAGGACGCAGGCGAGCATGGCTTCGCCGACCGGGACGGCTCTGATGCCGACGCAGGGGTCGTGGCGGCCATGCGTCGATATCTCGGTCTCTTCGCCCGCCGCCGTCACGGTGCGGCGCGGCGTCGGGATCGAGCTCGTCGGCTTGACGGCAAAGCGCGCGACGATGTCCTGGCCCGTGGAGATGCCGCCGAGGATGCCGCCGGCATGGTTCGAGAGGAAGACGATTTTGCCGTCCTCGATGCGCATCTCGTCGGCGTTCTCCTCGCCCGAGAGCGCGGCCGCCTCGAGCCCGGCGCCGATCTCGACCGACTTCACCGCGTTGATCGTCATGAGGGCGCGCGCGATGTCGCCATCGAGCTTGTCGTAGATCGGATCGCCGAGGCCGGCCGGGATGCCGGACGCCACCACCTCGATGACGGCGCCGGTCGAGGAGCCGGCTTTGCGCACGCCGTCGAGGAACTCGGCCCAGCGCGTTGCGGTTTCCGGATCGGGGCACCAGAACGGGTTCGCCTCGACGGCTGCCCAATCCCAGCGCGCCCGGTCGATCTTGTGCGGCCCCATCTGGATGAGGGCGCCGCGGATCTGCACGTCGCTGCCGATGAAGCTCGCGAGGATCTTCCGCGCGATGGCGCCGGCGGCGACTCTACTCGCCGTCTCGCGTGCCGACGACCGGCCGCCGCCGCGATGATCGCGGATGCCGTATTTGGCCCAGTAGGTGTAATCGGCGTGGCCGGGACGGAAGCGGTCCTTGATGTTGGTGTAGTCGCGCGCGCGCTGATCGGTATTCTCGATGAGGAGCTGGATCGGCGTTCCGGTGGTCAGCCCCTCGAAGGTGCCGGAGAGGATCTTGACCGCGTCGGCTTCGCGCCGCTGCGTCGTGAAGCGCGACTGGCCGGGCTTGCGGCGGTCGAGCCAGGGCTGGATGTCGGCCTCGGTCAGCTTGAGGCGCGGCGGCGTACCGTCGACGACGCAGCCGATCGCAGGCCCATGGCTCTCGCCCCAGGTGGTGAAGCGGAACGCCGTGCCGAAGCTGTTGCCCGCCAATTCCGCCGTCCTTGCTAGACGACCGAGATGTCCGGCGCGTCGACCGCCTTCATGCCGACGACGTGGTAGCCGCAATCGACGTGATGGATTTCACCGCTGACGCCCGAGGAGAGATCGCTGAGGAGGTAAACCCCGGCGCCGCCGACATCCTCGATCGTGACGTTGCGCTTCAATGGCGCGTTGTACTGGTTCCATTTGAGGATGTAGCGGAAATCGCCGATGCCGGAGGCGGCGAGGGTCTTGATCGGCCCCGCTGAGATGGCGTTGACGCGGATGTTCTGCCCGCCGAGATCGGCAGCGAGGTAGCGCACGCTCGCTTCGAGCGCGGCCTTGGCGACGCCCATCACGTTGTAATGCGGCATGACGCGCTCGGCGCCGGCATATGTCAGGGTCAACAGGCTGCCGCCGCCGCTCATCAGCGGCACCGCCCGGCGGCAGACATCGGTGAAGGAATAACACGAGATGTCCATCGTCCGCGCGAAATTGGCGCGCGTCGTCTCGACATATTTGCCCTTCAGCTCCTCCTTGTCGGAGAAGGCGATGGCGTGGACGAGGAAGTCGAGCTTGCCCCAGCGCTCGGCGAGGGTCCCGAACACCCGGTCGAGGCTCGCCGCGTCGGTCACGTCGCAATCGACTTGAATGTCGCTGCCGATGCTCTCGGCGAGCGGACGCACGCGCTTCTCCAGCGCCTCGCCCTGAAAGGTGAAGGCGAGCGCGCCGCCTTGATCATGCACCGCCTTGGCGATGCCCCAGGCCAGCGACCGGTCGTTGGCGACGCCCATGACGAGGCCGCGTTTGCCAGCCATGAGCGGCTTTGCATCACTCATCCGAAAAATCCACTCCGATCGCCATCGAGAAGGCGAGGCGCATCCTACACGAAGGCCCGAGCGCCGGCCAAGCGCCGCCGCTGGGAATCCGATGCTGGATCGAAATCGTGCGTTCTTCGACTTCGCTCAGAATGAGGAGGGGTTGTTATGCCATTCCCAATTCTCCTCATGCTGAGCGAAGTCGAAGCACGCACCGACGGATTTGCAGCGCGCTTGCCTGGACAACATAGGAAAATGCCGATCTATTTGCCGCCATGAGCGAC
>JBGPOZ010000310.1:0-3955 GCA_041488295.1 Allostellaceae bacterium
ATCGCAGCCAACCGGCGACTTGGATGGTGCCGTTTCTCCCTTGGCGACATACAGATCGCGCGAGAGCACCTTCTGAGGGCTGTGAGATTATATCAGCCGAGTGAAGCGAGGCCGCAAATAGTGCTCGACAACGCGGATCCGGCGGTGCTCAGCCTGATGAACTTGTCCTGGGTCGAGTGCTTGGTCGGCAATGTCGATTCTGCCGTCGACTACGCCTCGCGGGCGAGGGCTCTTGCCAGCGAGCTCGGGCAGCCGATCAACCTCGCTTATGCCTTTTGCGTGTCGGCGGCGGTGTACCAGGGTCTGGAAGGGGCAGAGGCAACGCTGGAATTTGCATCGCAGACGATCGAGCTCGCGAATAAGAACGCGTTTCCATACTGGGCAGCATGGGCGACCGTCTTGCATGGCTGGGCCACCGCGCGGCGTGGCGCTCGCGATGACGGGCTCGAGGAGATGTTGCGCGGCCTCGCGGCCTACGAAGCCACCGGTGCCCGTCTCTTCAAGCCCCATTCGCTGACGTTGATCGCCGAGATTTGCGGTGCGCTCGGCCGATACGACCAGGGCCTCGCTTTCATCGATGACGGCCTTGCCAGCGCCGCCGAGGCCGAAATCCACTTCTGTGACGCCGAACTCAATCGAGTCCGCGGCGATTTGTTGCGCGCCAAGGGCGAAGTGGAACCGGCTGCGGAAGCCTACGGCAAGGCCGTTGACATCGCCGCCGCACAAGGTGCCGAAATGCTGCGGCGCCGCGCCGAAGCCAGCCTCGCCGCCCTGCGCTAATACGTCCCCGGATACGTCCCGCCATCGACCAGCCAATTCTGCCCCGTGATGTAGCTCGTCTGCTGGCTGCACAGGAAGGCGCAGGCGGCGCCGAAATCTTCGATCGTGCCGAGGCGCCCGGCGGGGATCTCGTCGATGCGTTCTTGGCGCGCGGCGTCGATGCTGATGTTCTTCGCCTGGGCGACGGCGGCGAAATTGGCGCGCAGGCGATCGGTCTCCATCGAGCCCGGCAGAAGATTGTTGATCGTGACGTTGTGGCGCACGGTCTTGCGCGCGAGCCCGGCGATGAAGCCGGTCAATCCCGACCGCGCGCCGTTCGAGAGGCCGAGGATGTCGATCGGCGCCTTCACCGCGCTCGAGGTGATGTTGACGATGCGGCCAAAGCGTCGCGCGATCATGCCGTCGACCGTCGCCTTGATGAGCTCGATCGGCGTCAGCATGTTGGCGTCGAGCGCCTTCAGCCAGATGTCGCGGTCCCACTCGCGGAAATCGCCGGGCGGCGGCCCGCCGGCATTGTTGATGAGGATGTCGGGCGCGGGGCAGGCGGCGAGCGCCGCTTTGCGCCCCTCCGGCGTCGTAATGTCGCAGGCGACCGTCGTCACCTTGGCGCCGGTCGCGGCGCGGATCTCGGCCGCGGTCGCCTCGAGCGCCTCCTTGCCGCGGGCGAGGATCGTGAGATTGACGCCCTCGCGCGCGAGGTTCAGCGCACAGCCCTTGCCGAGCCCCTTGCTCGCGGCGCAGACCAGGGCAGATTTGCCGGCAATCCCGAAATCCATCGCGCGTTCCTCATTCTCTGGAGCCCGATCAGGTTCCGAGAATGCAACGCGCTTGCGCCGCCGTCCAGCAGCGCCGATGGTCAGCCGAGCTTCTCGCGGAAGGTCGTGTGGCAGCCGCCGCAGCCATCCTTGCTGACGTTCGACCATTGATCCTGAATCGCTGCCTTGTCGCCCGCCTTCACCGCCGCCGCGAGCTTCTGCGCTTGCGCGAGCATGTTCTTCTGGGCCTGGATGAATTTGTCGTTGTCCGTCCAGATGATCGGCTTGGCGCCGGACTTTCCGGGGAACTCGGCCATGCCGGTGCCCTTCGGGAACAGGGTCGCGAGGGATTGCGCGACCTTGACGAGGTCGTCGGCCGATTGCGTCGCCGCCGCCTGATCGACGCTGCCGTCGAGGAATTTCTTGACGCCGACCAGAGCGATGCCTTGCTGCTTCATCGCCGCTTGCCGATCCTTGACGACCGCCTCGCCCTCTTGCGCCGAGACCGTCGCCATTCCCCCGCCGAGTGCCACGATTACAGCGCCGATCGCGATGGCGCTGCCCATGATCCGCTTCATCCGAATCTCCCCAAAAAGTCTCCGTCTGCGCGCAAGCGGCCCGGCACCCGGCGCGATTGCCAGGCTGTCTGAACAAAAGCCACTATGTCCTAACTACAGGGCGTGCGCACCACCGCCATTGCCCGGTCGCGGGGAATTTATCGGCCGTGATCGGGCGTCTTCCCGCCGCGCCGGGTCCCGCCCGCCTGGTGCCGCCGCGCTACGTGATCGGTCCCACGATGTGCTTGCGATAGCCCGGGCGTTCGGCGAGGCGGTCGTAATACCGCTTGAGGCGCGGCAGGGCCGGCCGCTCGATCGGATAGGAATGCCAGCGGTGGACGGCGTTGCCGAGACAGATGTCGGCCAAAGTGAGCGCGGCGCCCGCGGCAAAGCCGGTGTCGCCGAGGCAGGTTTCGAGGATGCGCCAGACGCCGATCGCCTTCTGCCGCCCGTCTTCGAGCGCCGCCGCGTTGCGCTGCTCGGGCGGCGTCCGGTAATGGCCGAAGAGCAGCACGGTCATCGGCGGGTTGAGCGAGGCCAGTTGCCAATCCATCCAGCGCTCGGTCATGGCGCGCTGCACCGGATCCTTCGGATAGAGCGCGTCGGCGCCCCTTGTCGTCGCGAGATAGCGCAAGATGGTGTTCGATTCCCAGAGGATCGTCTTGCCGTCCTCGACCGTCGGGACGAGGCCGTTGGGGTTCATCTTGAGATAGGCCGGCTCATTGGTCCGGCCGAAGGCGCCGCCGGCATCGATGCGCTCGAACGCGATCCCGATCTCCTCGCAGCCCCACAACACCTTCTGCACGTTCGACGAATTGGCCCGACCCCAGATCTTCAGCATGGCGTTTCCTTCCAGCGCTCTCCGCGTGGGATTGAAAAGGAAATCGCAACGCGCCGCAACAAATTCGGTTTCATGAGGCACCGTCGTTGCGAGCGTAGCGAAGCAATCCATCGGCACCCGGAAGGATCTTGGATTGCTTCGCCTCCGGCTCGCAATGACGGCCGGGGATGCACCGCGCGATCGGGCTTGCCGTTGGTGGTCGGATCACAGCAATCCCAGCTCGAGCCGCGCCTCCTCGCTCATCCGCTCCTGCGTCCAGGGCGGGGTCCAGACGAGCTTGACGGCGACGTCGCTGATTCCGGGCACGGCGCGCACCGCGCGCTCGACCTCGCCGGGCAGGCTGCCGGCGACCGGGCAGGCGGGTGTCGTCAAGGTCATCTCGACATAGACCTTGCCGTCGGCCGTCACGACGAGATCGTAGATGAGGCCGAGATCGACGAGATTGACCGGGATCTCCGGGTCGCGGACGGTCCGCAGCGCGTCGATGACGTGCTCTTGCAGCGCCGCGTCCGTGGTGGCGGCGTCAGGCCGCTTCGCCTCGCTCTCGGCCGGCCGGCCCGGCATGAAGTCGAAGAGATCCTTGCCGTCGTCGAAACGGCCGGTCTTGCCAGGTTCGCCGCTCATTCGGTCTTCACCGTGGCGCCGATGGCGCCGCCCTTCAGCGCGGCTTCGAAGGCGTGCCAGGGCAGGGTCGCGCATTTGACGCGGACCGGGAAGGCCCTGACGCCGGTCAGCGGCTCCAACCTTTCGAGATCCTCTTCGAGGTTTTCGGGCACGAACGGCGCTTCGCCCCCTGTCACCTTGGCGTGAAAGCTGCGGAACAGGATCTCCGCCTCTTCCGGCGTCTTGTCCTTCAGGATCTCGGTCATGAGCGAGGCCGCGGCGGTCGAGATGGCGCAGCCGCGGCCCTCGAAGCTGACATCGGCGATGCGGCCGCCCGCCAATGTCAGATAGATCGTGACGCGGTCGCCGCAAAGCGGGTTGTGGCCGTGCGCGAAATGGCTCGGCCCCGCGATCGCGCG
>JBGPOZ010000311.1:0-3881 GCA_041488295.1 Allostellaceae bacterium
AGCACGATCACGTCGATCTCATCGTTGACCTTGAAGAGCTCTGAAGGGTGCCCGACGCGACCCCACGACATGTCGGTAATGTGAAGCAGGCCGTCGATGCCGCCCAAATCGATGAACGCGCCGTAATCGGTGATGTTCTTGACGACGCCCTGGAGGATCTGGCCCTCCTTGAGGGACGCCACCAGCTCGGAGCGCTGCTCGGCCCGGCTCTCCTCGAGCACGGCGCGGCGCGAGACGACGATGTTGCCGCGCGAGCGGTCCATCTTGAGGATCTGGAAGGGCTGCGGCGTGCCGAGGAGCGGCGTGATGTCGCGCACCGGCCGGATGTCGACCTGGCTGCCGGGCAGGAAGGCGGCGGCACCGTTCAGATCGACCGTGAAGCCGCCCTTGACGCGGCCATAGATGACGCCGGTCACGCGCTCGTTGCCGGTGAAGGATTTCTCGAGCAGGGTCCAGGCTTCCTCGCGGCGCGCCTTCTCGCGCGAGAGCTGCGCCTCGCCGTTCTTGTCCTCCATGCGCTCGAGGTAGACCTCGACGGTGTCGCCGGGCTTGAGCTCGTTCGGCTGGCCGGGAACGCCGAATTCCTTCAGATCGACGCGGCCCTCGGATTTGAGGCCGACATCGATGAGGACAGAATCATTCTCGATGGCGACGACCCGTCCCTTGATGACGGTGCCTTCGAGATTGCCGGCCTTGCCGAGCGATTCGTCCAACAGGGCGGCGAAGCTCTCCTTGACGGTTCCTCCGGTTTGCGCTGCGAGTGCCATTCTTGCTCCTCGATCCCGATCGCTTGGACGCGGCCTCCGCCCGGGATCACGGCGAAAGGCTGCGGGCCGCCGACAAAGACGGGCGCGGCGGTGTAAGCCCGGTCGTGCAGGTCGAGAAAGGCGGCGAAGCTCGCGGCGGCAACTGCCGAAAACGCCGCCGCCTACGTGGCGCCAAGCTTGCTCGCGACGTAGTCGCGTGCCGCCGCAAACGCGGCTTCGGCATCGAGCTGGGTCGTATCGAGCACGAAGGCATCGCCGGCCGGCCGCATCGGGGCTGCCTGGCGTTGACCGTCGCGCGCGTCACGATCTTTCATGTCCTGCAGGACGCGCAGGTATATAGCCTCCGCCCCGCGGTCCCGCAACTCTTTCAATCGCCGGCGCGCCCGCTCCTCGACGCTGGCGGTGACGAAGATCTTGGCTTCGGCGTCGGGACAGATGACCGTGCCGATGTCGCGGCCGTCGAGAACCGCCCCTTTTGCGCCGCCGGGCGGCGCCGCCGCGAATTGGCGCTGGAAGCCGAGCAGCGCGGTGCGCACCTCCGGCACCACCGCCACCGCCGAGGCGAGGCGCCCGATCTCCTCGCTGCGCAAGCGCGGGTCGCCGAGCTCGTCGCCGCGGACGCGCCGCGCCGCCTGCGCCGCCATGGCGGCATCGCCCGCGGAGCCCCCCATCTCGGCGAGGTGGAGCGCGGTCGCGCGGTAGAGAAGCCCGGTATCGAGGAAGGCAAAGCCGAAATGCCGGGCAAGGCGCCGCGCCAAGGTCCCCTTGCCCGCCGCCGCCGGCCCGTCGACGGTGACGATCATGGCGCAGCTCGCGAGAAAGATTCACCACGAAGACACGAAGGCCACGAAGGAATGATGATTGCGCGCTTCGCGCGCGTAAAAAAAACTTCGTGTTCTTCGTGCCCTTCGTGGTTCAAGCGTCTCTCTCCGTCTGACCGATCTTCGCGCCGAGGCCGTTCATCAATTCGACGAAGCCCGGGAAACTGGTGTCGATCGGCGCGCCGTCATCGATCGCGACGGCTTCCTTCGCCGCCATGCCGAAGACGAGGAACGACATCGCCGGGCGATGGTCGAGGTTGGTCATGATGCGGGCGCCGCCGCGCGGCCGGCCGCCCTTGCCCTCGACGATGAGGTCGTCGCCCTCGATGCGCGCCTCGGCGCCGCACGCGGCAAGGCCCGCGGCGATCGCGGCGAGGCGGTCGCTCTCCTTGACGCGCAGCTCGCCCAGGCCGCGCATCGCCGTGCGGCCCTTGGCGAAGGCGGCGGCCACGGCAAGGATCGGATATTCGTCGATCATGCGCGGCGCGCGCTCGGCCGGCACCTCGACGCCGCGAAGACGGCTCGCCTTGACGACGAGATCGGCGACCGGCTCGCCGCCGGCGGCGCGCTCGTTCGCGAAGGCGATGTCGGCGCCCATCTCGATGAGCGTGTCGTAAAGTCCGGTGCGCAGCGCGTTGATCCCGACCCCTTCGATGGTCAGCTCCGAGCCCGGCAGCAGCAACGCCGCCACCGCCGGGAACGCTGCAGAGGACGGGTCGCCCGGCACGACGAGATCGGCGCCGGCGAGCTCGGGCTGGCCAGTGAGGCTGACCTTGCGGCAGCCCTCCTCGGTCTCCTCGACCGCGACCGCGGCGCCGAAATGGCGGAGCATGCGCTCGCTGTGGTCGCGCGTCGGCAGCGGCTCGATGACCGCGGTGATGCCGGGCGCGCCGAGGCCGGCGAGAAGCACCGCCGATTTCACCTGGGCCGAGGGGATGGGCAGGCGGTAAAGGATCGGCAGCGGCTCGGCGGCGCCGATGATTGCAAGCGGCATGCGGCCGCCGGCGCGGGCGATGATGCGCGCGCCCATGCGCCGCAAGGGTTCGGCGACGCGCGCCATCGGCCGCCGCCGCAGCGACGCATCGCCGGTGAAGAAGGCGGTGATCCCATGGCCGGCGACGACGCCCATGAGAAGCCGCGCGCCGGTGCCGGAATTGCCGAGATCGATGATGTCGCCGGGCTCGGCGAGACCGCCGATGCCAACGCCGTCGACGCGCCAGACGCCGTCCGCCATGCGCTCGATCCCGGCGCCCAGCGTCCGCATCGCCGCGGCGGTGCGCAGCACGTCCTCGCCTTCGAGGAGGCCGCGGATCTCAGAGCGGCCGACCGCGAGGGCGCCCAGCATCAAGGCGCGGTGCGAGATCGATTTGTCGCCCGGCACGGCGATGCGGCCGCCGAGCGGCCCCGCCGGTCTCGATGTGAGCGGCCTCACGAGGGTCACTCCGCTGGTCTCCCTGTCCGATGCCGGCTGTGTCTAGCATATCGCGCGGCGCCGGCAACAGCCGACGGCGAGGCGGCGGCACAAGATATCTGCCGAATAGTCATCCCTCCCCTTGCCGGCCCCCTTGTCGGCACGGCTGGCGCACCCATATTGAGCCGCCGATCTCTTGGTCTTTGCCGATTTTGCTTTGACAGCGCCGGTCGATCGTGGCAGATGCGCCCGGAGATCGATGCCATCAGTCTTGCCGGACAAGGAGCACCGCGTGGTCAAGCCGCAATGGGGATCGAAGCGCATCTGCCCGAGTTGCAGCACGCGTTACTATGATTTGATGAAGCCGCTGGGCGAGATCGTCTGCCCGAAATGCGGGACGCAATTCGATCCCGAGGCGTTCCTGAAGACGCGCCGCGCCCGCGTCGCGGCGGTGCCCGAGAAGGAAGTCGTGCCCGTCGTCGCCGACGAGGTCGTCGCCGAGGCCGAAGCCGAAGAGGTCGAAGTCGTGGAGGGCGAGGAGACCGCCGCCAAGGCCGAAGGCGAGGAGGAGGAAGAGGAACTGATCGAAGACGCCTCCGAGCTCGGCGAGGACGAGGACGACATGGCCGAAGTCATCGAGAACGTCGAGGACGAGGAGGAGCGCTGAGAGGCTGCCGGCGCGGCACGGCTCGCGCGCCGCTTTGCCCTTGCCCCGTCGCGTTTCGCTTCTTATTTTCCGGGCAGGCGGATCGGAGTAGAATTGTCGGGCGATCGCCGCGCGGCCCCAAGCCGGCGGTCCCTTTCGGGGTCATAGCTCAGTTGGGAGAGCGCTACAATGGCATTGTAGAGGTCGTCGGTTCGATTCCGACTGGCTCCACCAAT
>JBGPOZ010000312.1:0-3858 GCA_041488295.1 Allostellaceae bacterium
CGCAACTGCCTCTCGAAATGGTATCGCGCCGCCGCCGAAGAGCGCGGCCTCGACATCCCCGACCCCAAAGCGCGCGAGATCGTCTACGGCATGCCGTACGAGGAGTGGAAGGCGAAGCACCAGAAAGAAGCGTCGACAGGCCAGAAGGCCGCCTTCGGAGCCAGTCACAAGCACTGAGAGCGAGCAGGGTACGAAATCGGGCCTTTAGAACGGGTCGAAGTAACTCACTCCCGTCGGAGCGATGTGACGCACGTTCCGCGTGACCAGCGTCAATCCATGCTGCAGGGCCGTGGCGGAGAGCTGGCCATCCTCGACATGCACACCGGGATGAGCCGCCATAATGCGTCCCCAGCGGTCCGCGGCATCGGCATCGAAGGCGAGGATGCGAGAGCGGTAGCGCAGCATGAGCGTCTGAAGCCAGGCTTCGAAGCGCGCAGCGGCCGGCGGGTTCATCGCGCGCTTCAATTCGATGCCCTTTCTGATTTCGCCGAGCGTGATGACGCTGAGAAACAGGTCGGCTGACGGGACCTGCTGAAACCACGCGGCGACGTTCGCGCTCGGGCGCTTCTTGGTGAGTTCCGAGACGATGTTCGTGTCGAGCAAGAAACTCACAGAATCGTTTTCCGTGGCAGATGCTTCTGGCGTTCGATGTCGAGCTCGGAAAGCGGCACCGACGTGAGAAAGGCTTTGAAATCCTCTTGCGGCTCGTCACGGACATAGTCCTCGTACGCGACGATCACCACCGCGTTGGCTCCGTGCCGTGTAACGATCTGGGGACCGTCCCGGAGCGCGCGGTCGACGACCTCGCTGAAACGGGCCTTTGCATCCTGCAGCTTCCAATGATCCATCGCCGAGACCTCTTACAAATCTTCGAAATCAATCTAGTCTAATCTAGTCATATTGTCAAGCGATCGGCTCACTCGCGTCACGCAAGCCGACGCAAACGCTGCAGGAGGCGTCCGATGGTACGCAGCGGATGGCGGAGTGCGGCGCCGATGTGGAAATGCTCCAGTGGCAGGGCACGCGGCTCGAGGACGAGGCCGATTTCGGTGATCTCGTTGTCGTCGACGGCGCGCACGACGAGGTCGACGGCGCCGAAATGCACGCGGTCGCCGATCGTCGGGGTGCGGTGCAGGCGGCCCTGCACGAATGCGGCGAGGGGTTTGCCGCGCTCCGTCGGCGGCGCCGGCAGACCGTAGAGATCGGCGAGCTCGCCGACCGTCGCCATTGCGTCGAGCGCGAAATCGCCGAGCGGATCGCCTCCGCTCGCCGTGCTCGGCCGGAACAGGCGGTCGAGCCGCTCGAAATGCTCGAGCGGCACGATTGCGAAGACGAGATCCTGCGGCTTCAGGCGGTCGAGCGCCTCGCGGTGTTGGACCGCGCCGTCGCGCAACACGGCGATGATCCGGCCGCGCGGCGGCATCGGCAGATCGGCGAAGTCGCGCTCGAGCGCGAGTGCGCCGGCGGCGACGCGATAAACCGCGACCTCGCGCCCATGTCCCGCCGGCAGATCGAAATCGAGGCGATCGCTCTCATCTGCGCTTGGCGGCAATTCGAGACCGAGCCAGCGCAAGGCCGGCGTCACCGTCCAGCCCTGTAAAGCGAGCGAAGCGAGCACGACGATGAAGGCGATGTTGAAGAAGCTCGATGAGCCGGGCAGCCCGGCCAGCAGCGGAAACATCGCGAGGAAGATCGGCACCGCGCCGCGCAATCCGACCCAGGCGATGAAGGCACGTTCCTGCGTCGTGAAGCGGAACGGCGCGAGGCAGAGCCAGACGGCGGCCGGGCGCGCCACGAACATGAGCGCCAGCGCGACAATGAGCGCCGGCACGGCTTCGGCGAGCAGCGACCTCGGCGAGACGAAGAAGCCGAGCATCACGAAGAGCACGATCTGCGCCAGCCACGCCATGCCGTCGAGGAAGCGGCTGACGAGCCGCGCCGCGCGCAGCTGCGCATTGCCGATGATGATGCCGGCGAGATAGACGGCAAGATAGCCGCTTCCGTCGACGAGCTGGGTTCCGGCGAAGATGGCGAGCCCGCTCGCAAGGACGAGAACCGGATAAAGACCGGCGGCAAGCTCCAGCCGGTTGATGAGCCGGACGAGCGCGAACCCGCCGCCGATGCCGACGACCGCGCCAAGACCCATCTCGCGCGCGAGATCGGCGATGATGGCCATTGCCGAGGGATTGGCACCGGCCTGGAGCAAGGCGACGATGCTCGTCGTGAGGAAGACGGCGACCGGATCGTTGACGCCCGATTCGACCTCGAGGGTTGCATTGATGCGCTCGCTCGTCCGTCCGCCGCGCTGATGCAGCAGCAGGAAGACGGCTGCCGCATCGGTCGAGGCGACGATGGCGCCGACGAGGAGCCCTTCGAGCCAACTCCGCCCCAGGATCGGCGCCGCGATCGCCCCGGTGATCCCGGCGGTGACGAGAACCCCGATCGTCGCCAGCGCCAGCGCGGGCCAGAGCGCGAGGCGAAAGCTCCGACGCTCGGTTCGGACGCCGCCGTCGAGCAGGATCAATGTCAAAGCGGCGCTGCCGATGAGATAGGCGGTGCGCACGTCTTCGATGGGGATCCCGCCGCCCGGCGCCTGGCCGAAGACGATGCCGCCGAGACCCTCCTCGCCCGCCACCATGCCGAGCCCGAGAAAGACGAGCAGCAGCGGCGCGCCGATCCGGCTCGAGAGCTTGCCCGCGAGAATGCTGGCGATAATCAGCAGGCCGGCGAGCAGAAGCCATCGATGCACGAGATCCATCGCCGCCCCTCAGGCTGGAGAGCCTGCCGGCACAGTGTCGTGCCGCGATCTGCGATTATGCGGCGGCGGGGGGGTCGAATGCAAAAAGCCCGAGCGAGGGCTCGGGCTTTCCTGGTGCGGAATGCGTCCGGGTCCCGCTAGTGAAGCTGCTGCGGCAGTGCGGCGATGGCGTTGTCGATGAGGGCCCCGCCCGCCCGCGTGTCGAGCTCCTTGGCGATGATCTGCCGGGCGGCCGCGATCGCCACGTCGATGGCGATGCCGCGTACCTCGGCGATCGCCTTCGCCTCTTCCTGGGCGATCTTTTCCTCGGCCTGGCGCGTGCGCCGCTCGATCGTCTCCTCGAGATCCTGCGCCGCCTTCCGGCCGAAGCGTTCCGCCTCGGCCTTCGCTTGCGCGATGATGCCTTCGGCATCTTTCAAGGCGTCACGCTGCCGGCGCTGGTAATCGGCGAGCGCCCGCTCTGCATCCTCGCGCAGCCGTTGCGCCTCGTCGAGCTCGGTCTTGATCCTTGCCGCACGCTCGTCGAGCGATTTCGCGATCATCGGCGAGGTCAGGCGGACGAGCCCGACGACGACGATCAGAAAGGCGACAAGGACCCAGAATTCCGGATCGCGCAGAAGCTCCATCACCATCAGGCGCGCTCCTTCAGGACCGCATCGACGGCGGCGCCGGCCCGCGCGCCGTCGATCTCGCTGCCGATGAGCCGCCCGACCGCGGCGCGCGCCACCTCGGCCGCGACCTCGCGCAAGCTGCCCATCGCCGCCGCCTTGGCCGCGCCGATGCGCTTCTCCGCTTCGCTCGTCCGCTCGGCGATGACGAGCGCCGCCTTGCGCTGCCGCTCGGCCGCTTCTGCGCCGAGGTGATCGGCCGTCTCTTTCATTGTCAGCTGCGCCTGATGACGCGCATCGGCAAGCGCCTTTTCATAGGCGGCGATCACGGTTTCGGCTTCGGCCTTCATATGCGCCGCCTTCTCGAGATCGCCTTCGACCCGGCGTCGGCGGCCCTCGACGACCTTCTCGATCTTCGGCATCGCGAGCTTCGCCATCAGCACGTAAAGGATGGCGAAGGTGACGGCGAGCCAGAAGATCTGCGTCGGGAAG